>JBFJPL010000058.1:0-25796 GCA_041617155.1 Kiloniellales bacterium
CTGGGTCTTCGCGATCCTCGCTGTCTTGCTGGCCCTGGAGTTCGCCCGGCGGACCGCCGGCTGGTTCATACCGGTGCTTTGCCTGGTCGGCCTTTGCTACGTCTTCTGGTGGGGCCGCTTGATCGGCGGCATGTTCCACTTTCCCGGCCTGACATTCGAGACCACCTTGTTCCGCAGCTATTTCGAGGTGTCGGGGATGTTCGGCTCGATCGCCCGGATCTCCTCCACCTTCGTCTTCATGTTCATTATTTTCGGCGCCTTCCTGCTGCGCTCGGGCGCCGGCGATTTCGTGATCGACCTGGCCCGCAGCGTGGCCGGCCGCCTGGTCGGCGGCCCCGGGCTGGTCGCGGTCATGGGCTCGGCCCTGACCGGCACGGTCTCCGGATCGGCGGTCGCCAACACGGTTTCGACCGGCGTCATCACCATACCCTTGATGAAGAAGGCCGGCTTTCCCGCGCGCTTCGCCGCCGGGGTCGAGGCCTCGGCCTCGACCGGCGGGCAGGTCATGCCGCCGATCATGGGCGCGGGCGCCTTCGTCATGGCCAGCTATACCCAGATCCCCTATCTGACCATCGTCGCGGTCTCGGTGCTGCCGGCGCTGATGTACTTTTTCTCGGTCGCCTTTTGGGTCCGCATCGAAGCCAAGAAGCATAACCTGCAGCCTATGGAAGGCGAAGCGCCCAAGGCCATGGAAATCATGCGCCGCGGCGGCATCACCTTTCTGCTGCCGATCGCCGTGTTGATCGCCATGCTGGTCTATGGCTTCACCCCGACCTACGCGGCGGCGGCCGGCATCGTCGCGGTCATCGTGTCGAGCTGGCTGACCCCGAACCGGATGGGCCTCAAGGCGATTCTCGAGGCGCTGGCGCTCGGCGCGCGCAACATGGTGAGCACCGCCATGCTGCTGATCGCCGTCGGGCTGATCGTCATGGTGGTCTCGGCGACCGGCGTCGGCAACACGATTTCCCTGCTGATGACCGACTGGGCCGGCGGCAACCTGCTGCTGGCGATCGTCTACATCGGCTTGGCCTCGCTGGTCCTCGGCATGGGCCTGCCGGTGACCGCCGCCTACATCGTGCTCGGCACGCTCTCCGCGCCGGCGCTCTACGAGCTCATCTCCAACGCGCACTTGATCGACGTGATCGCCGCCGGCACCTTGCCCGAGGGGGCCAAGGCGATTTTCATGCTGGCGGCGCCGGACAAGCTGGCCCTGCTCGGCCAGCCGATGAGCGAGGCGGACGCCGCGGCCCTGGTCGCCCTCGTGCCGCCGGACTTCTCGACCACCTTGTTCGAGCAGGCGCTCAGCCCGGCGTTGCTGACCACCGCGCTCTTGTCCGCCCACATGATCATCTTCTGGCTCAGCCAGGACAGCAACGTCACGCCGCCGGTCTGCCTGACCGCCTTCGCGGCCGCCGCCATCGCCAAGACGCCGCCCATGGCGACCGGCTTTACCGCCTGGCGCATCGCCAAGGGCATGTACATCATTCCCCTGCTGTTCGCCTACACGCCGTTCCTGGCCGGCGACTGGGCGGTAGCCATGGAGATCTTCGTCTTCGGAACGGTCGGCGTCTATGCTTTGTCCGCCGCCTACGAAGGCTACGCCGAAGCGCCGGTCGCGGTCTATCTGCGCCCGGTCATGGCCGCGCTGGGCGTGGCCTTGCTGTGGCCGCTCGATATGGTTTGGCACCTGGGCGCCTTGGTGGTTTTCGCCGGCGTCTTCGCACTGACCCTGGTGCAGAAGAATGCAAGCCGGGCGGCCGCCGCCTAAGTCGATTGGAGGATGGAAATGCCATGCAGATGACCGGGGAGTATCGCATCGCGGCACCGCGCGAGACGGTCTGGACCGCGCTCAAGGACCCCGCTGTGCTGAAGCAATGCATCCCCGGCTGCGAGGAGCTGGAGAAGACATCGGACACGGAGTTTTCCGCCAAGGTCAAGGCCAAGGTGGGACCGGTTTCGGCCAAGTTCGCCGGCTCGGTCACGCTCTCCGACCTCAAGCCGCCGGAAAGCTACAAGATCTCCGGCGAGGGCAAAGGCGGCGCGGCCGGCTTCGCCAAGGGCCGGGCGACGGTCACGCTGGCCGAGGACGGCGGCGCGACGTTGCTCGGCTATGAGGTCAACGGCCAGGTCGGCGGCAAGCTGGCCCAGGTCGGCACCCGCCTGATCGACGGCACCGCCAAGAAGATGGCCGACGACTTCTTCGGCAAGTTCGGGGAGCTGGTCGGCGGCCCGACGGAAGCAGCGGCCGAAGCTCCGGCCGAGATATCACCGGCCGGGCCGGGCGACGCCGACGTCGGCGCCGGCGCCAGGTTGGGCGTCTGGGTCGCCGGCCTGATCCTCGCGGTGCTTCTGCTGCTCGCCATCTTCGGTCTCGGGTGAAGCCGATCCGCTGCTATCGCGGCCCTTCGGTCGCGGCCCGTTCTGGCCTTTGCACGCATCTCGATTGAGAGCGATTCTTAACAAGGTCGTTACTGTTTGAACTCACTCCGGATTGTTTTATCATTGCTGGAGAAGCCGACAGAAAACAAAGCTCCGGGGAGGAGAGGATGCAAAAGTCGCTGCACATTGATCCAGGAAAGTGTACAGGGTGCCTTCAATGCGAAGTGGCCTGTTCCCTCGATAACGAGGGCACTTTCAATCCGTCGAAATCCCGGATCAAGGTCTTCACGTTCCACGAGGAAGGGCGTTTCGTTCCTTACACCTGCACCCAGTGCGCCGACGCCTGGTGCATGGAGGCCTGTCCGGTCGACGCCATTTCGGTCGACGCCGCGACCGGCGCCAAGGTGGTGTCCGACGCCCTTTGCGTCGGCTGCAAGGTCTGCACGATCGCCTGCCCCTTCGGCACCATCAACTACAACCAGGCGACCGGCAAGGTGATCAAATGCGATCTGTGCGGCGGCGATCCGGAATGCGCCAAGGCGTGCCCGACCGACGCGATCACCTATATCGACGCGGATTGGACCGGCCTCGACAAGATGCGCAACTGGGCGGCCAGGACCGACGCCGGCGCACAGGCCGAAGCCTAGGGAGAAAGCACCATGGCATGGGCAAGAAAACTGCTGCGGGTTGACCTCGCCAAGGGGACCTGCAAATCCGAACCGCTCAATATGGATTGGGCGGCCAAGTATCTGGGCCAACGCGGCCTGGCGACAAAATATCTGGTCGAGGAGATCGACCCGAAGGTCGATCCGCTGGCCCCGGAAAATAAATTGATCATGGTGACCGGCCCCCTGACCGGCACCTGCGCCTCGACCGCCGGCCGCTATTCGGTCGTCACCAAGGGCGCGCTGACCGGCGCGATCGCCTGTTCCAACTCGGGCGGATTCTTCGGCAACGAGATGAAGAACGCCGGCTGGGACATGATCATCTTCGAAGGCCGGGCCGCCAAGCCGGTCTACTTATTGCTCGAGAACGACAAGGCCCAGTTGCTCGACGCCAGCGACATGTGGGGCACCTCGGTCTGGGATACCGAAGAGCACATCAAGAAGAAGCATCAAGACCCGATGATCCGGGTCGCCTCGATCGGCGTTTCCGGTGAGAAGGGCGTAAAGTTCGCCTGCGTCGTGAACGACATGCACCGCGCCGCCGGCCGCTCCGGCGTCGGCACCGTGATGGGCTCCAAGAACCTCAAGGCGGTCGCGATCCGCGGTACCCTGGGGGTCAAGGTCAGGGACACCAAGGCCTTCATGAAGACGACCACGGACGGCAAGGCGGTGCTGGCCGGCAACGCGGTGACCGGCGAAGGCCTGCCGACCTACGGCACCCAGGTGCTGATGAACGTGATCAACGAGGTCGGTGCCCTGCCGACCCACAACCACCGCGATGTGCAGTTCGAGGGCGCCAGCCAAATCTCGGCCGAGAAGATGCACGAAAAGCGGGCCAGCGACGGCAAGGCCAACCTGGTGACCAACGCCGCCTGCTTCGCCTGCACGATCGCCTGCGGCCGCATCTCGCAGATCGAACGCACCCACTACACCGTGGTCGACCGGCCGCAGTACCAGGGTGCGTCCGGCGGCCTGGAGTACGAGGCGGCGTGGGCCCTGGGCGCGGCCACCGGCATCGACGATATCGAGGCGCTGACCTTCGCCAATTTCATCTGCAACGAGCAGGGCTACGACCCGATCTCCTTCGGCGCCACGGTCGGCGCCGCCATGGAGCTGTTCGAGACCGGCGCCATCACGACCAAGGAGACCGGCGGCATCGAGCTCAAGTTCGGCAACACCAAGGCGCTCACCGACCTGGCCGAGTTGACCGGCAAGGGCGAGGGTTTTGGCGCCGAAATCGGTCTGGGCTCCAAGCTGTTGTGTGAGAAATACGGCCATCCGGAGTTCTCCATGTCGGTCAAGGGCCAGGAGTTCCCGGCCTACGACTCGCGTGGCATCCAGGGAATGGGCCTGACCTACGCGACCTCCAACCGCGGCGCCTGCCACCTGCGCAGCTACACCGTGTCGTCGGAGATCCTGGGCGTGCCGGAAAAGACCGACCCGCTGGTGACCGACGGCAAGGCGGGCCTGGTCAAGGCGTTCCAGGACGCCACCGCGGCGGTCGACTCCTCCGGGCTCTGCATCTTCACCACCTTCGCCTGGACGCTCGAGGACATCGCGCCGCAGATCGACGCGGCCTGCGAAGGCGGGTGGACGGCGGACAAGCTGCTGGAGGTCGGCGAGCGGATCTGGAACCTGGAACGCCAGTTCAACCTCGCCGCCGGTTTCACCGGCAAGGACGACACCCTGCCGGCGCGGCTTCTCAAGGACGCGGCCAAGACCGGCCCGGCCGAAGGCAAGGTGAACGGGCTGGGCAAGATGCTGCCGGAGTACTACCAGCTACGCGGCTGGACCCCGGACGGCATCCCGACCAACGAGACCATGCAGCGGCTCAGCCTCTAGCCGCGCTAACCGACACGAAAGATCGCCCCGGTCGTCCCCGCGATGACCGGGGCTTTTTCTTGCCTAAGATCGGGAACCGGCGTCAAACCACCGGCGCGCCGTAGCCGTAGCTGTAGGGTACGGCGCCGGAAAATGCGACCACGTCGCCGTCCTCGATCGTGTGGTAGTCCTTGACCCCGGCTCCGACCAGACCCGGCGTGATGTCACGACCATTGACCAGGACCAGGAAGAGGTCTCGGCGGGGGATCCGCAGCCGCTCGGCCAGTTCGCCGACGGAGGTGCCGGCGGGCAGCGCGAGCTTGCATTGCCGCCCGTTACCGTTGGCATACTTGGTCATGCTGTTGAACAGCCTGACCTCGACCGTGACCAGGACGTCCTGGGAATTGTGGCCGATCGCGGTATCCATGGCGCGCCAAATCCTCCGTTGCCTGCCGACCAAGAGCGGTGGACGGCCAGGCAAGGGATAGCCGCCGGCCGGGGCCTGCGCCTTGACCGAGATCAACGCGGCCGGCTAACCGCCGCCACGTTGAAAGGCCCGGTCGAAGCGCTCGAGGAAAGCACGCCGCCGCGCCTCGTCATAGCCCCGGAAGGAAAGCGTCACGCGGGCCCGCGGCAAGGCGATGAGACCGCTCAGGCGGCGCGGCTCCAGGGGCTCGAATCTAATGGTCACGCCTGCTTCCGGCGTACCCAGCTCGACCAATTGGCCGTCGACGCGAAAGCGGTCGGCCAGCCCGATCTCCAGGCTGCGGAGGAAATCCTGGGGCGTCAGCCCCATCTCCTTGACGACATCCATGGAGAACCGGCTCAGCCGCCGGCCACGGGCGGCCAGGCCGCGATCGTGTCGCCATCCTCGACCCGGCGCTCGGCCCGGCTGCTCGGCGGAACGAACAGGCCGTTCACCAGCACGAGATGGCAGCGTTCCATGGGCACGTTCAGCTTGCCCAAGACGGCGGTGATCGTCGAGTCGCCGGGCGGCAACTCGATCTGGATCGTGTTGTCCTTGGCGCCCGGCGGCAGGTAGTCACCCAAGGACGCATAGAGCTTGAGGGTGGCTCTCGTCATGCAAGATCGGTCCCAACAATCCAACGGCCTGAACGCGTTAAGGTAGCGGGATTCACCGGCGCCAACAAGCGCCGGCGCTCGGCCACGATGTGCTTGACCCTTCGGCGGTTGGGCAACACATTTGGATTTCCCTGCCGGGCGGGAGCCCAACCTTCCCGCCCGGACCAAGCAAGCAAGGAGCGGCCATGCCCACCGTGTCCATGACGGTGAACGGAAAATCCGCAACCGGCCAGGTCGAGAACCGAACCCTGCTGGTCGAGTTTCTGCGCGAGCAGCTGGGCCTGACCGGGACCCACGTGGGCTGCGACACCAGCCAATGCGGTGCCTGCGTGGTTCATCTCGACGGCATGTCGGTCAAATCCTGCAGCCTGCTGGCGGTCCAGGCCGAGGGCCGCGCCGTGACGACGATCGAGGGCCTGGCGCAGGACCGCGAGCAGCACCCCCTTCAGGCCGCCTTCAAGGAGCACCACGCGCTGCAGTGCGGCTTCTGCACGCCCGGTATGGTGATGTCGGCGCTCGACTTGCTGCGGCGCCAAAGCGACCCGAGCGAAGCGGAAATCCGCGATTGGCTCGAAGGCAATCTTTGCCGCTGCACGGGCTACCACAATATCGTCAAGGCGATCCACGCCGCGGCGCAAGGCGGCAGGGGCCAAGCGTAATGTACGACTTCAACTATCACCGCCCGGCGAGCCTGGACGACGCGGCGCGGCAGCTGGCGGCGGCGGACGCCAAGCTGGTGGCCGGCGGCATGACCCTGATCCCGACCATGAAGCAACGCCTGGCCAGCCCGAGCGACTTGATCGACCTGGCCGGCATCGCCGGTCTCGAAGCCATCTCGGATGCCGGCGATGCCATCGTGGTCGGGGCCATGGCCACGCACGCCGCGGTCGCCGGCGACCCGGCGGTGCAGGCGAAGATCCCCGCGCTCGGCGCGCTGGCGGCGGGCATCGGCGATCCGCAGGTGCGAAACCGGGGCACGCTTGGCGGTTCGATCGCGAACAACGACCCGGCGGCCGACTATCCCGCCGCGCTCGTCGGTCTCGGCGCCACGGTCAGAACCGACCGGCGTGAAATCGCCGCCGACGAATTCTTCACCGGACTGTTCGAGACCGCGTTGGAGCAGACGGAGATCATCACCGCCGCGGTCTTTCCGGTGCCCGATTTGGCGACCTACGTGAAGTTTCCCAACCCGGCCTCGCGCTACGCCATCGTCGGCGTTTTCGTGGCCCGCGGCCCGGCCGGGATTCGTGTGGCGGTGACCGGCGCGGGGCCGTGCGTTTATCGGGCGCGCGAAATGGAACAGGCGCTGGCAAGCGATTTCTCGGCCGACGCCCTGGACGCCATCGCCGTGTCCGCGGACGGTCTCAACGGCGATATCCACGCCAGCGCCGACTACCGTGCCCATCTGGTTGGCGTGATGGCCAAACGGGCGGTTGCCGCCTGCGGCTAGAGCATTATCCGAACAAGTCGATCCAGCCCGCTCCCCCTCCCGGCCGCCCACGGAATCGTATGATATGGGCGGCCGGGAGGGGGAGCGGGCCGGCACCGACTCTACGCGAACGGATAACGCGCTAGACGGCCGGGCCGCTGCGGCGACAAGAGGCCATGCCAATCGGCAAATCTGTTAGTCTCGCGCCATGTCGCGCCGCTTGGTGATCTCCGTGCTGGCCGTCGCCGGGTCGCTCGCCCTGGCGTCAGCGGCCGGAATTGCCTTTCGCCTGCCGCTCGTGGCTTGGCTGGCAGAACACCAGCTGGCCGCTCTCGGCATCCCCAACGCCAGCCTGACCGTCGAACGGGTCGGCTGGCGCGAGGCGCGGATTATCAACGTCGGCGCCGGACTGGCCGGCGAACTGCGCCTTGCCGAATTGGTCGCCGGTTACCGGCCAATGGAGCTTCTGACCGGGCAACTCGACCGGCTAGCCGTCAAGGGGCTGTCTCTGCGGCTCGATCTGACCGGCAACCGGGCCGCGCTCGGCACTCTGCAGGCACCACTCGATGACTTGATCGGGCAACCCGAAGAGACCGCCGCATCTGAGCGCCGGCTACCCGAAATCACCTTGGCGGAGGTCCGCGTCGAGGCGCTCACGCCCGTCGGACTGGCGACCTTGGCCGTGGACGGCCGAATCGAACCGCGAGATGGCCGGATCAGCACGGTCCTCGATCTGACCCTCAGCGGTGCCTCGGGAGAACTGACCGGCCAACTCTCGGCCGAGAGATCGGCTGACGGACGGGTCGCCGGCGATCTGGGCCTCGACCGCGGGGTGCTATCGATCGGCGAGGACGGGTTGGTCGCGGAGCTATTGGAAAGCAAGCTGAGTTTTGCCTGGCGCGGCACCGGATTCGAGCGCCTGAACGGCGATCTATCGCTGCAAGACATCCGCTTTGCCGGCAGCGATCTCGGCGCCGCGGCGCTTCATCTCGATGCCGACGAAAGCGACCTTTCGGCCAGCATCCGGCTGGGCACCGGCGACGGCGGCTTCGACCTGAAGGGCCGGCTCGATATTGCGGATCTTCCGGGCGAACCGGAGGTCGCCGCCGAGCTGGAGCTGGCCGCCGCCGCCGAAGCCTCGATCTGGCGCCTGACGCCCTTGCCACCGCCCGAAGCCGGCCGGGGCCACGCCACCTTCAAGCTCAAGGGCGACTTGCCGGTCGTGATCGCATTGGAACGGCAACCTGGCCAATGGCTCCCCTGGCTGCTGGAAAGCCGCCTCGAGGGCGAGGCGCGGGTCGAGCTGGAGAACGTCACCGTGCCCGGCGAGGTGAGCAAGCTTTCTGCCGTGGTGCCGGTCAAGGCGGAGCTCGACCGAGGCCTTCTCGACCTGACGCTGCGGCTCGACGCCGGGCTGGATACGGCGGGCCTGCCGGCCAGATGGCTGGCCGAGCTGGGGCTCCCGAAAGAGATGCTCGGCCCTCGTCTCACGGTAAAGCTCGCAGCCGACGGCGGAGAGCCCTTGGAACTGCGTCTGACGCCCGGTGAAATGCAGACGGCATTCGAACTGAACGGCGCCCTCGCCCTGGATGCCAAGAAACACCTTGCGCTCGCCGTGGCCGGAGAGCTGCGAGGCGCGGTCGATCAAAACCTAGCCTTGACCGGCCTCTCCTCGGAGCGGCTCGAGCTGAGCGCCAACAGCCCGGCATTGGCCCGAACGCCGATCACCGCGTTGTCTCTGGCCAGCCTGCTGACGTTCGATCTGGCAAGCGATAACGGCCGCCTCGAACACGAGGTCACGGCCGCGTCGAGCCGGATCAGCTTCCATGTTAACCGGGCCGGCAGACCGCCGTTCACGATGCAATGGGCCTTTGACCGCCTGACTCTGAGCGGCGCGAGCCTCCCGGACGAAGGGCACCAGGGCACGTTTCGGCTAGACAACGGGCAGCTTATCGTCCCGGAGTTTGCCTTCGCCCTGGAAGGACTTTCGGCATCGGTGCCGCTGGGCGCGAAGGGCCTCGGCGAAGAGATCCGGTTTCGGGTCGAGGCCATCAAGGACCTGAACCAGCCGCCGTACTATCATCCGCTCAACCTGGTCGGTCGGCTCAAGCCGCGGGGCACCGACTTCGACGTGGCCGTCGAAATCAAAGGGCCGGGTGATGTCGGACGGGTGGTCGTCACCGGCTGGCTCAATCCGGTCGAAGCGCGAGGAAATTTGCGCGTTGTCCTTGAACCCCTGATCTTTGCGCCCAAGGGCGCGCAGCCGGCGGGTCTGTCGCCTTGGCTGGCGAAGCTCGGCCGGACCGAGGGCGAGGTCGAGGGCGATGCCCAGATAGCCTGGGGGCCGAAGAGCCAGGGCAGCGGCGGCGCCATCGCATTGCGCGACCTGTCGTTCGAGTTCGACGGCATACCCGTCGCCCGCCTGCGGCTCGGACTACGTCTGGACGACCTGCTGTCGCCTTCCAGCCCACCAGGCCAACTACTCCTCGCCGACGAGATCGACATCGGCGTGCCTTTGAAGGACATATCCGTCCGATTTCAACTGCTGCAGGGGACCACCCCGCGCGTGCGCGTCGAGCGGGCCGAGTTCGCGGCGCTGGGCGGCCGCTTCGGTCTCGAGGACGCGGTGATCGACCCGGCACAGCCACATCAGACCCTACAGCTGCAGGTCGTCGATCTGGAGCTGGCCGACCTGTTCGACGCCATCAAGGTCGAAGGCCTGACCGGCCGCGGCCGGATCAGCGGTGTCGTGCCGTTGAGCGTCGGACCGGACGGTGTCGCCGTACTCGACGCGGCGCTTGGCGAACGATCGCCCGGGCAGCTGCACTTCAAATCGCCGGCCGCCACGCAGGCGCTCCGGTCCGGCGGCGAGTCGGTCGAACTGATGCTGCAGGCGCTCGAAGACTTTCATTACGAGAGGCTCAAGCTGACCGGCGAGAAGGCCGCCGACGGCGAGGTCCGCCTGCGCATCGAGCTCCAGGGCAGCAACCCCGCAGTCCTCGACGGCCGCGCCTTTCGGTTCAACATCACTCTGACCGGGAACCTGAATCCGCTCCTGAGCGCGCTGATACAAGGCCGCCAGCTTTCTTCCGATTTGCTGCGCAGGACGTGGAGACTTCGCCAGTGATTTTCGTATAAGATAGTGAATGGCAGTGATCCGCGGCCGGCGGCGCCGGCCGAGTCTAGCCTGGACCCGCCGAGGAAACCGAAATGAACCCCCGCACCAGCCCGAAACAAACCAGTCTGTTGCTTGCCGCGGCGGCGCTTCTCGGCCTGCTCGCCCCGGCCTGCCAGCCGACCGTCAAGGTACAGGCGCCGCAAGAGCCGATCACCATCAACCTGAACATCAAGCTCGACGCCGATGTCCGCCTCAAGATCGAGGAGAAGGCACAAGAGGACATCAAGCAAAACCCAGGTATCTTCTGACGACAGAAATACGGCACGAGTTCGAGGGAACGAGAGATGATCCTGCAGCAAATTTCACGTCGCGCATTCTCGGCCAGCTTGCTGCTTGCCTTGATGCTTACCGCCCTCCCGGCAGTCGCCGATGTTCTTGATGACCTGCGCACCTCGGGTGCGGTCGGCGAGCGTTTCGACGGCCTGCTCGAACTGCGCGACGCGAACGCCACGGGCGCGGCGGCCAAGGTCCAGGAAATCAATGCCAAGCGGCGGGAGATCTACGCCAAGCGCGCGGCCCAGGACGGCGCCACCCTGGAACAGGTCGGCGCGATCTACGCCCAGGGAATCATGGAGAAGGCACCAAAGGGCACCTGGTTCCTACAAAGTAACGGCAAATGGATCAGGAAATAATGGGGCGCACCGCCGGTCACGCCTCGATGCGGTGAGCCGCCGCACCGGCTTTGACCTCAGGAATCGTCGTTCATGTCCTGGCCGGTGCTCATTTCGTAGTTCTTCCGACCGCTCTCCCGGTCGATGCCCGACAGCACCACGTCGTAGCCCCAGAGCCGGCGCACGTGGAGCAGAACCTCGTCACGCTGGCGCTGCTCCAGGGGGATGCCGTCACGCATCGAGTGCTGCAGATGCAGCCTGCGGTCGCCCTTGAGGTCGACGTCGACCACCTGGATGTCGGGATCGATGACACCAATGTCGTAAGAGCGGGCCAGCGCCCGACGGACGCTCTTGAAGCCCTGCTCGTCGTGGATACTGTCGACGGCGAAGTGCGTGTCGGTGGAATCGTCGGTCAGAACGAAGAGCCTGAACTTGCGCATCAAATTGGGCGATAGGTACTGCTGGATGAAGGATTCGTCACGGTAGTTGGCCCAGGCCTCCTTGAGCGTCGCGCGCCAATCGCCCGAGCCGGCGATCTCCGGGAACCACTCGCGGTCCTCGTCGGTCGGCTCGATGCAGATCCGCTTGATGTCCTCCATCATGGCGAAGCCCAGCGCATAGGGGTTGAGGCCCTGATAACGCCGGTCATCGAAGTCCGGCTGGAACACCACGTTGGAGTGGGTGTGGAAGATCTCCAGCATGGCGCCTTCGCTCAGCAGCCCCCTCTCGTAGAGTTGGTTCATGATGTAGAGGTGCACGAAGGTTGCACAGCCTTCATTCATCACCTTGGTCTGTTTTTGCGGATAGAAGTACTGCGCGATATTGCGCACGATGCGCAAGAGCTCGCGCTCCCAGGGCTCCAGCACCGGGCTGTTCTTTTCCAGGAAGTAAAGCAGGTTTTCCTCGGGCAGCTTGAGCTTCTTCTTCCGCTCCTCGACATCGGAATCCTCGTCGTCCGAATTTTCGCCACCGCCAATTTGAGGCACCGTGCGCCAGAGGTCGTTGAAGGTGCGTTCCTGGTATTCTCGCCGCTCGCGTTCCCGTTTGGCCTGTTGGCGAAGGTTCAGCTTCGGCCGGCGGCGATAGCGGAACACACCATGATCCATCAGCGCGTGGGCGGCGTCCAGCACCTCCTCGACCGCGGCCGTGCCGTGCCGTTCTTCACACTTGGAAATGTAGCGCTTGGAGAATTCGAGGTAGTCCAGGATACCCTCGGCGTCGGTCCATTGCTGGAACAGGTAGTTGTTCTTGAAGAAGTGGTTATGGCCGAAGGCCGCGTGCGCCATCACCAGGGCCTGGATGGCCATGGTGCTGTCTTCCATGTTGTAGCTGATGCAAGGGTTGGAATTGATGACGATCTCGTAGGCCAACCCTGAATAGCCCCGGCTGTACATCTGGGACTCGCGGACGAAGCGCTTGCCGAACGACCAGTGCTGATACATCAGCGGCATGCCGATCGAAGAATAGGCGTCGAGCATCTGCTCCGAGGAGATGATTTCGATCTGGTTCGGGTAGACGTCGAGACCGAGGTCGTTCAAGGCGATGTCCTCGATCGCCTTATAGGCCTGCTCCATGGTCTCGAAGGTCCAGTTGGATCCTTCGAACAGCAAGCCGCTCTCGGGCGGCGGCGGCTGGACCGGCTCGGGCGACGGGGCGGGCTCGGGCACCTTGGTCGCTTCGATCTCCGGCTCCGGTTCACGGCCTTTCACGCGCTTAGCCATTCTCCACCTGCTTGGCGAAGAGTTCGCGGAACACTGGATAGATGTCGCCGGGCCCGGCGATGCGTTTCATCTCGAAATTGTCCAAGGCCGTGCTCACCGACCTGTAGGCCTGCCAGAGCGCGGTGCCCTTGTCCGGGTCCTGGAACAGTTCCATCTCGCGCTCGTCCAGGATCTCGACGTAGGCGTAGTACTGGACGATCGGCATCACCGCGTCGTTGAGCAGGGCGATGCATTTCTCCGCATCGCCCGAGAAATTGTCGCCGTCGGAGGCCTGGGCAGCGTAGATGTTCCATTCGTGCGGCGGGTAGCGGTCCTCTAGAATCCGCAGCATTTCCTTGAGCGCCGTGCTGACCACCGTGCCGCCGGTTTCCCGGCTGTAGAAGAAGGTCTCCTCGTCGACCTCCTGGGCCTCGTGGGTGTGACGGACGAAAACCACCTCGATGCGCTCGTAGCGCCGCTTGAGGAACATGTGCAGAAGGATGAAGAAGCGCTTGGCCAAGTCCTTCTCGCGCTCGCCCATCGAACCGGATACGTCCATCAGGCAGAACATGACCGCATTGGTGTTCGGTTCCGGGTGCTGGTCATAGCGATTGAAGCGGATGTCGAGCGGGTCGACGAACGGAATCGCCCGACGCCTGCGCGCCAGCTCTTCGAGTTGCTCGTGCAGCTGCGCCATCCATTCCCGCTCGGCCGGGGTCAGCTCGGCGCGCGCCTCCAATTCGAAAAGCCGCTTCTGAAGGTCGCCCTCTTCGTCCGGCTTCGGGCGCTTGAGCGCGATGCGCCGGCCGAAGCTGTTGCGCATGGTTCTGAGCACATTGATGTTGGACGGCGAGCCCGACGTCGCGAAGCCGGCGCGATGCGGCTTGTAGGTGCAGATTTCCTTGAAGCTCGTCTTGATCAGATCAGGCAGCTCGAGGTCCTCGAAAAAGAGGTCCAGAAACTCCTCGCGGGACAGGACGAACTGGAACTCGTCCTCGCCGTCACCACTGTCCGAAGCCTTCTTGCCACCCTCGCCGTCCCCGCCCTGGGCTGGCTTGGGAATCCGGTCACCGGCGTTGAATTCCTTGTTGCCGGTGAATATCCGCTGCCGCCGACCGCCGGTCGGCGCGTGGTGGAACCGCGGTTCGGCGATGCCCTTGGTCGGGATCGATATGGTCTCGCCGTTGGTGACGTCGGAAACGTTGCGATCCTTGATCGACTTGTTGACGACCTCTTTGATCTGCGCCCGCGCGCGCCGCATGAAGCGTTGGCGGTTGCCGAGGCTCTTCTGCTTCGGATTGAGACGGCGGTCTATGAAATGGGACATGCCGCTTTTGCCACTCGCCTTCTGCCCTCAACCAGCCTTGTTGACCCGCATGTACCACTCGACCAGCCGCCGAACCTGACGTTCGGTATAGCCGCGCTCGACCATGCGTTCGACGAACTCCTTGTGCTGCTGGTCCGTGGTGCTGTCCTTCTTGCTGCCGAAGCTGATCACCGGCAAGAGGTCCTCGACCTGGCTGAACATGCGCTTCTCGATCACCTCGCGCAGCTTCTCGTAGCTGGTCCAGGCCGGGTTCTTGCCGTCGTTGTTGGCCCGCGCGCGCAGCGCGAACTTCACCACCTCGTTGCGGAAGTCCTTCGGGTTCGCGATACCCGCCGGCTTCTCGACCTTCGACAGCTCGGCATCCAGAATCTCGCGGTTGAAGATCTGGCCGGTGTCCGGGTCCTTGTAGTCCTGCTCCTCGATCCAGGCATCGGCATAGGCGATGTAGCGGTCGAACAGGTTCTGGCCGTATTCGCTGTAGGATTCGAGATAGGCCTTCTGGATTTCGTGGCCGATGAATTCGGCGTAGCGCGGCGCGAGCTCGGATTTGATGAACTCGAGGTAGGCCGCCTCGGTTTCCTCGGGAAACTGTTCTCGCTTGATCGACTTCTCCAGCACGTACATCAGATGCACCGGGTCGGCGGCGATCTCCGAGGTGTCGAAGTTGAAGGTCTCGGACATAACCTTGAAGGCGAAACGCGTGCTGACGCCGTTCATGCCCTCGTCGACCCCCGCGGCCTCGCGGTACTCCTGCATGGAGCGCGCCTTGGGATCGGTGTCCTTCAGGTTTTCACCGTCGTAGACCCGAAGCTTGGAGTAGAGCGACGAGTTCTCGTGGTCGCGCAGGCGCGAGAGAATGCTGAAGCGACTCATCATGGTGAGCGTCTCGGGCGCACAGCGCGCGTCGTTCAGTTCACTCTCGCGCAACAGCTTCTCGTAGATCTGTGCCTCTTCCGTCACCCGCAGGCAATAGGGCACCTTGACCACGCAGATCCGGTCGAGGAAAGCCTCGTTGTTCTTGTTGCCTTTGAACTGCTGCCATTCCGCCTCGTTGGAGTGGGCCAGAACAATGCCCTGGAAGGGGAAGGCGCCGAAGTATTCCGTGCCCAGATAGTTGCCTTCCTGGGTGGCGGTCAGGAGTGGGTGCAGCACCTTGATCGGCGCCTTGAACATCTCAACGAACTCCAACAGACCCTGAGTCGTGTGGTTCAGGCCGCCGGAATAGCTGTAGGCATCGGGGTCGTTCTGGCTGTAGTGCTCCAGCTTGCGAATGTCGACCTTGCCGACCAGGGCCGAGATGTCCTGGTTGTTCTCGTCGCCCGGTTCGGTTTTGGCGATACCGATCTGGCGCAGCTTGGAAGGCATCAGTCTGACGACGTTGAACTTTGAGAGGTCGCCGCCGAACTCGTCCAGACGCTTGACCGCCCAAGGCGACAGCAGGCCGGTCAGTCGGCGCCGGGCGATACCGTATTTGTCCTCCAACAAGTCGCCCATCTGTGCCGGATTGAACAGGCCGAGCGGCGACTCGTACAGCGGGCTGACCTGATCCTTGGCCTTGAGCACATAGATCGGCTCTTTCTCCATCAGCAACTTGAGCCGCTCGGCGAGCGACGACTTGCCGCC
This sequence comes from Kiloniellales bacterium, assembly GCA_041617155.1. Taxonomy (GTDB): domain Bacteria; phylum Pseudomonadota; class Alphaproteobacteria; order Kiloniellales; family JAKSDN01; genus CAMYKD01. The sequence continues at coordinate 15,817 of JBFJPL010000058.1, forward strand.
GCCTACCGGACCCAGCAGATAGAGGATCTGTTTCTTTTCTTCGAGGCCCTGAGCGGCATACTGGAAGTAGCCGACGATCCGCTCGATCGTGTCTTCCATGCCGTAGAAACCCGCGAACGCCGGGAACCGTTTGATCGTCCGATTGAGAAAGATCCGGCCGAGCCGTTCGTCGGTGCTGGTGTCGATCAGATCCGGTTCGCCGATCGCTGCAACCATGCGTTCGGCCGCGTTGGCGTAACATATCGGATTGTCGCGACAGCCAAGCAGATACTCCTGAAGAGACATCTCTTCATGCTTCTCGCGATCGTAGATTTCCGAGTAAAGATCGAAGACGTCCATGACCCTTGCCATCCTTCGGTGAACCGGAATATTTCAGGATTATTTTAAGCGAATAGGGTTAACGGGTCGTTGACGCGGAGCCAATAAAACGCGCATTTTAATAGGTGATTCACCCTAGAGTTCGGCGGATCTCCACAATACCGTCGGCGCGTTCACATAACATTGACCCGAGAGGACCGCCGGGTAGCATAAAGCGCCGCGCGGGCGACCCGCAGTCGGCACGGCCGTGACTTGGAGACTCGTACATGAGCCAGCCCGAAACATCGCTCCGTCGAGACCCGCTGATGGAAGCTGTCGAGTGGCTCAACGAAGGGCGCAAGGTCGCGCTCGCAACCGTGATCGCCACTTGGGGCTCGTCACCACGCCCGGTCGGCAGTCAGCTCGCGGTCGACGACCGGAACAACATGGTCGGTTCGGTCTCCGGGGGTTGTATCGAGGGCGATGTGGTCCATGAAGCGCGTCAGGTCATGGAGAGCGGCAAGCCTAAGCTGTTGGAATACGGCGTCAGCAACGAGACGGCCTGGGAGGTCGGCTTGGCGTGTGGCGGAACGATCCGGCTGTTTGTCGAGCCGCTGACATGAAGCGCGACCTGCTCGACCGAATTCTGGCGATCCGCAACGCCAAACGCCCGGCGGCGCTGGTCACGGAACTGGCCAGCGGGCGCCAGGCCCTGGTCGACGGTCCGGAGATCCATGGCGACCTGCCGTTGGACGAACAGCTCTTGACGCAGGCCGGCGCGGCTGTCGCCGCCGACCGCAGCGGCATGGCGGCGACCGGTGACGGTCTCTTCATTCAGGTGTTCAACCCGCCGCTGCGCCTGGCCGTGGTCGGTGCGGTGCATATTGCCCAGGCCCTGGTGCCCATGGCGGCGCTTGCCGGCTACGAGGTGATCTTGATCGATCCACGCCGCGCCTGGGCCACGGCGGAACGCTTTCCCGGCGTCGAGTTCGCGACCGACTGGCCGGACGAGGCGCTGGCCCGGCTCGAGCTGGACCGCCGCACGGCGATCGTGACCTTGACTCACGATCCGAAGCTGGACGATCCGGCGCTGGCCTGCGCGCTCCGCTCCGACGTGTTCTATATTGGAGCACTCGGCAGCAGGCGAACCCACGCGGGGCGACTGGAACGGCTGCGCGAAGCGGGTTTCACAAAAACGGATCTCGACCGCATCCATGGGCCCGTCGGATTGGATCTGGGTGGGACGAGTCAGGCGGAGATCGCGATCGCCATATTGGCGCAGATCACGCAGGTGCTGCACCGGCGCCCGGAGACGGCCGAGGCAGCGGGATGAACGCCGGCGACACGCCGCCGGACGCCGCCGAGGCGGCAAACCTCGTCCAAGCGACCGAAGGCCCGGGCCGCGCCGTGCGGCGCGCGCCGCGAGTCGCCGCGATCATACTGGCGGCGGGACGCTCGGCCCGCATGGGCCCGGTCAACAAACTGCTCGCCGACCTGGGCGGCGCGCCGATGATCGTCCGAGTCGCGGACGCCGTCGAAGGCTCCCGGGCCGAGCCGCTGATCGTCGTAACCGGCCATCAGCGCGATCGGGTCGAGGCGGCGCTCGCCGGCCGGAATCTGACTTTGGTGTATAACCCGGACCACGCAACCGGGCTCGGCTCCTCTTTGCGCCAGGGTGTGGCCGCGCTGCCTGACTCGGCCGACGGCGCCGTGATCATTCTCGGTGACATGCCGCGGGTATCGAGCACCGCGATCGACCGATTGATCGCGGCCTTCGCCCCGCTCGAAGGTCGCGCCATCTGCGTACCGACCTGGCGCGGCAAGCGCGGCAATCCCGTGCTCTTCGCCCGGCGTTTCTTCGCCGAGATGCAAGCCATCGCGGGCGACGTCGGAGCCAGGTCCCTGATCGGCCGGCACCGTGAGCTGGTCTGCGAAGTCGCCATGGCCGACGACGGGGTGCTGGGCGGCGTGGACACACCCGAGGCGCTGGCGGCCCTCAGGTCGGCCCGCTGACCGATCGCAGGCGGCTGCTTCCCATGGTGCCGCCAAAGAGCCGAACACTGCGCGCTTCGAGGCCACAGATGCGGGCCATAACCTTCAGTCTCCCGCGCCCGCCCTTGAAGCGAGATAAGGCGTCATGTTCGTGGCCCACTTGCCGGCCGGTTACACCCTAACGCGGCGCCTGATCGGCCGCACGCCAAACGGCGGGTCGTCCCGCCGGTCCTTGCTGGCCCTCGGACTGGTTTCGGCGGTCCTGCCCGAATTCGACCTGCTGCACTTGATCTGATAGATCACCGCCAGACGCGCCATCACCTTTATCTGTATCTCCTGCTGGAAAGGGTGGTCGACGAGGTGTTTTGGCTCTAACCGTTCTATGCAGCGAGCTTTTGCCTTTTCGAGGAGCCGGCGCGCCACACTTGGTGGGTCTGGACCTAGATCCCGCACTGGAGTTTCGGGTTGGAACTGTTATCTGCGCCCGGACGCCAGCGGTCCATGGCCGGGTTGCACGACGACGACTTGTGCCCGACCGGATGGCGGACTAGTTCGAATCCGGCACCAGGCGCCGTACGAAATCGATCACGCGGGCGGGAACTTCCGGGAAGTTGAAGAGGTTGTTGTGGCCGGCCTTGGGCACGAAGAGCGCCTCCTTCTCCCCGGTCGCCGCCTGATAGACCCGGCGTCCGAAGCGCGCGGGCACAACGCGGTCGGCCTCGCCATGCATGAGCAGCAGCGGTGCGCTCACCCGGGCCATCAACCCGATCACGTTCCACTTGTCCTTCATCAACCACTTGGCCGGGACATACCAGTAGTGGGCCTGGGCGATGTCGGCGATCGAGCCCGGCGGCGCTTCCAGGACCAGCCCCGCCACCGGCCGACCGGCCGCCAACTTGATCGCCACGCCCGCACCCAGGGATTCGCCATAAAGGATGATGCGGTCGAGCGCCACCTGCCTGGCCGCCAGATAGGCCATGACCGAAGCGCCGTCGGCGGTCAGCCCCTCCTCGGTCGGCTCGCCCGGGTTGCCCGCATAGCCCCGGTACTCGGCCAGGAAGATGCCGAACCCGGCCTTCAGCAAGGGCCGGTACTTGGGCACCAGATAGCCGATCTGTCCGGCGTTGCCGTGAAAGATCACAACAACCGGGCCGTCCTCCGCCGCCGGCGGACGATACCAATGCATCAGCTCGAGCCCGTCTTCGGTCACCGTCGTGACCTCCTCCAGGCCGGGCTCACCGGCGGCGGCCAGATACGGCCTTTCCTGTGGCGGAAAATAAAGCAGCGAGCGCTGGAACATGAACATGGCCCCGAGCATCAGCCCATAGACCGCCAAGGCAGCGCCAAAAAATCCGGTCCAATTGCCCATGCCCTCAATCTAATGTTCCAACCGCCGCGCGCAAGGACGCGGTCGCGGACGACCACCATCGGCCGGCCCGATTCGGCGCGATTTTATTTCCTTGTATCGAAAGTGAATTGAGCATAATTTACTCATGTAAAGTGGGAAATAACATTTTTTACAGTATAATATAGGGCAATTCGGCATGAGCCGGATCTACGTGTTGCACGAGAACAGCCCCTGGGTCGAGCCGCTCGACGCGGCCTTCGCCGAACTGGGCCTGCCACACGAGGCGTGGTTCTTGAACGAGGGCACCGTCAGCCTGGATGAAGTGCCGCCGGAAGGCGTCTACTACAACCGCATGAGCGCATCGTCCCATACCCGCGGTCACCGTTACGCGCCGGAGCTGACACAGATGGTCCTGAGCTGGCTCGAGCGCCATGGCCGCCGAGTGGTCAACGACCGGCGGGCGCTCGCCCTCGAGGTCAGCAAGGTGGCGCAATACACCGCGCTCACCCGCGCCGGGGTGAAGACGCCGCGCACCGTAGCCGCCGTCGGCCGGGAACAGGTGCTGAGCGCGGCGCGGGCCTTCGGCCTCGGTCCCTATATTCTGAAGCCGAACCGAGGCGGCAAGGGACTGGGCGTGCAACTGTTCCGGTCGGCCGAGGCCATCGCCGCCTACCTGGAGGCCGTGCCGGCCGAAGAAACGCCGATCGACGGCGTCTGGCTGATCCAGGAATACATCGGCGCGCCGGCGCCCTTCATCACCCGCTGCGAATTCGTCGGCGGCCGCTTTCACTACGCGGTGCGGGTCGATACGAGCGAGGGTTTCGAGCTCTGCCCGGCCGACGCCTGCAATGTGGCGGACGCCTTCTGCCCGGCCGAACCGCCGACGGTCGACAAGTTTACCATCCTGCCCGACTTCGACGACCCGATCCTGGAGAACTACGCCCTGTTCCTGCGGCAGAACGGCATCGAGATCGCCGGCATCGAGTTCATCAGGGACGCCGCGGGCGAGATCTTCACCTACGACGTCAACACCAACACCAACTACAACGCCCAGGCCGAGGCCAAGGCCAAGATCCCGGTGGGCGGCATGCAAGCCGTCGCCCGCTTCCTGGGTGACGAGCTGACCCGACAGCGCGCCCGCGCCGCCGCCGCATAGGGGATGATGTTCTTGGCGGCCTAGGCCGCGTAGCCCGGCTCCTCGCGGTCGAGGATGCGCTTCAGCGCCTGGAAATGGGCCTGGCCGTAGTTGCTGTCGAGCGCCCGGGTGAACGCCGCCCTGGTGTGGCCGGCCATGTTTTCGCTGAGCCGCTTCAAGGGACGTCCGGTCGACATCGCCAGGACCTGCACCTGGCAGGCCCGCTCCAGAAAGTAGAGGTCGTCGAAGGCGCCGGCGACCGTCTCGCCGACCACCAGGACCCCATGGTTGGCCATGAAGAGAATCCGCTTGTCGCCCAGCACCTTGGCCAGCCGCTCGCCCTCCCCGACCGTGCCGGCCAGACCGTTGTAGTCGTCGTCGTAGGCGACGTCGCCGTGGAACCTGAGCGAATTCTGGTTGACCGGCTCCAGGCGGCCCGCCTCGACCGCGGTCAGCGCCGTGGCGTAGGGCATGTGGGTGTGCAGCACGCAGCGCGCGCCCGGATGGCGGCGATGGATCGGTGCATGGATCGCGAAGGCGCTGACCTCGACCTCGCCCTCGCCTTCCACGACCGCGCCGTCTTGATCGACCACCAGCAGATCGCCGGCCGTCACCTCGGACCAGTGCAGCCCATAGGGATGCAGCAGGAAGCGGTCGTCGGTGCCGGGCAGCGCGAAGGTGAAGTGGTTGTCGATCCCTTCGCTCAAGCCGAAGCGCGCGGCCAGGCGCAAGGCCGCGGCCAGGTCGACGCGGGCTTGCTGGATCGGGTCGTTCATGGGCCGGCTCCTGGGTCAGGCTCTGCCAGGGGCCAAGGTAGCCCCGGGCAGCGGCCGGCGGCAAGCCCCGACAAGGCTCAGCCGGCCGCCAGGAAAGTCTTGAAGCGGCGCGCCACATCGGCCGGCGCGACCGTCGGGCGGCCGAGCTTGGCCAGGCTGCCGGGCCGGATCTTCAGGTGAATCAGCCGCGGTCCGGGTGTCGCCCAAGCGTCCTTCAGCGTCGTCTCGAAATCGTCAAGGGTGTCGCAGGATGCAGCCCGCCGGTAGCCGCAGGCGAGCGCCACGGCGGCGAAGTCGACCCCGGGCGAGACGGTCGCCTGGCCGCCGGTCGAGTCGTGCACGCCGTTGTCGAGCAGCAGGTGCACCAGGTTGGCCGGCGCCTGCCAGCCGATCGTCGCCAGGGAGCCGAGCTTCATCAAGGCCGCGCCGTCGCCGTCGAGCACCACGACCGGGCGGGTCACGTTGAGCGCGACGCCGAGCCCCATGGCGCTGGCGCAGCCCATGGAGCCGACCTGGTAGAGGTGCTGTTCGCGGTCGGCCAGGGTGAAGAGCTCGCGCCCGCACTTGCCGGTCGTGGCGATGACCGCGGCGCTATCCGGCACGACGGCGAGCAGCCGCTCGAGCGCGGCCACGCGGCTCGGGCGTTCGCCGCCTTGGCACAGATCCACACGCTCGCCGGTCGGCCGGGGCGCCGGCTCCGGCTGCTCCAGGGTCTCCTCGGCCACCGTGCCTTTTTCCAGGATGAACGCGAAGGGCAGCCCGCTCTCGGCCATCGCGCGCCGGGCCTGGTCGAGCGCCGCCGGGATCTCGCTCTCGTCCTTGGGGAAGCCGCGCTGGGCCACGCCCACGTCCGCCAGCAGCCGCGCGGTCACCCGGCCCATCAGCTCGTGCTGCGGCTCGTCCTCGAGGCCCGGCTGGCCGCGCCAGGTGACCACCAGCAGGGTCGGGATGCGGAACGGCCAGTTGAGCGAAGTCAGCGGGTTGATGGTGTTGCCGAGGCCCGAGTTCTGGCACATCACCACGGTCTCGCGGCCGGCCAGCCAGGCGCCGGCGGCGATCGCCACCGCCTCGCCCTCGCTGGCGGCGCCGACGTAGCGGGTCGCCCGCTCGCCGATCACCCGGTTGATCAGCGGCGTCAGGAAGGAGCAGGGCACCCCGCTGTAGAAGTCGAAGCCGCGCTCGCGCGCCGCGGCGAGAAAGCTGCCGGCGGCGATCATGTCGGAGCGGCGTAGTTCGCCCTCTCCCCTCGGGAGAGGGCGGGGCCCGGCGCCGGCAAGCGCTGGGAGGGTGAGGGCGCGTTGGTTATCGCGCGGTGCGACAACCAAGGCGCCGCACTGCCGATCGGCACAAGCCAACAGCCCGCCCTCACCCTGTCCCTCTCCCGCAGGGCGAGGGAACGCCGCAGGTCCAATCCCACATCTTGGGGAGAGGGCGGAAAGCGGCGCGGCATCGGGGCGTCACAGCACATTGCGGGCCCAGGCCAGGTCGAAGGCGTCGTTGACGTCGAGCCAGTCGCCGGTGACGTAGAGCACGCGCGGCGCCTCGCCGCGGGCGATCAGGCGGGTGAAGAGCTCGGGCAGGCCGGCCTTGTCCGCGCTGCCGTCGGCGCGCATGGATTCGATCTCGGCGCGCACCAGTTGGGCACCGCGCGCGCTCAGGCGCGCCAGGCCGATCCACTCGCCGTCCGCCTCGCCCGCCGCCACGCCGGCGCCGACCGCCCGCAGCTCGACCGGCGGCGCGTCAAGGAACAGGTCGTCGCGGTAGGGCTGGCCGCAGCGCGCCAAATCCGGCGTGTGCTTGGGCGCGTCGCGGCGGTGCTGGCGCCAGCGCGCGTCGACCGCCACCACGACGTCGCCCTCGGCCTCCAAGAGCCGGTCCAGGATGTCGTCGCGCACCAGGATGTCGCCGTAGGCGATCAGGCAGGGCCCTTCCAGGACCGTTTCGGCGCAGGCCAGCGAGGCGACCTCGCCGGTCGTCGGGTAGGCCGGGTTGCTGACCTTGTCGATGCCCTCCAGGTCGACCGCTTCCTCTTTGTAGCCGCAGACCACGGTGACCGCGCGCACCCCGGCCTGGCGGAAGCCGCGCACCAGGCGGCGCAGCAGCGGCTCGCCGCGCAGGTCGAGCATGCACTTGGGCTTGTCCTCGGTCAGGGCCTTGAGCGCGCCGCCGCGCGAGGCGGCCAGCACGACCGCCCGGGTCTCCGGCCGGCCCGGCGCCAGGTAGCGGCGCTCGGCCTCGACCAGCTCGCGGTTGCCGGTGAGGCCGAAGACGTCGTCCAAGGGCGCGACCGCGCCCTCGACGCCGGCCAGGCTCCCCTGCTCGAAGATCCGCCGGCTCGTCGCGCGCATGGCGGCGATCGAGCTGCGCAGGTTGTGGTTGGCCCAGATCGCCATGGAGATTTTGGCCTCGCGGAAGCGCGCGGTGGGCGTCGTGTGGTACTTGGTCGGCACGATCACCAGGGGCGCCCGCTCGGCCCATTCCCGGGCGAAGGCGAGGATCTCGTCGGCCACCGGCTGTTTGGAATGGATCAGGATGCCGTCGGCGCCGGCCGCGTGGTAGGCCTCGGCGCGGCTGAGCGCCTCGTCCAGGCCCCAGCCGGCGATCAGCGCCTCGACCCGGGCGATGATCGAGAAGCGGTCGTCCGACTGGCTGTCCTTGCCGGCCTTGATCTTGCCGCAGAACTCCTCGACCCCGGCCAGCGACTGGTCGCCGTCGAGGAAGGAGTTGGTCTTGGGGAAGACCTTGTCCTCGATGCAGACCGCGGCGATCTCGCGCTGGCAGAGCTTTTTCACCAGGCGCCGGAAGTTGTTGAAGTCGCCGTAGCCGGTGTCGCCGTCCAGAAGGATCGGGATCGCCGTCGCGTCGGCCATGAACTCGAGCACCTCCAGCACCTGGGTCCAGGAGGCCTCGTTGCGGTCGCGCACGCCGAGCGCGGCGGAGACCGACAGCCCCGAGGCCCAGATGCCCTTGAAGCCGGCCTCCTCGACGATCTTGGCCGACAGGCCGTTGTGCGCCTCCATCAGGAACTCGAGCCGGGGGGAGTGCAGAAGTGCCTGGAATTGCTCGAACTTCGAGGCCGCCGGCGGCCGGCCGACCTCGAGCGGAACGACGTTCTGCGACATGGCGGGGACCCTCTCCTTCCTGGAAAGTGACATGGTGCGGCAGTTTAGCGGAACAAGGAAGGGGGCGTAAGGGGTTGGGGGCGGGGTGAGATTTGGGGATGGGGTTTGAGGACGAGAGACGGCGGTCGCGCCGAAGGGGTGCTTCGGCCCAGCAAACTCGAATGGCCGGTTTGGCGCCAAAACCCGACCCTGGGATCTTGCGCACGGAAGGTCGCAAGCTAGCCAGGACCGGAAATGGTGACGAACTCGATGGCGTGCTAGATTTCAGGTTCCCGGACGTATTGGAGGGCGCAAGCCATGGTCGACGAAGCATCGATATCCGAACTTCGGACCACCTGGGAGTCGGCTGCTCCCGGTTGGGCAAAGTGGGAACAGAAACTCTCCGCTGACCTTAACGAAGTGACCGAGGTGCTTCTCGACAGTGCTGGCATTGGGCCCGGGCATCGAGTCCTCGATCTCGCGTGCGGTGCAGGCAGCCAAAGTATCCTGGCGGCAAAGCGTGTCGGCCCCGGCGGGTCCGTTGTCGCGAGCGATATCTCTGGCACCATGCTGGAGCATGTCCGGCAGAATGCCCGGTTGGCGGGCTTGGACAACATCGAAACCATTGAGAGCGCGGCGGAGGAGTTGGAGACATCGCAGCCCCCATTCGACGCGTCCATCTGTCGACTGGGATTGATGCTGTTTCCTGCACCGGGCTCGGCGTTGCAGGCCGTTCAGCGTATCTTGAAACCTGGGTCGCGATTTGCGGCTTTGGTCTTCTCTACACCTGACGAGAACCCCTTCATGGCGCAGCCGATGCGCATTCTTCTGCGCCATGCCGGCAAGCAGCCTCCTGGCCCGGGCCGGCCCGGGATTTTCGCTCTGGGGGAAGCGGGCGTGCTGGAAGGCCTGTTCAACGATCACGGTTTCGTCGACAACGAGACGGTCAACCTGCGGGCGCGGTTTCGCCTGTCGTCAGCCGACGACGCGCTGGCGTTCTTACAGCAGGCCGCCGGCGCCTATCGTGCGGTCATCGCGGACTTGAGCGATGATGCGAAGGCCGATGCCTGGGCGGAAGTGAGAGACTGTCTCGGACAGTTTGAAGGTGAAATGGGTTTCGAGACCGAGCATCACTTCATCATCGGATCAGGCGCAAAGCCAGCCTAGCGCCAACGCCCAATCTTCCGCTCTGGGTCTTGGCTGTGTGGAAACGTCGGCCCGGGCATGATTGGACCAATCCGGTGGTGGACCCAGGCAGTGATTTGGGTGTTTGCCGGTTTTGGGGCTTGGATATGATCCTATGACCGCCACAGGCCTTTCTGAGCGGCCGC
>JBFJPL010000059.1:0-25584 GCA_041617155.1 Kiloniellales bacterium
TACATTTCGTCCGGCAGGGCCTGCCTGATGATCTCGTCACCCTCGAGAGCATCCAGTGCCTCACCGAGCGACATTGGCAACTTCTTGACCTGCTTGCCGGCCTCCATGGCCTCGTAGATGTTCCGTTCTTCTGGCTCACCGGGATCGAGGTTGCGATCCATTCCGTCCTCGAAGGCCTTCAGGAGCGCCGCGCCCATCAAATAGGGGTTCACCATGGAATCGACCGAGCGGTACTCAAAACGCCCTGGCGCGGAAATGCGCAAGGCGCAGGTACGGTTCTGATAGCCCCAGTCCGCGAAGACCGGCGCCCAGAACCCGGTGTCCCAGAGCCGCCTGTAGGAGTTGACCGTCGACGAGCCGAGGGCCGTCAGCGCGTCCAGATGCTCCATCACGCCGCCCACGCACTGCAGGCCGATCGGACCAGGTTTGCGCTCGTCGATGCTCGGATCCGGCATGAAGAGGTTATCGCCGCCCTCGCGATAGGTGAAGGCACCGTCCAAACCTGGGATCGACTCATAACTCAACGGATTGAGTTTGTCCTCGCCGCCACGCCACAGTGAGATGTTGTGATGACAGCCCGAGGCGGAGACGCCCATGAAGGGCTTCGACATGAAGCAGGCGATCAGTCCGTGCTCGCGGGCTACCTGGGCGCAGACCTGACGATAGGTCGTGAGCCTGTCAGAGTTGCGCAGCACATCATCGAACATCCAGTTGAGCTCGAGCTGGCCCGGCGCGTCCTCGTGGTCGCCCTGGATCATATCGAGACCCATGGCCCGGGAATACTCCAGGACCTTCATGAAGACCGGGCGCAGACTCTCGAACTGGTCGATGTGATAACAGTTTGGTTTGGAGAAGCCGCCGTCGGGCAGCCCGTCCTCACCCTTCTTCAGCCACATCATCTCGGGCTCGGTTCCAGCCCGCAGGTGCAGTCCGTCGTATTTCTTTTGGAATTCCTGGTGCAGGATCCGCAAGTTGCCGCGGCAGTCGGAAGTCAAGTGACCTCCGGGGTTTTCCAGTTCCTCGCGGTTCCGGAAGCAGGTGCAGAAAACCCGTCCGACGCGCTTGTCCCACGGAACCTGCACGAAGGTCTCGGGGTCCGGAATACCGACCAGTTCCGAAGCTTCCGGCCCATATCCTATGTAGTGGCCGTGGCGGTCGACAAACAGGTTGGCCGTCGAACCGTACACCAGCTGGAAGCCGCGCTCCGCGATCCGCTCCCAGTGATCCGCCGGAATGCCCTTGCCGACGATGCGGCCCGTGACCGAGACGAACTGAAAGTAGATGTAATCGATTTTCAGCTCGTTGATCTTTTCCCGGACCTGCTTGACCAACTCGGCCCGGCCCCGCGCGCTCACATGTGCTTCAAGGTCTGTCATTGCCGTCTCCCCATTGGCTTTTTCGTAACCGCCCGGCAAGCCCCCCGCCCAGACGGTCGGTGCCTGCATCGCTATCTATCCAACTTATTCGGTTATGAGTTTTCTGTTAGGCCTGTTGCGCGCACCATATTCGCGCCAGATACCACCCTCCCAGAACGTGCTGACCCCAGGTTCAGCCGTTTTGTCCCGACCGCGCTGGAACACGATACTGTTGACGAACCGGTCCATAGTCCAGCATATTTGAGACCGGTTTTAAACCAATTTTTTCAAAAGGTCAAAAATGGTTGGAATCGGCGCGAGAATCGTAAGCCGAGACGAGGCACCAAAGGGCGACCTGCCGGCAACGGTGAAAGGCGGTTCGGCCGCAATCGCGCTGCGCCTGCAGAAAGCCATCCTCGACGGCACCTACGCCTATGGCGCACGCCTGCCGGCGGAACGCGATCTGGCCGGTCATTTCGGCGCCTCGCGCAGCACGGTACGCGAGGCGCTGCGCCAATTGGAGGAGCAACGCCTGCTCAGCCGGCGGATCGGCAGCGGGACCTTTGTCAACTACCGGGCTTCACCGGATGGCAGCCACATTGCCGAACTGACCAGTCCGCTCGAGCTGATCGAGGTGCGATTGGCGATCGAACCGCGCATTGCGCGGCTCGCCGCGGTCAACGCCACGGCGCGGGATTTGGGCCGCATGGCCGAGGCGCTTGAGCGGGTCGAAAGCGCCGGCGACGACCGCGAGGCTTTTTCGAATGCCGACGAGTTGTTCCATCTTCTCATGGCCGAATGCACCCGTAATCCGTTGATGGTGTGGCTCTATCAACAGATCAACGAGATTCGCGGTCATGCGCAATGGACCAGCATGAAGAAAAAGATTCTGACGGCCGAACGGATCGTCGACTATAACCGCCAGCACCGCCAGCTCTACGAAGCCTTGCGCAGCCGCGACGTGGAAACCGCGGTCGCGGTGATCGAACGCCACCTGGAGAATGCGCGCCGCGATCTGGTCGGCGCCAGTACGGATTAGCCGGCGGCCGACAAGCCGCTGTAAAGGCTGCTTGTCCCGCAGATTTGCGAGGCACGCTTCTCGGTAACGATTGCGCGGCCCAAGTAAAGTTTGTTGCCCGTCAGGAATCCGTTGTGTACCATCGTCAATGTTGCTGCGGCCTATTGGCACGGAAAAGTACGAATTGGTGCAGTAATGGAGTAGGTTTGGGTGGCAGCCGAATCTGAAGTTCGGCACGAGGTCCATCCGTTTTGGGGTGGCTGTATGGTGACAGGGGCACCAACGACCGTTCAGCTAGTCGGCGGGCATCGAATTTCGGCGGTGGAACGTAGACAGCGTGAACATCGATGGCAAATTGCTATCGATTGCGACTGGCGCGACTGTCCAGACCACTCACCCATCAGTCTCGGCTTTCCCGGCCGACCGCGAGTCCGCGGCCATCGGTCGATCGCAAAGGGATAGCGGCCGAAATCGCGGTAAGTTGCCGGCGCGCCACGGATTCCAAGACGAAAAGTATCCGGAAAACACACAAAACAAACAATACAACGACGGACATAGAGGGGGTGAACATGGATACGGATGTCGCTGCTTTAACGACCGTATTTACCGAATTCTACTACTGGGTCACAGTGGCCCTGATGTTCCTGATTCACGTCGGGTTCTGCATGTACGAGGTCGGCGCCAGCCGCGTCAAGAACCACATGCACACGCTGCTCAAGAATTCGATGCTGATTCCACTGGTGACCATCACCTGGTTCTTCTTCGGCTGGTGGATTTACTGGGCCTTGCCTGGCGGACCCGGGATCACGGGCGGCATCGGCCATCCCGACCCGAGCTTCGCCGAGGCCTATACGCCCTGGGGCGAGAGCATGGGGCCACGCCTGGACGACCGCATCAGCGGCGTGTTCTGGGCCGCCTTTCTGCTGTTCGCCTGGACCGCCGCCTCGATCGTCTCGGGTGCGGTCATCGAACGCATCCGCAAGTTTGCCTTCTGGATGATCGCCATATTGATCGGGTCCGTAACCTGGTCGATCGACGCGGCCTGGGGCTGGCACTTCAGCGGCTGGATGGTGCAGATCCTAGGGTATCACGACGCCTATGCCTCGGGCGTGATCCATGGCATTGCGGGGGGCTGCGCGCTCGGCGTGCTGGTGGTCCTCGGCCCGCGTCTCGGCAAGTTCGCCGACGACGGCACGCCGCGCGACATTCCGCCCCACAACCCCTGGCTGGTCTGCATCGGCCTGTTCCTGATCTACACAGGGTTTTGGGGCTTCTACGTGGCCTGCAACGTTCCCGTAATCACGGCCGAGACGATCGGCGGGCAGATCACCGGCGCGACCCAGACCGCGACTACCATCTACCTGACGCCGACGACGCTATCCGCGATCACGGTGAATTTCCTGATGTCGCTCGCCGGCGGGATGCTGGCTGGCTATATGGTTTCCAAGGGCGACGCCTTCTGGACCTATTCCGGCGGCCTGGCCGGTATCATCACGGCCTCGGCCGGTAACGATCTCTACCACCCGATCCAGGCCCTGTTGATCGGCGGGATCGGCACAGCCCTGATGTACAAGCTGCACTACTGGGTCGAGCGGCGCTTCAAGGTGGACGATGCGGTGGGCGCCGTGGCGGTGCATGGCTATGCCGGGTTCATCGGCTTGGTGCTTGCCGGGATCGTGCTCTGGGGGCACCCGTCCTCTCCCTACGAAGGCTTCGCGTCCATAAATCCAATCGGCCAGTTCATCGGCGCCATCATCATGTTCTGGGTGCTGGGTTTCATCCCTGGCTGGGTTGTGGCCAGAATCCTCAAGGCGGCGAACCTGCTGCGCATTCCGAAAGAGGTCGAACTGCTTGGCCTCGATTTCAACACGATGCGCGAATACGACCGGGCGCATAGCGAGGTTAGGTCCGCGGAACAAGCCTCGACCTGAAGCCACATAGCTGCAAGCGATCAATGGGAGCAGAGAACCATGTCAACAACACCAATCGATACCTGGGCGGTAGACCTAAAGGACGTCAGCTTCATTTATCCCGGCGTCGGCTTTGAGGGTCTCATGGTCCTGGTGGCCGTCGTGCTTTGGATCTTGTGGCACGTATGGCAATGCAGGTTCGAGAACCGCACCTACAAGGAGGACATCGAAAAGCACGCCACCTCGGAAAACCTTCGAAAGGCGACGAGCGGCGAAATCTAGCTACCATCAACGCGGGAGCTTGATCGCCTTGGGCACCGGGCGCTCGTCCGGTGCCGTTTTTTTGCTAGTGTCGTTGCTGAGCATGGCACGACGCCGGGCCCGGCCGCCAAACGGCGCGGTAGAGGACCGAGGTTTCACGCATGGCCGCAGACGCCGCCAAAGAATTCGGGGTCGCCAGGTCCAAGGCCCGCCATGGCCTCATCTTGACCCTCGGGCTTCTCGCGTTCGGAGGGTGGATTCTCTTCGTCGGCGGCGAGTCGATTCCCGATAGAAACTGGATCGGCCTGCTGGCGCTCGGCTTGGGATTGGGACTCGGTTTCCATGCGTGGCGGACCGCCCGGCGGGCGGGCATCCAACTGCGCATTGACGACACTGGCATTTGGTTCAAGGACTGGGACGCTACGGTGCCCTGGCGCGAAGTCGCCGACGTCTACCAGACGGGGCACCGGCTGCAGCCGTTCGTGACCCTTAACCTCAAGCACCCGGAGCGGTTCCTTGGCTCGCTCGCCGAGCCGGAGGCCCGCAAGCTGCGAGCCAATCGCCTGTGGAAATCGCCGGAGCTCAAGATTCCGAACGGGGCGGTCGACGTCTCGCAGCCTGAACTCTTGGATCTTCTCCGCGCCGGCCTGGAAGTCTATGCCGCCAGGGGTGAAGCATCCTAATCCACTTTCATACGGCCAAGTGTGACCGGGCTCGCAATCTTCGCGGTTCAGCCTTGCGAAAGCGGCCTCTCCAGACAAGTCACAAAGGAAATCGCGCCCGCCGAGTTGCCGCATGGCATGCTTCAGGGTCGCGTTCCGGCGGCGATCGGGCTCGCGGTGATGTTCTTCGCCGACGCCCCGACAGCCAATGCTGTCTTACGGGGCGATCCGTTTCGACCGTTCCGGTGGCCGGTGATTTCTGCTAGGAAAGCCGCCAGCCTGCACAATCACGGGGCCGGCATTGATCGGGATCGCGATGACCAAGGACCAACCGCGCTGGCTGAAGCCGACCGTCGACTACGGGCCGCTAGCGGTGTTTTTTGCCACCTACTGGATCGCCGGCCTCATGCCGGCCACCGCCGCGCTGATCGCGGCGACGGTCGTGGCGCTCGCCCTATCGCTGACCGTTGCCCGGAAGGTGCCGCTGCTGCCTTTGATCACCGCGATCGTGGTCGGCATTTTCGGCGGCCTGACCCTGTGGCTCAACGATCCGGTCTTCGTGAAGATGAAACCGACCATCGTCCAGGGTCTGTTTTCGGCCGTGCTGTTCGGCGGCCTGGCCTTTGGACGGCCGCTGCTCAGCCCGCTGCTCGGCGCGGCCTGGCCCATGGATCAGGATGGCTGGCGCCGCCTGACATTCCGTTTTGCGGTCTTTTTCGCCGCCATGGCCGGACTCAACGAAGTGGTCTGGCGCACCCAAACGACCGATTTCTGGGTCACCTACAAGGTTTTCGGCATCCTGGGGCTGACGATACTCTTCAGCCTCAGCCAGATGCCGCTGATGGCGCGCCATCACCAAGCGGCGCATGATCCGAAGGAAGGCGGCGGCGTCTGAGCGCTGGGCGTCTATCCGGAGTATCGGTCAGGTCCGGTCGCCGCCTTGAAGCGGCGAGAACAGCACCGGAAGGACCGGCTCGTATTTGATCGTACCGTCCGGCTTCTTCTGCACCACGGTCAGCATCTGGCCGCCATCAATGGCGTTCAAGGGAATCACCATCCGTCCGCCCGGCTTGAGTTGATTGAGCAGCGGAATCGGCACGTGGTCGACTGCCTCCTTCACGATAATGGCGTCATAGGGCGCGTGATCGGCCCAACCGTAATAGCCGTCGCCCTGTTTCACCTTGGCGTTGCCGAGGCCGAGCTCGGCGAGCCTGTTTGCCGCCTGCGCGGCCAGTGGGGCGACCACCTCGACGCTGTAGACCTCGGCCGCCAGCCGCGCGAGCAGGGCGGCGTGGTAGCCCGCGCCCGTACCGGTCTCGAACACGACGCTCTTAGCGTCCGGCGCCGCCAGGTGGGTCATCAAGGCGATCAGGAACGGGGATGCGATGTTTTGTTCGTGGCCCAGCGGCAGCGGATGGTTGTTGTAGGCATAGGGCCGGAAGACCTCGGGCACGAAGAGGTGGCGCGGCACTTCCCGCATCGCTGCCAATACCCGGGGATCGAGTTCGGCGATGCCGGTCTCTTCGCTGACCATGATCGTGCCGATCTCGATCAGCCGGACCATCTCCTGCCTGAGCCGCGCGTAATCCGGCTGCTGCTCGGCGGCCGCCCAGCCCGTATAGGCAACCCACATGAACAAACTGGCGAGAACACGCATGGCCGTGGGCTCCACTCCGCCCGAACTAAGGCCGCCTCTTCAAGACCTGCTCGACCATATCAGATTAACAAAATCTCGACGCCAAGTATTGCACAACCGGCTTGGCCATCCAGGTGTCCTGGCCGCAAACCATCCTTCAGCCGGCCGCCGGTTTGTCCGCGGCGCCGGGACTCGACGTCGAGGCGGCTTTGGTGGCGTCCGGCACCTCGGGGGTCTTTTGCGGCGCGGCCTTGGCGTCGCCGTTGGCTTTGGCGGAATCCATTCGGCGAATTTGCCCTTCTATTTCAGCCCCGGCCTCGATGGAGAGGGTCTGCTGGATGATATCGCCCTTGACCTTGGCGCCCTTGGCAACGGTCACCGACGAAGCCTGCACCTTACCGGTCACCGTTCCGCAGATGCGTGCCGTATCGGCGACGATGCCGCCCTTGACCTTGGCGGATTCACCGACTGTGACACTTCGGCTCTTGATATCACCCTGAACGTTGCCGTCGATTTGGAGATCGCCGTCGCTTTCGAGATTGCCGACAACCTTCAAGTCGGCACTGATCAGCGAAGGCGTGGCGGAACCGCCGCGGTTGTACGAAGCCGAAGTACCTGGCGCGTCGGATTTGGCTTTGTCGTCGGACTTGGAAAACATGTCGTCGTCTCCCTGAGTTATCCTATTGCGTTATCTCTTGACTGGCCGAGGACGCCACGGCCGGCGGCCGTCGAGGAATGCGCCCGGTTCGATCATCAGGTTGTTGTGGGTGATGTTGCCCACGATTCGGGCCGTTCCTTCGATGCCAACATCGGTCGCGGTTACCGGTCCGTCGATCGAGCCGCCGACCAACAGCCGCTCGGCAAAGACCCGTCCTTCGACGTGTGCCCCGGCCTCCACGACCAAGGTACGGCCTCGAACGTCGCCCTTGACGCTGCCGAAGATCTGAAGGTCACCCGCACAGTCGATGTCGCCTAAGACCGTCGTGTCGGCGTCAATGATCGAAATGGCCCTCCCGCTCTGAAAGGTACGGCGTAGTCCTTCGATCTGCTCCGCCGCCGAGTGCCCCTTCCTGTCAGCGCTCGAGAACATATTTCAAACACTTGGTGTGCCGTCGTGCAGCTCGCTCCATCCT
This sequence comes from Kiloniellales bacterium, assembly GCA_041617155.1. Taxonomy (GTDB): domain Bacteria; phylum Pseudomonadota; class Alphaproteobacteria; order Kiloniellales; family JAKSDN01; genus CAMYKD01. Next base: position 7,976 of record JBFJPL010000059.1, read on the forward strand.
TTACCTCTTGGCAGAAAATAGCGACACTAAAAAAACATGGCCATGTGTCATTTCTGTGGGCCCACTCTACCGCTCACCGACGTGAACCTGCCATAAAGGATGGCCAGATCGCCGCTTCCTGCGACGCTGGCCTTATTTAGATTAATACATTGTAAAGATTTTCGCACTATGCCGAGTTGAAGGCACGCCTGAGAAAAAGGAGGCACCGGCTTGCCATTCTGGAACAAATGGAAGGCGGCAAACGCCGAGCGGGAACGGATCGAGAAAAGCCAGTGCGCCAGAGACGTGGCCCTGGCAGCTAGTTTCGTGCGCTCGCTCGAAACCGAGGATCGTGCCGTAAACCTCGAACTTAGCCGGCTCGCCGGTCAACTCGAACGCATCGCCGGCCGACTCGAGCACGATGCGCCGGCCAAGGCCGCCTGAGAACTGACCGGTTCGCTCGCACAGGCCGGTCAGCCCCGACTTCGCACCGCGGTGCCTTCCGGAGCTTAGGCGAATAGGCAAACAGCTTGCCCCCGCAGCGGCGATTTCGATCGCCCTTGAGTGGCTGCCGATTTGCCCGGCGGCACCCCTTAGTGGGCATTCAAGGCTTTCGTATAATACATTGAAAATACGAGATAATTTTAACAGCGCCTTTATCATTGAATGCTAGGTTCCAGCTACCGGCGGGCCTCAGGATGAGTGAGACCAGCGAAATGGAACCACAACGCGCCCCGACAGCATCTGAAAGCGCGATGTCGGAAGCCAAGCCCTTCAGCATCAAGACCATGCGATCTGGCCGACACGGCGCGGTCATGGATCGTCACTTGGAGCCTCGACGTGCGGCGTAAGACGACCGACGAGCAAATCGACCGCAGCGCCGCCGCGGCGCGCACGGCCATGGCCGGGGAGTTCGGCACCGGGGACGAACCGGTCACGACCGCCGACGTACGCGCTCGCACCGGCAACGGCGACGGCAATTCGCTGGACCACTATCTCAAGCGCATCGACCCGAAAGTCGCGGCATCCTTCACGGCGCCGCAGAGGCAGGCAATACGCACCATGCTGGGGATCCGCGGCACCAACCGCCATACCGTTGACCTGAGGCGAAGTTTCGCACTTGGTCGCGGCCGGTACTATGCGGTCCTGCTGCTCGGCCGCGAGCAAAGGTCTCTCGCGCGGCTTCACCGCGAGAGAATCAGCTTCGGGGTCGGCTCCATCTTCCGCTACCTGGCTTTGGCGCTCCTGCTCCTGCTGCCGATTCTGGGCGCCGTCTATGTTCTCAAGGTGCTGGCCGGGATCGATGTTATGGCGGCCAGCGGACTTTAACACCAGCGGCCGGCGCTCTATCATTGGCGCATGAGGCGCCATGAATCAATCCTTGCACCAAATCGAAAATGACTCTGCGGGACCCGGCACCGAGCTCGCGCAGCTGCTTGCCCGAGGCATTTGTCGCGCGCTCGCGGATCATGGCTTGGCGACACTGACGGAGTTCATGCTGAACTCCGGCCGGCGGGTTGACGTGATCGGACTGGATCGCGGCGGGCAGACCACGATCGTCGAGATCAAGACCAGCGTCGCGGACCTTCGCGCAGATCAAAAGTGGCCCGAGTACCTTGATTATTGCGACCAGTTCTATTTCGCGGTGCCGGAAGCCTTCCCCCGGGAGTGGCTGCCCGGCAACTACGGCCTGATGGTGGCCGATGCCTACGGAGCGGTGATTCTCCGCCAATCCTCGGAGCTACGGCTCAACCCGGCGCGCCGGCGGGCTCAGCATCTCCGTTTCGCTGTCGTCGCCGCGGAACGCCTGGGCCGAATGATCGATCCGCGCTAGCCCGCAGCGCGCGGCTCGCCAGAGCGGGCACGACGCAGTATAGTCCCCTGCCGTGACCGCCGCGCCTTGGGCACCGACCCCTTACGAGAAGCAACAAGGGCGAAGACAAAGCGGATGAAATACGCGTTGATCCTGATGGCGCTCGCCGTTGCAGCCTCGGCGGCGACCTATGCTCGCTACGAGAGCCTGGACCCGTGCGACTGGATGGTGCGCGACATGGCCCAAGAGTCCGAGCTGCCACAATTCATCATCGAGGCCCGGGTTCGTGCCAAGTTCCTGCTCGACGGCATCACGGACCCGTCACCTTACGAATGCCTTTCGGAATGGTGGAAAGTCAGAGCCGAGGGCGCGTCCCAACAGTCTTAGGCGCGCCCAGCTGAAACTCCTGGCTCATAGGCGCTCGATCGTGCGGCTAGTGGAATGGCCCGGCAGGATATCGGCCAACAGAACCCGTCCGCCATAGCCCTCCACGACATTTGCGCCAACCACCTCCGCCAAGGCGTAGTCCGCGCCCTTGATCAAAACGTCGGGCCGAACCGCTTCAATCAGCGCCAAGGGGGTGTCCTCGGCAAAGACGACGACCAGGTCGACATCGGCGAGGGACGCCAGGACCGCACTTCGCGCCGCCTCACCCTGAACGGGACGCTTGTCGCCTTTCAGCCGCCGGACTGAGCTATCGCTGTTGAGGCCGACGATCAGGCGGTCGCAGGCGGCACGGGCCTGACCCAGCAACGAGATATGGCCCGGATGCAGGAGATCGAAGCAGCCGTTGGTGAAACCGACGGTCAAACCGGCCCGGCGCCAGCGGGCGACCCGATCTTCAAGGCCGCGCGCGTCGACCACTTTGAATTCCGCCGCCGCCAGCACCGAGGTCGACAAGCAGCGCCGTAACTCGCCCAGGGACGCGACGGCGGTACCAACCTTGGCGACCACGATACCGGCGGCCACATTGGCCAGGCGCGCCGCATCGGCGGCCGATGCGCCGGCCGCCAGCGCCGCCGCCACGACGGCCGCCACCGTGTCGCCGGCACCGGAAACATCGAAGACCTCGCGCGCCTCTGCCTGGAGGTGCCGGACCTCGCCGTCGCGCGGCACCAGGGTCATGCCGCGTTCGCTGCGGGTCGCCAGAACCCCCTCGACGCCGCACCGCTCGATCAGCACGCGGCTCGCCTCGACGATCTCTTCGTCGCTCTCCGCCGCGCGGCCCGTGGCCGCTGCCAGCTCGCGCCGATTCGGCGTGATCAGGGTCGCGCCCCGATAGGCCGTGAAGTCCCGCGCCTTGGGGTCGACCACGACCGGGCAGGCGGCGGCGCGGGCCGCCGCGATCACCGCGGCCAGCACTTCCGGCACAAGCACACCCTTGCCGTAGTCCGAGAGCACCAGCGCCCCCGCCCCGGGCAGGGCCGCCCGAACCGCTTCCACGAGCTCCGAAATCACCGCTTCGGGCGGATCGCCGCGCGCCTCGCGGTCGGCGCGCAGGAGCTGCTGCCCGCCGGCGATGTAGCGCTCCTTGATCGTCGTGGCGCGGCCCGGCGCGACAAGCAGATGGACGTCACCGGCGCCGTCCCCGGCACTTTCCCGCGCCACCAGGTCCGCGACCGCCCGACCGGCCGGATCGTCGCCGACCACGGCGATCAGGTCGCCCCGGACGCCGAGCGCGGTCAGATTGCGCAGCACGTTGCCGGCGCCGCCCAGCATGTCGGCCTCGCGCTCGACCCGGAGGATCGGGATCGGCCCCTCGGGCGAGATACGCTCGACCTTCCCGGTGACGAAGCGGTCGAGCATGACGTCGCCGACCACCAAAACGCGGGCCCCGGCCAAGGTGTCCAGCTGCGTTATGAGATCCATGGTCATGGAGAGGTCCGCATCTTCAAACCAGGCCCAGCGGCTGATCGGGCTGCAAGCCAATCCGGCATTCTAGCCGTGGCCGCGGCGCCTGGCGAGGTCGGGCCGTTGCCAGCGCCCTCATCAACCGCCAGAAACCCGGCTCCGGGGGAATCAGACTTGAAGGAAGCGCCGCGCGTCACCTTCCAGCACCAATGCCGTCAATTTGCCGCCATAGACCGCGCCGGTGTCCAGGCCAATCCGGTTGGCGCGCAGCTCGGGTTGGTCGGTCGGCGTATGGCCGTGCACCACGATCTTGCCGAAATCCTCGTCGGAACTGAGGAAAGGCTCGCGGATCCACAGCAGGTCGTCGAGCTCCTGGCCGTCGAGCGGCCGGCCCGGGCGGATCCCGGCATGAACGAAAATGTAGTCGCCTTCGACATGGCTCGGGTGCAAGGTTTCGAAGAATCGGCGGTGCGCCGCGGGCATGCGATCCACCAGCGACCGATGCAGCCATGCCAGGTGATCGGCCCCCTCCGGCGGGCTCGCGGGATCGACCCCGTAGCTGACGCAGGTCTCATAGCCGCCGTTCCTCAGCCAAGAGAGGGCGAAGACCCGGTCTCCCAGGAATTCCAACAGGAAGGCCTCGTGGTTGCCGATCAAGTGAATCGAATCGAACCCGGGCAGCGGCTCCTCGAGGAGAAGATCGACCGTCTTGCGCGATTCGGGCCCGCGGTCGACATAGTCGCCAAGATAGACCACGACCCGCCGCTCGGCGGTCGTCTCCGCAACATCTTGTAGAATTGCCCGGTGCATCGCCTGAAGCTGGTCGACACAGCCATGGATGTCGCCGATCGCGTAGACACGGGTTGCTTCGGGGACCCGTGCGATCCTCTTGGGCGGCTTTAAGACGCTGGCCGGGTGATCGAACACCATCAGATTTACCAGTCTTTTCCGAAGTTTGTCGCTTGTGCCCGAGTTTAACAGAACGCGGGTCGCGTCGTCGTGATTTCCTCGGGGCATTGGCGCGAAGCCGACCTACCCCGGGTCGCGGCCCCGACCGCGACGGTTGGTCGGCGCGGGCGGGCTTGCCATGCGCGCCTCGGCAATCTTGCATGGCAATCGATCCCGGCTCTGGTTTTGCACCCGCGCGCCGCCCATAATCCCACGGATGAAAGAAACGGTCATCGAAGTGGCGGGCCTGGCCAAGGTCTTCAATGGGACGCCCGTTGTGATCGACGTCGGATTCACGGTCGCCGCCGGCCAGACCGTTGCCTTGCTGGGCGCCAATGGCGCCGGCAAGACCACGACGATTTCCATGCTGCTCGGCCTGCTGTTGCCGTCGGCCGGCAGCATTCGCATGCTGGCCGAGGACATGGTCAGGCACCGGCACCGGGTGTTGGGACGGATCAACTTCTCTTCGCCATATGTCGACCTGCCGCGTCGCCTGACGGTCAGACAGAACCTGATTTTCTTCGCTCACCTCTATGGCGTGCCCGAAGCACGCCAGCGGGTCGACGAGTTGGCGGAGGAGTTGGAAATCCAAGACCTCTTGGCGCAACGCAGCGGCAGTCTCTCGGCCGGCCAGAAGACCCGGGTCTCGCTCGCCAAGGCGCTGATCAACCGGCCGGAAATCCTGCTGCTGGACGAACCTACGGCGTCGCTGGATCCCGACACCGGGGACTGGGTGCGCGGCTATCTCGAGGCCTATCAAGCCAAGAGCGGCGCGGCGATCCTGCTGGCCTCCCACAACATGGCCGAGGTCGAGCGTCTGTGCGACCAAGTGCTGATGATGAGCCGCGGGCGCATCGTCGACCGGGACAGCCCGGCCGCCCTGGCCGAGCGCTACGGCCGTCAGGATCTGGAGCAGGTCTTCCTCGACATCGCCCGCGACCGCAGGACCGCCGAAAGGGCTGCGGAATGAACCGGGCGGTGCCGGCAAACGCGGGATCGGCACGGACCCGAATCGGCGCCATGGTGCTGCGTCACGCCTACCTGATGCGGACCTCCTGGCCACGAATTTTCGAACTAATGTACTGGCCGACCATCCAGATGGTGCTCTGGGGCTTCATCACCGTGTTCCTGACCACCAATTCCTCATACATCGCCCAGGCCACCGGCGTGCTGATCTCGGCGGTGCTGCTGTGGGATGTGCTGTTTCGCGGCCAGCTTGGTTTCAGCCTATCGTTCCTGGAGGAGATCTGGTCGCGCAACCTGGCCAATCTGGCGGTCAGTCCGTTGCGTCCGGCCGAATTGCTGGCCGCGCTGATGACCATGAGCCTGATCCGCACCTTGATCGGCATCTTGCCGGCTGCGGGCCTGGCCATCGTCTTCTACGAAATCTCGGTGTTCGATCTGGGCCTGCCGCTGCTGGCTTTCTTCAGCAACCTGCTGATCATGGGATGGGCCATAGGCATGCTGGTCTCGGCCTTGATCCTGCGGGTCGGTCTGGGCGCGGAGAGCACCGCCTGGCTGGCAATCTTCCTGATCGCGCCGGTCAGCGCCATCTACTACCCGGTCTCGGTACTGCCCGAATGGCTCCAGGCCGTCGCCTGGTGGCTGCCGACAGCGGCGGTCTTCGAAGGCATGCGTTCCATCCTGATCGACGGCGTCGTGCGCGGCGACCTGCTGTGGCACGCCGCCCTGCTCAATGCGCTCTACCTAGCCGTCGCCGCGGCGACTTTTCTCTACGGCATCCACGTCGCGCGTCGTCTCGGCCTGCTGCTTCAGGTCGGCGAATAAGTGTATACCTCTGGTATTAGGCCCCCTTGCCGCTGACCCCGGCCTCGGTGAAGGTCGCCATGCCGTTATGACAGGCCACGGCCGCCTTGAGCACCAAAATCGCCAAGGCCGCGCCCGAAGCCTCGCCCAGCCGCATACCGAGATCGAACAGGGCCTGGGTGCCGAGCTGTTCGAGCAGGCGGCGGTGGCCCGGCTCGGCCGAGAGATGGGCGACGACGCAATGGTCGAGCGACCGCCGGTCGGTGGCATGCAGCACGGCGGCCGCGGCCGTGCAGGTGTAGCCGTCCAGCAGGACCGGTACCCGGGCCAGGCGCGCGGCCAAGATGGCGCCCGCGATCGCCGCGATCTCCTGGCCACCCAGACAGCGCAGCACCTCTAGAGGGTCGCCCAGCACATCCTTGTGCAGCGTTACCGCCCGCCGGACCGCGTCGATCTTGCGCAGCAATGTGGCATCATCGATCCCGGTGCCCCGGCCGACCCAGTCCTCCGGTCGCCCGCCGTAGAGCGCATGACAGATCGCCGCGGCCGAGGTCGTGTTGGCGATCCCCATCTCGCCGAGCGCCAGAACGTCGATGTCCTGCTCCACCGCCATCATGCCGTAGGACATGGCCTGCACGCAGTCGGCCTCATTCATGGCCGGTTCGCGGCAAAAGTCTCGGGTCGGCTGGTCCAGCGCCATTTCATAGACCCTGAGATCGGCATCCGCGACCGCGCAGAGCTGGTTGACCGCGGCGCCGCCGCCGATAAAGTTCTGCATCATCTGCCGGGTGACAGCCGCCGGATAGGCCGAGACGCCATGAGCCGCCACGCCGTGGTTGCCGGCAAAGACCGCGACGTAAGGCCGGTCGACCAGCGGTCGCTCCCGGCCCTGCCAGGTCGCCAACCATTCCGCCAGCGTCTCGAGGCGGCCCAGCGAACCGGGCGGCTTGGTCAGTTCCAGCTGGCGGCTCGCGGCGGCCGCGCCGGAAACCAGATCGGGCCCCGGCAGCTCGTCGAACAAAACCCTGATCTCGTCAAAGCTCGACCCAGGTTGCCGATCCGTCATGACACCCTTCTCCCGATGCCGAATCGATCGCAGCGCCGCTGCGGATCCATTTGCCTGGCGCCGCAACTGTCCTATAACCGACAGGTGAAGACCACAGAAAACATGTCCGGTGCACCGAGTCCCATGTCGCCTCTCGCTCATGTCGCTGCAGGGTGGGCCGATTTGAAGGTCGCGCTGATCTTCCTGACCCGCCTGCCGCTCCGGCATCAGGGAAAAATCGACGAGAGTGACTTGGGCCGCGCCCTCAGGGTCGGGCCGCTGGTCGGCCTGCTGATCGGCGTGGTCGGCGCGGCCGCCTATTGGGCCGGCAGCCTAATGGCGCTGGGACCGCTGCTCAGCGGCCTGATCGCCGTCGCGGCCACGATCCTCCTGACCGGTGCGCTGCACGAGGACGGATTGGCCGACGTGGCGGACGGCTTCGGTGGCGGCCGGGAGCGGACGCGTAAGCTGGAGATCATGCGCGATTCGCGGATCGGCAGCTTTGGCGTGCTGGCCCTGGTGCTGTCGGTCGGGCTGCGCGCCGCGGCGCTAGCCGCGCTAGCGGCGCCCCTGGCGGCGGGTGCCGCCCTGGTGGCGGCCCATGCGCTATCGCGCGCGGTCCTGCCGGCGGCCATGATCGCCCTGCCGCCGGCGCGTGACGACGGCCTGGCTGCCGCCGGCGGCCGTCCGGCACCAATTCACGCCGCTACCGCCTTGCTCCTTGCCGGGCTGCTGAGCCTCTTGGCGCTGGGTCCCGGCGCCGGATCGCTCGGGCTCTTGGCCGGAGCCGGTGCGGCGGTTCTCGTGATCGCCCTCGCCCACGCCCAGATCGGCGGCCATACCGGCGACGTTTTGGGTGCCGTCCAGCAGGTAGCGGAGACGGCCGTGCTACTCGCCGCGGTGGCCAGCCTATGACCGTAACCACGCGCTGGTGGTGGATCCGGCACGCGCCGGTCGACTCCGGCGGCCTGATCTACGGCCAACGCGATGTCCCCGCCGATTGCTCCGACCGGCCAGTGTTCCGCGCCTTGGCGGCCATCCTGCCGCGCCAACCGGTCTGGGTCGTGACGCAGCTCCAACGAACCCGCCAGACCGCCGCGGCCATCGCCGAACATTTGGCCGCCCGTCCGGCCGCAACGCTGGTCGAGCCGCACTTCGCCGAGCAGCATTTCGGCGACTGGCAGGGCCTCAGCCACGAAGAGCTCGGCCGACGGCGCGACGGCGCCTGGCACCGCTTCTGGCTGGCACCGGCCGCCGAAGCGCCGCCGGGCGGCGAATCCTTCCTTGCGGTGACGGAACGGGTCGCCGCGTCGGTCGAACGCCTGTCGAAAGAACATGCCGGCCGCGACATCGTCGCCGTCGCCCATGGCGGGACGATCCGGGCCGCCCTCGCCCTGGCGCTTGCCCTCGACCCGGAGAAGGCACTGGCGCTGTCGATCGACAACTGCTCCCTGACCCGGCTCGACCACATCGACGGGCCGCTGTCCAGCCACTCCAGGGCCGGCGCTGGCGCAGCCGGCATCTGGCGGGTCGTCAGGGTTAATCAGTCGCCGATCGGCGCCGCTTGAGACTGGGTGTCAAAGTTGGGCCAGGGGATGCATCCTGCTCCGGGCATCCCCAAATAACGTTCTGGGAAGAGTACTCCGGCTATGAGCAGGAGTGCCTGGAGAGCTACCACGCGAATCCTGGGGAGTACCGCAATAATGACCGATTTGAGCCTTTGGTGGCGTCTCGGGCGCCGCCTTCCGGTGTGGCTGCTGGCGTTCGCCCTGCTGCCCGTGCTGGCGCTGGCCAGCCCGGCCGGGGCTTCAAACGAACCGGAGCAATTGGTCGACAAGTCGCGGCTCACCTTGGAAGCTTTGCTCGAAGATCCCGAAATGCCGGAGCTGCAGAAATACATCAAGGATGCCAAGGCGGTCCTGATCTTCCCGCAGCTGGTCAAGGGCGGATTCATCATTGGTGGCGAGGGCGGCAACGGGGTCTTCCTGGTCAAGGACAGGAACGGCACCTGGAGCCCGCCGGCCTTCTACACCCTGGCCGCGGGCAGCGTCGGCCTGCAGATCGGCGGTCAGGTTTCCCAGGTCGTCTTCACGGTCATGAACGAAGGCGCCGTGGAAGCCGTGTTGAACACCCAATTCAAGCTTGGAGCCGATCTCAGCGTCGCCGTCGGCCCTATCGGCAAGGGCATTGAAGCCTCGACCACGGTTGCCCTCGGTTTGGATCTTTATGCCTTCTCCAAGACCGTCGGGCTCTACGGCGGCGGCGCTTTCGAAGGGGCGGCGATCCTGAAGCGGGATGCCCTCAACACCGAATACTACGGCGCCCAAGCCGGACCACGGCAGATCGTGATCGACCGGTCGGTCTCCAATCCGCAAGCCGACAAACTGCGCCGTGCCCTGCCCAATTGAGATCGCGGCCATAGCCGAACCTTTGTAGCGTCAGAGGCTAGCCAGCACAGCGGCAATCGCCTATATGCCAGTTAGCTTCACGCTTCAAGGAGAGACCGACAATGCCGCAATCCGCCCTGGCCCGTGCCGTGTTACTGTTCGTCGGCGGACTGACCATACTTTTCGCCGGCGTTGCGGCATGGCGCTGGACCCATCAGCCGGTGGCAAACGTTGCGCGCACCGACGGCACCAAGGCGACCGGCAGCGCCTTGGTCGGCGGCCCCTTCGAACTGATCGACCAGGCGGGGCGGACCTTGAGCGAGGCGGATTTCCACGGGCGCTACATGCTGGTCTATTTCGGCTACACCTATTGCCCGGACGTCTGTCCTACCTCGCTCACCGTCATGACCCGGGCGCTTCAGGCGCTGGAGAGCTCGGATTCAATGCTGGCGGCACAGGTCGCGCCGATCTTCATCACGATCGATCCGGAGCGCGACACGGTCGAGGCGCTCGCCGCCTATGCGCCGCATTTTCACGAAAGGCTGGTGGCACTGACCGGCACGCCGGCGCAGGTCGCTGTGGCAGCCAAGGCCTACCGGGTGTATTTCGCCAAGGCACGAGACGACAGCGCCAGCGACTACCTGATGGACCACTCGGGCTTTATCTACCTGATGGACCCGGAGGGCCGCTACCTCACCCACTTCGCCCACGACGCCACGCCCGATACGATCGTGCAGGCCGTGAGGCGCGCGGCGGGAGCTTAGAGCCGCGCACCTGAGCCGCTGTCGAAAAGGTGCAGGTGATCCGGGCTGACCTTGAGCGGCAGAACCTCGCCATGCTTCAGGTCATGAATACCGCCCATGCGGACCGTCAGGTCCGTGCGGTCGTTGCCGAAATGGCCATGCACCAGGGTATCGGCACCGAGCAACTCGACCACCTCGACCGTTAGGCGCGCGGCGCTCGGACCTTGGTCGGCGATCTCCAGGTGTTCGGGCCGGACACCGAGGATGACCTGCCGGCCGGCCTGTCCACCTGAGTTACCATTTGCCAGCGGCAGTCGATCACCCCCCGGCAACTCGACCGCGTTACCTTCAGCCACGACTCGGGCAGCCAGAAGATTCATCGACGGCGAGCCGATGAAGCCCGCGACAAAGACCGATGCCGGCCGTTCGTAAAGCTCGATCGGCGTGCCGAGCTGCTCGACCACTCCGCCGTTCAGGACCAGCAAGCGATGTCCAAGGGTCATGGCCTCGACCTGGTCGTGGGTCACGTAAACGCTGGTGATACCGAGATCCTCTTGAAGTTTCTTGATCTCGACACGCATCTGCACCCTGAGCTTGGCGTCCAGGTTGCTAAGCGGCTCGTCGAACAGAAAAGCGCTCGGTTCGCGCACGATGGCCCGGCCCATGGCGACCCGTTGACGCTGTCCGCCGGAGAGCTGCCGCGGCGTACGTTCGAGCAGCTCGCCAAGCTCTAAAATGTCGGCCGCCCTTTTGACTCGCGCGTCGATTTCGCCCTTGGACATGCGCCTGATCTTCAGGCCATAGGCCATGTTCTTGTAGACCGTCATGTGGGGATAGAGCGCGTAGTTCTGGAACACCATGGCAATGTCACGCTCGGCCGGCTCCAGGTCGTTGACCACTCGCCCGCCGATCGAGATCTCGCCTTCGGTGATGGCTTCCAGGCCGGCGATCATCCGCAGCAGGGTCGACTTGCCGCAACCGCTCGGCCCGACGATGACCAGCAACTCGCCATCGGCGATGGTGCAGTCGACGCCATGAATTACCTTGACGTCACCGTAGGTCTTGCGCACTTCGCGGAGGCTCACTTCGGCCATCTATCCGTCTCCCAAACCGGCTATTTTTCCGTTTCCACGAGGCCCTTGACGAACAGCCGCTGCATGAAGACGACGACCAAGACCGGCGGCAGCATCGCCAGCATGGTCGTGGCCATGACGACTGGCCAGTTGGTCTGGTCTTCGCCGGGAGCGATCATTTGGTTGATGCCGATGACAATCGTGGTCATCGACGCCTCGGTAGTTACCAGCAGGGGCCAGAGGTACTGGTTCCAGCCGTAGATGAAGAGGATTACGAAAAGCGCGGCGATATTGGTGCGCGACAAGGGCAGCAGGATGTCGGCGAAGAAACGCAGAGGTCCCGCGCCGTCGACGCGCGCGGCCTCCGCCAGTTCGTCCGGCACGGTCAAAAAGAACTGCCGGAACAGGAAGGTTGCGGTCGCGGACGCGATCAGTGGAATGGTTAGGCCGGCGTAGGTGTTCAGCAAGCCGAGCCCCGCGACGACCTCGTAGGTCGGCAGGATGCGCACTTCCACCGGCAGCATCAGTGTCACGAAGATGGTCCAGAAGAAAAACATTCGCAGCGGGAAGCGAAAATAGACGATAGCGAAGGCCGAAAGCAGGGAGATCGCGATCTTGCCGAACGCGATAACCAGGGCCATGACAAGGCTGTTGAACATCATCAAGGCGACCGGCGTCGCCGCGGCCTGGGTGACGCCGCGCAAAAGCGCCTCGCCATAGTTGTCGAACAAGAAGGGACCCGGGACAAGTGGCAGCGGCGGCTCGACGATGTCGCGCAAACCCACGGTGGAGGCAACGAAGGCAAAGTAAATCGGCAAGGCCAGGACGGCGATCCCGGCGATCAGCACCAGATGGGTGACGGCGGTGAGCCAGCCTCGTCGTTCGACCATACAATCCCCTCCGCTTAGTAGTGGACCCGGCGCTCGATATAGCGGAACTGAACCACGGTGAGCGCCACCACGATGGTCATGAGCACGACCGACTGCGCCGCCGAGCTGCCCAGGTCGAGGCCGACGAAACCGTCGGCGTAGACCTTGTAAACCAGTATTTCCGTGGCCTTGCCCGGCCCGCCCTTGGTCACGGCGTGGATGATGCCGAATGTGTCGAAAAAGGCATAAACCACGTTGACCACGATCAGGAAAAAGGTGGTCGGCGACAGCAGCGGAAAGACGATGGTCCAGAAGCGTCGCAAAGGCCGCGCGCCGTCGATCGCCGCCGCCTCGATGAGCGAGCGGGGGATGGCCTGGAGGCCTGCCAGGAAGAACAGAAAGTTGTAGGAAATCTGTTTCCACGACGCGGCAATCACCACCAGGAACATGGCCTGGCCGCCCTCGAGCACGTGGTTCCAATTGTAGCCGAGTACCTTCAGATAAAAGCTCACCAGCCCGATCGCCGGGTTGAACATGAACAACCAGAGCACACCGGCAATCGCCGGAGCGACTGCATAGGGCCAGATCAACAGCGTCTTGTAAGCGGTCGCACCCTTGATCACGCGATCCGCCATCACAGCAAAGAGCAGCGCCAAGCCGAGTGACAGGACGGTCACCAAGGCACTGAAGACGGCCGTGGTCCAGAAGGCGGCGATATAGAGAGGGTCGGTGAAGAGGTGGGCAAAATTCTCAAACCAGACGAACTCCGTGCTGAGGCCGAAGGGATCCTGGATCAGCACCGACTGATAGAGTGCCTGGGAGGCCGGCCAGATGAAGAACACCACCGTGATCGCCAGTTGCGGCACGACCAGCAGGTAGGGCAGCGCCGTGCTGCCAAACACCATTCGCTTTTCCATCGGCCGCGGTCCAGAGGTGGCCACCCGGTCCGGGCCGCCTCCAGGCCCAGACCGGGTGTCGTAAGGGCTACTTGTTGGCCCGTTCGAAGCGGCGCAGCAGCTTGTCGCCGCGCTCGACGGCGCTGTCGAGGGCCGCCTGAGCCGCCTTCTGGCCGCTCCAAACCGCTTCCAGCTCCTCGTCGATGATGCCGCGGATCTGGTCAAAGCTGCCGAGCCGAAGCCCCTTGGAGTTGGCGGTCGGCGCCTTGGCGGTCATCTGGATAAGCGCGGTTTCCGTGCCCGGATTGGCCTTGTAGTAGCCCTGCTGCTTGGTCAGGTCGTAGGCCGCCAGCGTGATCGGCAAATAGCCGGTCTGTTGGTGCCAATTGGCCTGCACCTCGGGCGAACTGAGGAAGGTGAAGAATCTGGCCACGGCCTTGTACTCCTCAGCGCTGTGGCCCTGTAGCACCCACAGGCTGGCACCGCCGATGATCGTGTTTTGCGGCGCGCCTGCGGCCCCGTCCCAGTATGGCAAACTCGTGACACCGAAAGGGAACTGCGCCTCGGCCTTGACGCCGGCATAGCCGGCGGAAGATTCCGAGAAGGTCGCGCACTCGCCGCTTCGGAATCGCGCGCCACCCTCGTTGCGCCGACCGGCATAGACGAATAGCCCCTGCTGCGCCCAGTCGCCCATCTTCCCAACGTGTTTGACCTGGAGTGGGCCATTAAACTGCAGGGTGGTGTCCATTCCTTCGAAGCCGTTCGACTTGCTGGCGAAGGGCACATTGTGCCAGGCGCTGAAGTTCTCCAGGTGGACCCAGGATTGCCAGGCCGTGGTGAAGGGGCAGGCCGAACCGGCGGCCTTGAGCGCCTTCAGCGCCGCTTCCACCTCGTCCCAGGTCTTGGGCGGCTTCTCCGGGTCAAGCCCAGCCTTTTGGAATGCGTCCTTGTTGTAATAGAGTACCGGCGTCGAACTGTTAAAGGGCATCGACAGCATCTTGCCGGCCGGGTCTGTGTAGTAGCCGGTCACCGTCGGCAGATAGGCCTTGGGGTCGAAGCTGCCGCCTGCTTCAGCCATCACCTCGTAGACCGGCTTGATCGCACCCTTGGCCGCCATCATGGTCGCCGTGCCGACCTCGAAGACCTGCAGGATATGCGGTGGTTGCTTGGCCCGGAAGGCCGCTACACCGGCATTGAGCGTCTCGGAGTAGTTACCCTTGTAGACGGCGGTGACCTTGTACTCAGACTGCGAGGCGTTAAACTGCTCGACCATCTGATTGACGATTTCGCCGAGCCGCCCAGTGTGCGCGTGCCACCATTGAATCTCGGTCGGCGCCGCAGCGTTGCCAGCTGCAGCGGTGGCCATGACGAAGGCTGTCGCCAGAGCCACGGCTTTAATGTGACGGAACATCTATCTCCTCCCTGATAAGGTGCTGGGCCCAGTGTCCGCAGCCCACAACGTTCTACGCGGCCCGCGGTGACTTCTTTTCAGCGATGTTAAGCTTTTATGGCGCTTGCTGTCACCCCGGGCGTGAAACTCGGCCTCAGGTTGCGTCCACCGAGCGCGGTATGCCGTCGGGCACCAGGCTCCCGTCCAGATAGTCGTGAAAATGCACCAAGGTCTGCTCCGGCTCCAGGAAGACCACGGCATAGGCCGGCGGCTCGTAGGAATAGGGCACCTTCCGGGGGGTTTTGAAATCCAGCGCCACCTGATGCACGGTCGATCGCAGGGCGGAAAACGGAATGCCCCGCCAGGAGCCGCTGACCGGGCGGTGCACATGGCCGAAGAAGAGGTGCCGGATATTCCGGCACCCATCGAGCACGCGGGCCAGCTCTCCGACTTCCAGCAGTCGAATTCTATCCAGGCTGGGTATGTTTATGTCGAACGGCGGATGGTGCATGAAAATGTACACCGGCTTCTCGCCCGCCCGCTTCAACTCGGCCTCGAGCCAGGCCGCGCGGTTAGCGCAGTAGCTGCCGGCGCCGCTGCCGGGCTCGTTTGTGTCGAGCAGCAGGAGGCGCCCCGCTTCGAGGTCCAGGGCGTGCTGGACGAAGCCGTTGGCATCGAGCGGCTGGCTCGGAAAGGCCTTGGTGAAGGCGGCCCGGTCGTCGTGGTTGCCGATCAGGAGGCGCCACGGTAGCTTCAGCCCGCCGAGCAGCTCGCGCAACTCGACGTAGGCCGCAGGCTCGCCGCGGTCTGCCAGATCGCCGGTCAGGATGCAATAGGCCGCATCGCCGTGGTTCCGGTTGATGTCCGCGAAGCAGGCCTCCAGGCGCGCACGCGGGTTGAGGCCAAGCAGGTTCCGGCCCCGCGGCACCATATGGACGTCGGTCACCTGGATGATCTTCATGGTCGGCGATCATGTCACGGACGCCTCAGCGAAACCAAGCAATATGCTCAGCCATCGAGCCGCGCAAGCTTCGGATAGAGGCGTCGCTCCTTCCGCCTTACCTTGAGGCCGGTCACAATGAAGTGGAGGAATTCGGTGATGGACCTGGAGAGCGGCATGACGGCCAGAAAGCAAGTCCCGGCGCGCCATCTGGAACTGGTACGCCAGGCTTGCGCCCATATCGAGGAACTGGAGGGCGAGCCGGTAACTCTGGCCGAACTGGCCAGGCAGCTGGAGGTTAGCCCTTGGCACCTGCAGCGCGTGTTCAAGAAGGCAACCGGTGTTTCGCCACGCGACTATGCCGACGCCCGCCGGGCCGCCCGCTTCCGCGACGGCTTGAAGCGTGGTGAGTCGATCGCCGGGGCTACTTACGAGGCCGGCTACGGCTCCTCCAGCCGGGTTTATGAAGGCGCACGCTGGCAACTCGGCATGACCCCCGCGTCCTACGCCAAGGGTGGCAAGGGGGCTGCGATCACCTACGACATCGTGGGCTCAGAGCTCGGCCAACTGCTGGTCGCGGCGACCCCAAAGGGCATCTGTTTCGTCGCCCTGGGCGACCGGGACACGGCATTGATCGGTGCCCTGGAGGCCGAATTTCCGGCCGCCGAGTCGATCGAGCGGGACAATCAAACCATTGGTCCGGCGCTCGAACAACTGGTCGCGTATCTGACCGGCCAGACGCCCCACATCGACCTGCCGCTGGACATTCGCGCCACCGCCTTCCAGCGCCGGGTCTGGCAAGAACTGATCGCCATCCCCTACGGCGAAACCCGAAGCTATGGCGAGATCGCACAACAGCTTGGACTGCCGCGGGGACAGCGTGCCGTGGCGCGCGCCTGCGCTACCAACCCGGTGCCTCTGGTCATCCCCTGCCACAGGGTGCTGCGCGAGAACGGCCTGGGCGGCTATCGCTGGGGGGTTCAGCGCAAGGAGGCCCTGCTCACCAAGGAGGCCCAATACAGCGTGACTTGATCCAGGACAGGGCAGTCGGCTTGCCACCAGTCGGCTGCCCGGGCTATACAATATATATGTCTGGTAAGCGGTCTAACCTCAATATTTTGAGGATTGAGGACCAGGACGTGCCGGTGACGGTGACTCGCCATCCGCGCGCCCGGCGTCTCACGCTGCGGCTCGACCCGGTGGCCGGGGAGCTACGACTGGCGCTGCCGCGCGGCGTGGCTTTGTCCGAGGGCCTGGATTTCGCGCAGCAGCGATCGGACTGGATTCTGACCCAGCTCGAAGCCCTGCCGCCACGGGTCGCATTTGCCGATGGCGCCGAAATTCCCTTCCTGGGTGAGACCCACAAGATTAGCCACGACCCGCGGGCACGCCGAGGCGTGTGGCGCGAAAGACATAGCATCCGCGTTTCGGGCCAGATCGAACATCTGCCACGGCGGATCACCGACTTCCTCAAGGCCGAAGCGAGGCGCGAACTGACCAACCGGACCCACGTCAAGGCGACCCAGATCGACCGCCACGTGACGCGGGTCAGCCTGCGCGATACCCAAAGTCGCTGGGGCAGTTGTTCGGTCGACGGTTGCATCAACTTCTCTTGGCGCCTGATCCTGGCCCCGGCTGCGGTACTGGATTACGTGGTGGCCCATGAGGTGGCGCACCTGGTTCACATGAACCATGGGCCGCGCTTCTGGGCCCTGGTCGAGAAGCTGACCGCCGAGACCGAGGCGCCGCGCCGTTGGCTCCGGCAGAACGGCGCAACCCTACTGCGCTTCGGCTAGGAGCCTGTCCGAGTATTGGTCACGTGCTGCACCGCGTTTTCAAGGCCTTGGGCTAGGACGGTGCCGCGCCGCGATGCCGTGCGCATCGCAAGCGGTGCCGGACGACGCCCCA
>JBFJPL010000060.1:0-25413 GCA_041617155.1 Kiloniellales bacterium
CACCTCAATGTCGTAGTCGGGATCGAGCGCGCGCGCGACCTGCTCGACCAGAGCCGAGAGCAGGGTGACCCCGAGGCTCATGTTGGGCGCCAACACCACGGCGGTATGCCGCGCGGCGCGAGCTACCGCTTCCTGCTGGGCGCTGTCCAGTCCGGTCGTGCCGATCACGTGGGCCGCGTGTGCCTGCGCCGCCAGCCCGGCATGGGCCGCCGAAGCGGCCGGAGCGGTAAAGTCGATCACCGCGTCGGACGCGGCGAAAAGCTCGACCGGATCCTCACCCGCAGTCACACCGAGCGCGCCCAGCCCGGCCAGTTCGCCCAGGTCCGCGCCCAGGTGCGGCGAGCCGGGCGACTCCGTGCCGCCGATCAGCGCCGCGCCCTCGGCTTCCTGAATGCATCGGACCACCATGCGGCCCATGCGACCGGCACAGCCGACCACGCCGACCTTTACTTTGTCCATCCACTTTGTCTCCTGCGACAGCCTGGTGCCGGTTTAGCACGGCTTGAAAAGCCGGCAAAGTCGGCGCTTACTCTGGAGCAATGGACGAGCATTCGAAGCAAGCCCAATCAGACGGTTTCAAATTCCTCTGGCCGACGGTATTCCTGCAGCGCAGCTTGCCCGGACACCAGGCGGCCAATCAGGTTTTGGCACAGATGATCCTGGGGCTGGAGGCCGAGCACCGGGACATGACCACCGACTACCTGGCCGGCAATCTGCTGACCCTGGAAAATCCAGCTGTGCAGTGGCTCAAGGATTGCATCAACAAGACAGTGATCGATTACCTGCGCCACGCCGGCATGGACTACTCGATCAATTGGCGGCTCCAGGGCTGGGCCAATGTCAACCGCCTGGGGGACTACCACGACGCCCACAACCACCCGCACGCCTACCTGAGCGGTACCTATTACGTCACGGTGCCCGAGGGCCGGGCGGAGATCGGCACGCGCAGGGACCTGCGCTCGGGATGCATCACCTTCTACGATCCGCGCGGCGCGGTGAATATGACGGCCATCAAGCGCGATCCCAACATCGAAGCGGAGCACACGGTCGACCCCAAGGCCGGTATGATCCTGCTTTGGCCCGCGTTCCTCAACCACTTCGTGCACCCGAATCTGTCCCGCGAGCCTCGGATCAGCATCAGCTTCAACGTGGTGCTGAAATGGTCGGACGACTATCTGCCGGAACAGCGCTAGCACTTGGGCCGCGCCATCGCAAATCCTGCAGGACGGCTACGCGCGCAGCCCCCGGAAGATGGCCAAGCCCACCGAGCAGCCCTATTCGGTCAGATCTTCCCAGAAATCCTTAACCCGAGCGAAGAAACTTTCCGATTCGGGGCTGGTCTTCTTGCCCTTGCCGGCGGACTCGAACTCGCGCAGCAGTTCCCGCTGGCGCTTGGTCAGGTTGACCGGGGTTTCGACCGCGACTTCGACGTACATGTCGCCGCGCGCGTGCGAGCGCATGATCGACATGCCCTTACCCTTGAGCCGAAAGCGCTGGCTGGACTGGGTGCCCGACGGCACATTGACTTTGGCCCGCCCACCGTCGATCGAGGGCACCTCTATGCTGCCGCCGAGCGCCGCCGTGGTCATGGGAATCGGCGCCTGGCAATAGATGTTGGCTCCCTCGCGCTGGAACAGGCGGTGCGGCTGGATGCTCAGGAAGATGTAGAGATCGCCCGGCGCCGCGCCGCGCAGGCCCGCTTCGCCCTCGCCGGACAATCGGATGCGCGTGCCGTCTTCGACGCCCGCCGGAATGTTGACTTGCAAGGTCTTTTCCTTTTGTACCCGGCCGGCGCCGCCGCACTCGCCGCAGGGCCGTTCGATCACCCGCCCGGCGCCGTGGCAATTCGGGCAGGTGCGCTCTATCGTAAAGAAGCCCTGCTGCGCGCGGATCCGGCCGCGGCCCTGACAGCTTGAGCAGGTGACAGGCGAAGACCCCTTTTCGGCCCCGCTGCCGTTGCAAGGCTTGCACAGCACACTGGTCGGCACCCGGATTTGCGCGGTTTTGCCGCCGAAGGCCTCTTCAAGGGAAATTTCCATGTTGTAACGCAGGTCGGCGCCGCGCGAAGACGCGCGGCCACGCCGGCCGCCGGTGACTTCGCCGAACATCTCGTCGAAGATATCGGCGAAGCCACTGGCGAAATTGAAGTCGAACCCGCCGGGGCCACGCGCACCCGGCCCGTTTTCAAAGGCGGCATGGCCGAAACGATCATAGGCGGCCCGGCGTTCGCCGTCCTTGAGCACCTCGTAGGCTTCGCTGAGTTCCTTGAACCGCTGCTCGGCCGCGCCGTCACCGGAATTGCGGTCCGGATGATACTTCATCGCGAGCGCGCGATAGGCCTTCTTGATCTCGTCGGCGCTGGCGTTTCGGCCAACGCCAAGGGTCTCGTAGTAATCCTGCTTAGACATGCGCGCTTACCTGCCCCCGGGGACCGCGAAACAGCCTGGGGGGATCGACCGGCCGGAGCGCCTGGCGCGACCAAAAGAAAGATCCCGTGCAGCCTCCGGCCCCGTCGTCATCTTACGAACTCGATCAGGCGGACTTGCCCTTCTTGTCGTCGTCGACCTCCTCGAAGTCGGCGTCGACCACCTGATCGTCCCCTTCGGAGGCATCGCCGTCGGGCTGCGCGCCATCATCGCCGGCACCGGCCGCCGCCTCGCCGTCGTCGGCCTTGTACATGGCTTCGCCGAGCTTCATGGAGACCTGGCCGAGCGCTTCGGTCTTGGCTTGAATGTCAGCGAGGTCGTCGCCCTGCATTGCCGTCTTGAGCGCTTCGACCGCCTCCTCGACCGGCTTACGGTCGGCTTCGGTTAGCTTGTCGCCTGCCTCCGACAGGGTTTTTTCGGAAGCGTGCACCAGGGCTTCGGCCTGGTTCTTGGCTTCGACCAACTCGCGGCGCTTCCGGTCCTCCTCGGCATGTTCCTCGGCGTCCTTGACCATCCGCTCGATGTCGTCGTCGCTCAGGCCACCGGAAGCCTGAATGCGGATCGCTTGCTCCTTGTTGGTCGCCTTGTCTTTCGCCGAGACGTTGACGATGCCGTTGGCGTCGATGTCGAAGGTCACCTCGATCTGCGGCACGCCGCGCGGCGCCGAGGGGATGCCGACGAGGTCGAACTGGCCAAGCAGCTTGTTGTCCGCAGCCATCTCGCGCTCGCCCTGAAACACCCGGATGGTAACCGCTTGCTGGTTGTCTTCGGCGGTCGAGAAGGTCTGGCTCTTCTTGGTCGGGATCGTGGTGTTGCGGTCGATCAGCTTGGTGAACACGCCGCCCAGGGTCTCTATGCCGAGCGACAGCGGCGTAACGTCGAGCAGAAGCACGTCCTTGACGTCGCCCTGCAGCACGCCGGCCTGGATCGCCGCACCCATGGCGACCACCTCGTCCGGGTTGACGCCGCGATGCGGCTCCTTGCCGAAGAAGCTCTTCACCGTCTCGATGATCTTGGGCATGCGGGTCATGCCGCCGACCAAGATGACCTCGTCGATCTCGCCTGGCGAGACGCCGGCATCCTTCATGGCCGACTTGACCGGGCCCATAGTCTTCTGGATCAGGTCGTCGACCAGGGCCTCGAGCTTGGCCCGCGTCAGCTTCATGTTGAGGTGTTTGGGACCGCTCTGGTCGGCCGTAATGAACGGCAGGTTGACCTCGGTCGCCTGGGCCGAGGAAAGTTCGATCTTGGCCTTCTCGGCGGCTTCTTTGAGACGCTGCAGCGCCAGCTTGTCACTGCGCAGGTCGATGCCCTGCTCCTTCTTGAACTCGCCGGCCAGGTAGTCGATCACCCGCTTGTCGAAATCCTCGCCGCCCAGGAAGGTGTCGCCGTTGGTCGACTTGACCTCGAAGACGCCGTCGCCGATTTCCAGGACCGAGATGTCGAAGGTACCGCCGCCCAGATCGTAGACGGCGATCGTGCCGCTGCCCTTCTTCTCGAGACCGTAGGCCAGAGCCGCGGCGGTCGGTTCGTTGATTATGCGCAAGACGTCCAGACCGGCGATCTTGCCGGCGTCCTTGGTCGCTTGGCGTTGGGAATCGTTGAAGTAGGCCGGCACGGTGATCACCGCTTTCTCGACCTTCTCGCCCAGATAGGCCTCCGCGTCTTCCTTCATCTTCTGCAGAATGAAGGCCGAGATCTGGCTCGGGCTGTACTTCTCGCCGTGCGCTTCGACCCAGGCGTCGTTGTTGTCCGCCTTGATGATTTTGTAGGGGACCAGGTCGCGGTCCTTCTTGGTCATCGGGTCGTCGAAGGTGCGCCCGATGAGCCGCTTGATGGCGAACAGCGTGTTCTCCGGGTTGGTAACCGCCTGGCGCTTGGCCGGCTGTCCAACCAGTCGTTCGCCCGTGTCGCTGAATGCTACCATCGAGGGTGTGGTCCGCATGCCCTCGGCATTTTCGATGACTTTGGAGTCTTTCCCGTCCATGACCGCAACACACGAATTTGTCGTGCCCAGGTCGATACCGATTACTTTGCCCATGTCCGTCCTCTTTTTGCAGCAGACCTCCGGGTAGCCTTGGTTCCAAGCACCACCGCTCAGGTCCCCAAAGATGAATTACAAAACCGTATGGTTCGCCGGGATATATAAGCAGCCACGGCTTTCCTGCAAGGCGCGAAGGGCACGAAACTGGGCAGTTCCCCGCACTTCGACATGGCTTTTCCAGAACCTTGGCATCTTGCGCGCGCCGGTCGTTCGGATCAAAGTGGTTTGGCCGTTAGCTGCGGGGTGCAAAACGGCCCGCGATACTGTGGGGAAAGGTCCGTGCCGGACGATGGCGTCTATCGTGCGATCCTGATCGTCCTGGTGGTCAGCGTGGTCGCCGGGGTCGCGACCATGCTGACCGGCGAGCGGCTCTTCCATTCGCCGGCCATGGAAACTGCGGGTGCCGGCTTGGCGCTGGTTTCCGGCGCCGTTTACTTTTTCTTCCGCTGGCTCGGCCGGCGAGAGGCGCGGCGCCGCGGCCCGGAACAGTCAGAGGACAAAATTCGGAGACCGGATTGATTGTCTCCGCCAGCTACCGGACCGACATACCCGCGTTCTATGGCTCCTGGTTCCTCGAGCGGCTGCGTGCGGGCGTCTGTCGGGTGGTCAACCCCTACGGAGGGCCGGACAGCACGGTCGCGCTCACACCCGAGGCGGTCGACGGTTTCGTGTTCTGGACCCGCAACGCCAGGCCGTTCCTGCCGGCGTTGGCCGAGGTCCGGACGCGCGGCTTTCCCGTCGTCGTGCACTATACGATCACCGGCTACCCGCGCGAGTTGGAAACTTCGGTCGTACCTGCCGACCAAGCAGTCGCGGTGATCGCGGAATTGGCCCGGCGCTACGGCAAGCGCGCCGTGGTCTGGCGCTACGACCCAGTCTTCATGACCACCCTGACGCCGCCGGACTGGCACCGCGCGCGCTTTGCCGAACTGGCCGCCGCGCTGGCTGGGGCGACCGACGAGGTCGTGCTCTCCTTCGCCCAGATCTATGCCAAGACCCGGGCCAACAGCGACCGCGCGGCCAAGCGCCGCGGCTTTACCTGGTCCGACCCGGAGTCTACTGAAAAAGTAGCCCTGCTGCGTGATTTGGCAGCCATTGCCGCCGACCAGGGTATCCGGCCGACCCTCTGCACGCAGCCCGATTTAGCGGATTCGGGCGTCACCCCGGCTCGTTGTATCGACGCGGCCCGCTTGTCCGAGGTCGCCGGCCGGCCGATCGCCGCTCGCACCAAAGGCAACCGGCTGGGCTGCCTCTGCGCCGAGTCTCGCGACATCGGCGCCTACGACACCTGTCCGCACGGCTGCGTCTATTGCTACGCGGTGCGCCGGCCCGAGTTGGCCAAGCGCCGCCACCGCGCGCACGATCCGGCGGCAGCTTTGCTCTGAACCCTCGCGGGCGGGGCCCAAATCAAGCTCAAAGACGCCTAGTCCGGCGCCATGCCCTTCTTGGCGAGCTCTTCAATGGCATCTTGGGTTTTTGTCAGGGCGCCGAGGCCCATGCCGCGCAGCACGTGGGGCGCCTTGGTGAACTGGATGTTGCTGTAGCCGATGATCTCGATGCGGTTGCCCCAGGGGTCGAGGAAATCGAGGAACGGTCCCGGCAGGGGCTCGATGCCGTTATCCGCGAGCGCCTGGCGCACCGACTCCTTGTCGTCGACCACCAGGCCGAAATGGCGGTCATTGTCCGGGGCTTGCCGGCGACCCTTCGACAGGGCGAGGAACTGATCGCCCAGATCGATGAAGGCCGAAGTGTCGCTCTTGCCGCGCAGCTCGAAGTCGAACAGCCGGCCGTAGAAGGCGAGCGCCTCCTCGATATCGCCGACTTCCAGCGCCACGTGGTTGAACCCGACGGCGCGCGCCTTCCTTGCTTCGGGCATGGCTTCCTCTCCTTCGCTCTGGCGCGCGGCCGCCACGGCCGTCGATCAGACGGAGGTGTCGATCCGTCCGCCCGGTTCGCCAGTCCCGGGCTGTTCGTCGGCCGAGCCGGCCGGACCGCCCGCCACGGCGGGAACGTTCTTCGACACCCCCACTCGTGCCGGCCTTAGCAGCCGGTCATGCAGCAGGTAGCCGGACTGCACCACCTGGACCACGATGCCACTCGGCTGGTTCGGGTCCGGTACTTCGAACATGGCCTCGTGGCGGTGCGGGTCGAGGCGTTCGCCCAGAGGCTCCAGCTTGACCACGTTATGCCGTTCGAAAGCGCTGTTCAGCTCCTTCTCCGTGAGCTTCACGCCGGCTAGGAGAGTTTCCAGCCGCGCTTCGGCGTCGGCATCGCCTTGAGCAGCGCTTTCCACGGCGCGGTTCAGGTTGTCGGCCACAGTGAGGAGGTCCTTGAGTACCGGCGCCGCCGCGTACTTCAGGGTGTCGGCACGCTCGCGCTGGGCGCGGCTGCGCACGTTCTCAGTCTCGGCCAGGGCTCGTAGCAGCTGATCCTTGAGCTCCGCCACCTCGGTCTCGAGCTGGGCGATTCGTTCACCGTCCACAGCCGGTGCCGGGCTGGCGGCCGTATCTAGGCCGCCGGCTTCCAAGGCGGCTTCCTGCACGGTCGTGCCGGACGACTCGCTTTCAGCGACGGACTCTTGCTCCCCAGCTTTGTCTGCCGTTTTGGCTTTGGTCTTAGACATACCTGCTTTCGACTCCCGTTTCATGACTAACCCACCAGACGCCCGATGACTTTGGCCGTGTAGTCGACCATGGGAATGATTCGGGCATAGTCGATGCGCGTCGGCCCGATCACGCCGATCGCGCCAACCAGTTCCTTGCCGCCGCCGCCGTAGGGCGCGACGATCATTGAGCAGCCGGCCAGACCGAACAGCTCGTTCTCCGCGCCGATGAAGATCTGGACCCCCTCGGCCGTTTCCGCAAGGTTCAAGAGGTTCAAAAGCGCTTCCTTGGTTTCCAGCGCGCCGAACAGACGGCGGATGCGTTCCAGGTCCTCCGCGGCGTTCACCTCCTCCAGCAAGTGAGATTGACCGGAGACGATCAGCGCGCGGCTGCCACCTTCGCCAGCCCAGGTGGCCAAACCCTGCTCGACCACTTTGCTGGTCAAATCGTCCAGCTCTGCCTGGTGCGCGGCAAGGTCGCGGCGGATCTCGGCGGCCGCTTCGAAGAGCGTGCGCCCGACCAAACGAGCGGTCAGGTAGTTGCTCGCCTCGACCAGAGAGGAGGCCGGCATGCCCATGGGCACGTCAATAATCCGATTCTCGACCACACCGGTAGCGTTGACCATGACGACGAGCGCCCGCCCGGGCCCGAGCGATACGAACTCGATATGCTTTAGCGGCGCCTCCGTCTTTGGTGCGACCACCAGCCCGGCGCAGTTGGACAGGCCCGACAGCATCGAACTGGCCTGCTCGAGCATCTGCGGCAGGCTCTTGCCGCTCGCGGCGCATTGGCTGTCAATATGCTGCCGCTCCTCGTGGGTCAGGTTGCCGCGCTCCAGCAGACCGTGCACGAAGAGCCGCAAACCGAGGTCGGTCGGCAGGCGCCCGGCCGAGGTGTGCGGCGCGAACAGCAGGCCGAGTTCCTCGAGATCGGCCATGACGTTGCGAATCGTGGCCGGCGACAGCTCCAAGCCGAGCCGCCGGGACAGGGTCCGCGAGCCGATCGGCGCGCCGGTTTCCACGTAGGCATCGACGATATGCCGAAGTATTTCGCGTGACCGCCGGTTCAGATCCTGAAGTACCGGACCTTCGGACGCTTGTCGAAATTGATGGTTCATGGTCATCCTCGACCCGCTTTCCCCGCAATGTAGTGAGCACCTTCTGGAGCGTCAACGAAGGGGGCCGCCAGCACAAGGCAACTGTCTATGGATATAGGCATGACATTGAGAGCTTGTACATGTGTTGTTGCCCGCGCCGCCCTGACCCGACGCGCCAGAGCGAGCGGCGCCAAGGCCGGTATGCGATTGACAGTTTACAAAGCAACACCGCACTTCTGGACGCCCGCGCGGCCATGGGTTAGCGTGCCAATCCCCTGGGCCGGGCGCGCCCGCCGTGACCTGCCGACAACCTTAGCTGACAGGACTCCCCATGCGTCCCTCCGGCCGCGCCGCCAATCAACTTCGTCAGATTGACCTTGAAATAGAGGTCAGCAAGCACGCCGAAGGCTCCTGTCTGGCCAAGTTCGGGGACACCCATGTGCTCTGCACCGCCTCGATCGAGGAGCGGGTGCCACCTTTCCTGCGCAACAGCGGCCGCGGCTGGGTGACAGCGGAATACGGCATGCTGCCGCGCGCGACCAACACTCGCACCGACCGCGAGGCGACGCGCGGCAAGCAGGGCGGCCGAACTTTGGAGATCCAGCGCCTGATCGGCCGGTCGCTGCGTGCCGTGACAGACGACCGCGGCTTCGGTGAGCGCTCGATCCGGATCGACTGCGACGTGCTCCAGGCCGACGGCGGCACCCGCACGGCGGCCATTACCGGCGGCTTCGTGGCGCTCCACCTGGCCTTCGCACATATGGTCGAGGTCGGCGCGATCACCGCCGTGCCGCTGAACGATCAGGTGGCCGCCGTGTCCTGCGGCCTCTACCAGGGCGAAGCTGTCCTCGACCTGGACTACGAGGAGGATTCCAACGTTCAGGCCGACGCCAACTTCGTGCTGACCGGCGCCGGCGGCATCGTAGAAGTCCAGACCACGGCCGAGGAGGCCCCCTTCGAGCGCGGCCAGTTCGATCAGATGTTGAGCCTGGCCGAACGGGGGGTCGCCGAGCTCGTGGCGCTCCAGCGCCAAGTCCTGGAACTTTGATCGCCGAGAAACCCGTCCCCGTGCGTTTAATATTTTCTTTATCCACAACCTATTAGGTTTATTTTTCAACTGAATGATGTAGACATCGCTAAGTTATTCTATCCTACAGCCTCCGCGGACCCTTTGAGGTCGCGCGGTACGCCAGGGGACCGGCTATTGGAGCGGGCGCGCAACGAGGGAACCGACGGCAGGGTTCTGGTCGGTAGAATCAACACACTCATAAGCCAGCAACCCGTAGCGCTGGGCGCCAACGTGATCCTCGGCGCCTCGCTGATTCCAGTCCTCGGTGGCGTCTGGCCGGGCGTTTGGCTGGCCGCCTGGGTCGGTGCGATCTGGGCGGTGACGGCATGGCGCGGCGTCGTCTGGTTCCGCCACCGGCGCGGCTTGACACGCCCGGGTGACGCCATGCGTGTGGGCCGGGCAATGACTGTAGTGGCAACCACTTCCGGCGCGTTCTGGGGCCTGCCCGGGGCGGTCTTCTTCCCGCCCGACCCGGTGGCGCTGCAGGGATTCTTCGTGTTCGTGATCGGCGGCATGTCGGCCGCCGCCGTCGCCACCCTGGGCGCGCACCTGCCGGCGTTCCGCAATTTCATCGTGCTGACACTGCTGCCGTTGATCGCCCGGTTGGCGCTCGAGGCCGACATGATGCACCTGATCATGGCGCTGATGGGCGCGATCTATTTCGTCGTCATGATGGTCACCGGCCACAACCTCAACCGCATGCTGACCCAGTCGCTGCGGTTGCAGATCGAGAAATCCGACCTGGCCGACGAGCTGGAGGAGGCGCACACCCAGGCCGAGGCGGCCAACGCCGCCAAGTCAATCTTCCTGGCCACGGTCAGTCACGAGTTGCGCACCCCGCTGAACGCCGTGCTCGGCTTCACCCATCTGGTTCGCGATGGGCTTCGCGGCCCTCTGGACAAGAGGAAAATCGATGAGTACCTCAGCCACGTGACCGGCAGCGGCACCCATCTGCTGCACCTGATCGACGAGCTCCTCGACCTGTCGCGCGCCGAAGCGGGTTACTTGGTTGTGCGCGAGGAATCGGCCGTCGACTTGGGGGGCGAGGTGGCCGACTGCCTCGCGTTCCTGACGGTCCGCGCCGAACACGGCGGCGTCGCTCTAGAGGCCGACGGACTCGAGCAACTGCCTGCGCTACGCGCCGACCGCCGTCGGCTGCGCCAGATCTTGCTCAACGTGCTGTCCAACGCGGTCAAGTTCACGCCAGAGGGCGGCAAAGTCACATTCAACAGCGAGCGCGGCGCCGACGGCGCCCTGATGTTGACGGTGCGCGATACAGGCATCGGGATGGCCGAGGAAGACCTGCGCGTCGCTCTTGAGGCCTTCGGACGGGCCGACAGCTCGCGCGCGCGGGCGACTGAGGGTGCGGGCATCGGCCTGCCGCTGACCCAGCTCCTGATGGAACTGCATGGCGGCCGGATGAAGATCGTCAGCAAACCCGGCGACGGCACACTGGTGACCTTGCACTTCCCGGCCGAGCGCGTCATAGAAAACTCCGTCGCGGCGGCTTCGAGCGGACCGACGGCGCTGGCCCGGTGACAGTGGTCAAGCCCGATCGCCCGAGCCGCCGGCCAACGGAGTCGGAGCGACCATGGGGCGAGAACTAG
Organism: Kiloniellales bacterium; assembly: GCA_041617155.1. Lineage (GTDB taxonomy): Bacteria > Pseudomonadota > Alphaproteobacteria > Kiloniellales > JAKSDN01 > CAMYKD01. The sequence continues at coordinate 10,846 of JBFJPL010000060.1, forward strand.
CCGGCGGACGCTTGGTCATCGCAAGCCACAATCCGGGTAAGCTCGAGGAGATCGCCGACCTGTTGCGGCCGTTCGAGATCGAAACGGTCTCGGCCGGTGCTCTCGGTCTGCCCGAGCCCGAGGAAACCGGCACCAGCTTTACCGAAAACGCGGTCCTGAAAGCCCTGGCCGCCGCGCGGGAATCCGGCCTGCCGGCTCTCGCGGACGACTCCGGCCTTGTGGTGCCCGCCCTGGACGGTCGACCGGGCATTTACTCCGCTCGCTGGGCCGGACCGGGCAAGGACTTCCGCACGGCGATGGAACGGGTCGATCGCGAGTTGGCGGGTGGCAGCGACCGGCGCGCCTATTTCGTCTGCGTCCTCTGCCTGGCCTGGCCGGACGGCCACCGGGAGACCTACGAGGGACGGATCGACGGTGAGCTGGTCTGGCCGCCGCGCGGCGAGCGCGGATTCGGCTACGATCCCATGTTCCGGCCCGCCAGCCACGACATCACCTTCGGCGAGATGGAACCAGCGCTGAAACACGCCATGAGCCACCGGGCCCGGGCCTTCGAGCAGCTTCTAGTCGAGATTTTCGGTGCTCCGACCCGCCAGTCGCCATCGGCGGACTCAGGGCGATGACCGGCGACAAGTGGGTCTGCAGCAGTGAGTGACAGCGCCAGCATTCGTTCCACTTTCGAAACGGCCTCACCGGACCCTGGTTTTGGCGTCTACATCCACTGGCCGTTCTGCCTGTCCAAGTGCCCTTACTGTGATTTCAACAGTCACGTCCGCGATCGCATCGATGATAGCCGTTGGCGCGCCGCGCTCTTGCGCGAGCTCGAGCATTACGCCGGCGAAACAAGCGACCGCCGCGTCACCAGCGTGTTCTTCGGCGGCGGCACGCCCTCGCTCATGGCGCCTGGCACGGTGGCGGCGCTGATCGCGGCGGTCGGCGCGCACTGGGACCTTGACCCGGCGGTGGAGATCACCCTGGAGGCCAACCCGACCTCGGTCGAAGCCGGGCGCTTTGCCGGCTTCCGCGCCGCCGGCGTTAACCGCCTGTCGCTTGGCGTGCAGGCGCTCGACGATAGGGCTTTGGCCTTCCTCGGCCGGCAGCACAGCGCCGACGAGGCGCTTGCGGCCGTCGCGCTGGCGCGCCGGCACTTCCCCCGCTTCTCTTTCGACCTGATCTACGCCCGGCCGGATCAAACGACGGCGGCCTGGCGCAACGAACTCGACCGCGCGCTCGAGGAGGAGCCCGAGCACCTTTCGCTCTACCAGCTCACCATCGAGCAAGGCACCGTGTTCCACGCCGCCCGCCGCCGTGGCGAACTGTCGCTGCCGCCGGAAGACCTAACCGCCGATCTGTTCCAAGCCACACAGGAAACGATGGAATCCGTCGGCCTACCGGCCTACGAGATCTCCAACCACGCCGGGCCGGGCGCCCCGTCTCGCCACAATCTGACCTACTGGCGCTACGGCGACTATGTGGGCGTCGGCCCCGGGGCTCACGGTCGCCTGACCCTGGCCGGCCGCAAACTCGCTACCCGCCAGCATCGCGCGCCCGAAGCCTGGCTCGACGCGGTTGAACGCCACGGCCACGCAACCCGCACCCGGGCCGAGGTCGGCCGGGACGAACGCCTGGCGGAACTGACGATGATGGGACTGCGTCTTGCCGAGGGCATCGCCCGCGAAACCTTCGAACGCGAGCTGGGCGCCGGGCCGGAACAGTTGTTCGCCGGCGCGCGGCTCGACGCCCTTCGAGAGGCCGGCTACCTGGAGGTCGGCACCGGGCGCTTGCGCGCCACGACGCAGGGACGGCGGCGCCTCGATGCCCTGCTCGGCTATCTGCTCACCGCCGGGCCTAGTTGATCAGCTCCTCGAAACTCTGCGGTGCCGGGTCGAGTACTTCCAGGCCATCCTTGGTCATCTGCAGGACCGCGAGGCCGCGCTGGATCTCGCCGGTCGGCAGAAAGCGGAAGATGCCGTCCATGCCGGCGAAGCCGCTGGGCTGGGTGATTGCCAGCGTGCTGAAGTCAGGCGCCTGGCCGGTCGTGGCGGCGTTACGCGAGAGCACCGCAGCCAGGGCCGTGGCGTCATAGGTAAGCGAGGCGATGCGCACCGGCTCCTTGCTGTAGACCGCCTCATAGCGCCTCTTGAACTCCTCCCACAGGGCCGGCGGCGGCGCGGCGAACCAGCCGCCTTGCAGGGTCGCTTCCGTGCCCAGGCGAGCGTCGGCCCAGAAGGCGGTGCCGAGGAATTGGACCTCGCCAGGGTCGACGTCATAGAACGAGAGCAGGGGCGCCAGGGTCAGCAGGTTCTTGCCGCCGACCGGCAGCAGCACCGCGTCGAAATCCGGCTTGCCGATGGTCTCGACGAACTTCAGGCGCTCCAGCTCGTCCTTGGCGGCCGCGTTGTCGCCCAGGGCCTCCAGCTCCTCGCGCCGTTTCAACAGCGCCTCGTGGCGCTCCTCGAAGTTGGCCAGGACTTGCACCTCGGCCGAGGGGTCCTCGTTCGGGTCGTAGATCGCGATCTGGGTCAGCTCGTCGTTGTTGGCCTCGATTTCTGCCTCCATCGCATCGATCACGGTCTGGCCGTAGGAGGTATTGGGCGCCAATACGGCATAGCGCCTGAGCCCCTGCAGGCTGGCGTAGCCGAGCACCCGCTTGATCTGGCTGCGCGGCGCCAAGCCCATGACGAAGACTCCGCCGCCGGCGACCGAGACGTCGTTGGAAAAGGCGATGACGTTGACGCCGTTTGGCCTGGCCTCCTCTGCGACCGCCTCTACCGAATGAGCAAACAGCGGGCCCAGGATCAAGCTGGCGCCGGCCCTGAGCGCAGAGCGCGCGGCCACGCGGGCGCCTTCGGCGGTGCCGCGGGTGTCGCGCACGATCAACACGAACTCGCCGCCGGCGATCTCGAAGACCGCCAGCTGTGCGGCGTTGAGCATCGATTGGCCGACCCGGGCGTGCTTGCCGCTGAGCGGCAGGAGCAGCGCAACATAGGGCGTCGACGGCGTGGCCGGGCGCCGCGGACCAAAGGTACCTGGACCCCAGAGGCCGGCGTCGGGCAGAACGCCGGGTGGGAAGATGCCGTCTTGCGCATCGGGGCCCAGCTTCTGTACCGTGGAACCTTCGCAAGCCGTCATCAGAAGCAGCCCCGCCACCAAGGCCCAGACGACGAATGAATGGGCGGCGAGCCCGCGGGCGGCGGTGCTGATCTGTCGGTATTGGAATGTCAAGGAAATCACCTTCAAGATCGTCTCCTTCGGCGGGCGCCGAGCCTAGCGACGCCGCGCCGGGAAGTAAACCGGCGAGACCCGGTTCGGGCCTGCATATCGTCGCCACGCCAATCGGCAACTTGGCCGACATATCACTACGTGCCCTCGAAGTACTTTCGTCGGCCGACGTTGTGGCCTGCGAAGACACCCGGGTCACCCGAAAACTGCTCGGCGCGCACGGCCTGGACCGATCCCTGGTCGCCTACCACGACCACAACGCCGAGCGCGTGCGGCCGCAGCTCATTGAACGCATGAAAAATGGCGAATCGGTGGCATTGGTGTCGGACGCCGGCACGCCGCTGATCTCGGATCCGGGCTACAAGCTGGTGCGGGAAGCCGCGGCCGCCGGCCTGCCGGTCACCGCATTGCCCGGAGCCTCGGCGCCGCTCGCCGGCCTGGTGGTCTCGGGCCTGCCCAGCGACCGTTTCCTCTATGCTGGCTTTCTGCCGGCCAAGGCCGCGGCCCGGCGCAAGGTCCTGAACGAACTGGCGGCGGTGCCGGCAACCCTGGTTTTTCTCGAGTCGGCGCGCCGCTTGGCGACCTCGCTGGGCGACATGGCGGAGCGGCTAGGCTCCCGGCCGGCGGCGGTGGCCCGCGAGTTGACCAAGCTGTTCGAGGAGGTCAGGCGCGGCCCGCTCGACCAGTTGGCCGCGCACTACAGCGCCGCAGGTCCGCCCAAGGGCGAGATCGTGGTCGTGGTCGGGCCGCCGGAACCGACCGTCACCAGAGTGGAAGCGCTCGACGCGCAACTGGCCGCCGCGCTGGAGACGGCCAGCCTGCGCGATGCGGTGGCGCAGGTGGCGGCCGCCACCGGACTGCCGAGGCGGCAGGTCTATGCCCGCGCCCTGGCGCTTTCCGAAGCGGTGCCGACGGCGCCATGAGCCGCCAGCGTCGACGCAGTGCCTGGCGGCGTGGCCGCCGGGGCGAGGGGCTGGCCGCTTGGTGGCTGCGGCTCAAGGGCTACCAGATTCTGGCGCGCGACTTTCGCTCGCCGGTCGGCGAGATTGATCTGATCGCCCGCAGGGGCCGAGTTCTGGCGCTGATCGAGGTCAAGGCGCGGCCCCGCCTGACGGACGCCAGCGAGGCGATCGGCCGGCGGCAGCGCGAGCGCATCGCGCGCGCCGCCCAGGTTTTTCTGCAACGCCACCCGGCCTTGGGCACGCTCGACCTCAGGTTCGATGCCATGCTGGTGGCCCCGGGTCGCCGGCCGCGCCACCTGCCGGACGCATGGCGGCCCGAATTGCGGTTTTGAATTCCCGAGCGGGATGATCTATCAGAACGTCTGGCAGCGTTCCGCTTTTTGAAAGCAGGAGAAGGCTTCATGTTCCAACACCGCCGTTTGCCGACCCTGATCGTGACCCTGGCCTCGCTGGCCGGCCTTGGCCAGTTGACCGCGTCCTGTGTCCCGGCTGCCGCGGTCGGCACCGCCGGCGCCGTTGGCGCCACCGCCAGCCAGGAGCGCGGCTTCTCGGGCGTCATGTCGGACACAAGGATCCGCCTGGAAATCAATCACTATTGGTTCCAGGCCAGCGAGGAGATCTTCAGCAAGATCAACCTCCAGGTCCAGGAAGGGCGCGTGCTGCTGACCGGGTCCGTGGCGGATCCGCAGACCCGGGTCGACGCGGTCCGCCTCGCCTGGCAGGCTGACGGCATCAAGGAAGTGATCAACGAGATCGAGGTCGTCGACAACACAACGCTCACGGACTGGGCGCGCGACATCAAGATCAGCCAGCAGCTCAAGAACAAGCTGCTGTTCGACAAGGCCGTCTCCTCGCTCAACTACTCGATCGAGGTGGTCAACCAGCGGATCTACCTGATCGGCGTGGCTCGAGACCAGGCCGAGCTGGACCGTGTGATCGCCCACGCAAAGGACATCGCCTACGCGCGCGGCTTGGTGAACTATGTCCGCTTGAAAAACGACCCGGCGCGGCGTTCGTAACCAAATCGGCGCGCTACCCAGAAGGAGTGAACCCGGCATGAGCCTGGCCGTTGCCATTCAAATGGATCCGATCGGTGACATCGACATCGAGGCGGACAGCACATTCGTCCTAGCGCTCGAGGCGCAGCGCCGCGGCCACGGCCTGTTCCATTATTTGCCGCAGCACCTGAGCTTTCGCGACGGTAGGGTCTATGCCCGCGCCAGGCCGCTCAAGGTGAAGCGCGAAGCCGGCAATCATGCCGCGCTCGGCGCGCCGCAGCTGATCGATCTTGCGACACTCGACGTTGTCCTGATGCGCCAGGACCCACCCTTCGACATGGCCTACATCACCGCGACCCACCTGCTGGAGCACGCCCACCCGGAAACCTTGGTGGTCAATGATCCGGTCCATGTGCGCAACGCGCCGGAAAAGCTTTTCGTGACTCATTTCAGCCCGCTCATGCCGCCGACCCTGATCAGCAGCGATCGTGCCGAGATCCTCGACTTCCGCGCCGAGCACCGGGACATCATCGTCAAGCCGCTGTTCGGCAACGGCGGCGCCGGGGTGTTCCATATCGGCCCGCAGGACGAGAACCTGAACGCCCTGCTCGAGATGTTCACCGCCCTCTACCGCGAGCCGATCATCGTGCAGCGCTATCTGCCCGAGGTGAGACAGGGCGACAAGCGGATCATCCTGATCGACGGCAAGGCGGCGGGCGCCATCAACCGGGTGCCGCCGCCCGGCGAGGCGCGCGCCAACATGCACGCCGGCGCCCGCCCGGAAAAGGCGATGCTCGACGCCCGCGACAAGGAGATCTGCGAGGCGATCGGGCCGGTGCTGCGGAAGCAGGGCCTGATCTTCGTCGGCATCGACATCATCGGCGGCTACATGACCGAGATCAACGTCACCTCGCCGACCGGGCTGCAGGAGATCGACCGCTTCGACGGCGTCTCCCTCGAGTCCGAAATCTGGGACGCGATCGAAAAACGCTTCTCGGCCGACCGCGCGCCGCGCGACGAAAGCTGAGCGGGCCCTTGCCGCTTGCCAAGCGGGCCGCCGACTGATTAGGCTTTCGGCCGGAATGGAAGACCAAGGCCGTAGCCAAGCGGCCGGCCGGATGCAGGGAAGTAGGCTTGAGCGAAAATTCGGGCATTGACGTCCGCGGCGTGACCAAGATCTTCGGCAGCGGCGCCGAGGCGGTGCGCGCGCTCGATCGGGTATCCCTGACGATACGCAGAAACGAGTTTTTCACGCTGTTGGGCCCGTCCGGCTGCGGCAAGACGACGCTGCTGCGCCTAATCGCCGGTTTCGAGCAGGCCAGCGAAGGCGACATCCTGCTCGAAGGCGAGGGCCTGACCCACCTGCCGCCCTACCAGCGGCCGGTCAACACGGTGTTCCAGAGCTACGCGCTTTTCCCGCACATGACGGTGGCCGAGAACATCGCGTTCGGGCTCGAGATGCAGGGAGTAACCAAACCCGAGATCGACGACCGCTTGAAGGCTATGCTGGCCTTGGTCCATTTGAGCGGGCTCGAGCAGCGCCGGCCGGCACAGCTTTCCGGCGGGCAACAGCAGCGCGTGGCGCTGGCCCGGGCGCTGGCTAACAGGCCCAAGGTGCTGTTGCTCGACGAGCCGCTTTCCGCGCTCGACCTCAAGCTGCGCAAGGAGATGCAGATCGAGCTGAAGCGCATCCAGCACGAAACGGGGATCGTCTTCGTCTTCGTGACCCACGATCAAGGCGAGGCCTTGACCATGTCGGACCGGATCGCCGTCATGAGTGCGGGACAGGTGCTTCAAGTCGGCTCGCCGACGGAAATCTACGAGCACCCGATCTCCCACTTCGTCGCGGATTTCATCGGCGAGACCAACTTCCTGGAAGGCGAGGTGGTCGCACACGACGCGGCCAGCGCCACGGTGCGCCTGAGCTCCGGCGCAACCCGCCAAGCGAGCGCGCCGCCGAACACCGCCAGCTCGGGCAAGGTCAGCCTGGCAATCCGGCCGGAACGGGTCACGCTCAGCCTCGACCGGGAACGCGCCGCACTGGACGGGCGAGTTGAAAACGTCGTCTACTTCGGCACCGATACGAACTACCACATCGTTTTGGGCGATGGCCGCGGCTTTCTGGCGAGGCTGCAGAACCGCCAGGGCGCGCAATCCCCTTTCGCCGTCGGCGACGAGGTCGCGGTCGAGATTGCGGACCACGCCTTGCAAGTGCTGCGCGACTGATGACCGCCCCGGCCCTCAAAGCTCCGATCGCCGACGATCCGGCCGCTGGCGAACAGACGGTCTCGCGCGCCCAGGCCCGCACCCGCGTCCTGCTGCTGGCGCCGGCCATGGTGGTGATCGGCGTGTTCGGCATCCTGCCGATGTTCATCGCGCTGACCTATTCGTTTCTAGAGGGCGACACCTATGGCGGGGTCCGATGGGTGTTCTCGACCGAAGCCTATGTGCAGTTGCTATTCGAGCGCGACATCTTCGACGGGACCCTGACCTTCAACACCGCTTACCTGCAAATCTTCGGGCGCTCGTTCCTGATCGCCGCCTACTCGACCGTGGCCGCCCTGCTGGTCGGGTTCCCGGCGGCCTATTTCATGGCGACCCGGCCGGAACGGCAGCGCGACCTGTGGCTGTTCCTCATCACCATTCCGTTCTGGACCAACCTTCTGATTCGCACCTTTTCGATGCAGCTGATCATCCGCGACGAGGGCGTGATCAACATCGTGCTGATGAACCTGGGGCTGATAGAGAAGCCGCTGGCCATCATCTACACCGACTTCGCGGTCGGCCTCGGCCTGATCTACAGCTTCCTTCCGTTCATGGTGCTGCCGATCTATGCGGCGCTGGAGCGCCTCGATTTCCGTCTGGTTGAGGCCGGCTTCGACCTCTATGCCACCCGCTTCCAAGTGCTCAAGCGCATCGTCATTCCGATGGCCATGCCGGGTATCGTCGCGGGCTCGATCCTGGTGTTCATCCCCGGCCTCGGCGCTTGGATAACGCCCGAGTTGTTGGGCGGCGGCAAGGAGCTGATGATCGGCAACATGATATCGCTGCAGTTCGGCAGCTCGCGCAATTGGCCCTTCGGCTCGGCTGCCGCCCTGGTACTGATGGCCATGGTACTGATCGCGCTGGTGGTCTACGTGCGCGCCACGGGCCGGACGGGGGCGGGCGATGGCTAGTCTGATGGCCGGTCGCGGGGCGCGCACGCTCGACCTCAAGTACCAGCCCGGTTTTGCTAGTATCGCGATGGTCTGCTTCTTCGTGCTCTACGCGCCGATCGCGGTGCTGGTGTTGTTCTCGTTCAACGCCAACCGCTCGGTGACGCGCTGGACCGAGTTCAGCCTCGATTGGTATGCCCAGGCCTTCGCCAACGAGGGCATCCAACGGGCGACGCTGACCTCGTTGGAAATCGCGCTCTTCGCCACGGTCTGCGCCACCACGATCGCGACCGCCGCCGCGCTCGCCACAACGCGGGTTCGGGCCTACCGCGGCATGGATCTCGCCTACACGGTCATCAACATGCCGCTGATGGTGCCCGAGATCGTGACGGCCGTGGCCACGCTGTCGTTTTTTGCCCTGCTGCGCACGGTCTTCGGCATCAACTTCGGCCTCGGCAACGTGATGATCGCGCACACGGTGTTCTGCATCCCCTTCGCCTACCTGCCGATCCGCGCCCGGCTGGAGAACATGGACTTGACCCTCGAGCAGGCCGCCGCCGACCTCTACGCGACACCGTGGCGCACGTTCCGGCGGGTGACGCTGCCGCTGCTGCTGCCCGGCATCATCGCCGGCGCCATGCTGGCCTTCATCATCTCGCTTGACGACGTGATCATCACCATGATGGTCGCCGGCCCCGGCCAGACCACGCTGCCGATCTATATCCTCGGCCAGATCCGCCGGGGCGTGACGCCGGAAGTCAACGCCGTCTCCACCATTTTGCTGGCGGTTTCGGTGATTTTCGTTACCTTGTTCTTCATCCTAGGCCGCAAGGAAAAACACTGACGGCCGAAAGAACAAAGCAAGAAAATATTCAACCTTTGGAGGAGGCAGGACTGATGAAACGGTTATTCGGCACCCTGGTGGCGCTGGCCGCGCTCGCGCTTGCGGGTGGCCCGGCGCTCGCCGCCGGTGAGCTGCATATCTACAACTGGGGCAACTACACCAACCCCGAACTGATCGAAAAATTCGAAAAGGCCCACGACATCAAGGTCACGCTCGACGGCTACGACTCCAACGAGACCATGCTGGCCAAGGTGAAATCGGGCGCCACCGGCTACGACATCGTCGTGCCCAGCGATTTCATGGTCCAGATCATGATCGAGGAGGGCCTGTTGGCCAAGACCGACCCCTCGTCGATGGCCAACTTCAAGAACGTCGAGGCGCGCTGGCAGGAAGTCTATTGGGACCCGGGTCGGAAATACTCCGTGCCGTGGCAGTGGGGCACGACCTCCTTCGCGGTCAACACCGCGGTCTACGACGGCGACATCGACACGCTCAAGATCCTGTTCGATCCGCCGGACGTGCTGAAGGGCCGGATCAACATGCTGAACGACATCAACGACGTCATCAACGCCGGCCTGCGCTACCTGGGCTACCCGCGCTGCAACAAGAACAAGGAGCAGCTGAGGGAACTCAGCGAACTGCTGCTGAACGCCAAGAAGAACTGGCGCACCATGGACTACAGCACGATCGAGAAGCTGACCTCGGGCGACGTCGACGTGTCGCAGAACTGGAACGGCGCCTCGATGCGGGTGCGCAAGCAGATACCGACCGTCAAGTATGCCTATCCGCGCGAGGGCTTCACCGGCTGGATGGACAATGTGGTGGTGCTCAAAGACGCGCCCAACATGGAGAACGCCAAGCTGTTCCAGAACTTCATCATGGAGCCGGAGAACGCGGCGCTGATCTCCAACTTCGCGCGCTACGCCAACGGCATCGCCGGCAGCGAGAAGTACATGGACCCGGAGATGACGGCGGCGCCGGAGATCATCATGCCGAAAGACGCGCCGGCACCGGAGTTCGTGCGGCCTTGCGAGAAGGAGGTCGCGGACCTCTACAACAAGATCTGGACCAACCTGAAGAAATAGCCGGTCCGGAACCCGACGATCGCCGGGCGGCGCGGCGCGCCGCCCGGTATCTTTGGCCGAGTGATCTCCATGGCAGGCACGGCCGGCCCGATTGTGCATGGGCGGCGGCCGTAGCGGTGCTCGCGGGGAGCGCGACATGAAGACCATCTACACCGAAGACCATCGCCTGCAGGACGGCAAGGCGGAGCTGATCGACGGCAAGCTGATGCCTTGCTTCGAGATGCCCAAGCGCGCCGAGTTCATCATCGGCCGGGTGCGTGAGGTGGGCCTCGGCGCGGTGCTGCCGCCCGAGGACTTTGGCCGGGCCCCGCTGGAACGGGTGCACAGCGCCGAATTCCTCGCCTTTCTGGAGACCGCCTGGGAAGCTTGGGCAGCCGCGGGCCGCGACTGGGACGCTTTGCCGCTCAATTGGCAGGTGCGGGGCATGCGCGCCGACCGCGTGCCGGAAACCATCGACGGCAAGCTCAGCTACTTCTCCTTCGACGCCGGCACGCCGATCACCGCCGGCACCTGGCGCGCGGCGGCGGCGGCCGCCAACGTCGCCTTGACCGGGCAGAAGCTGGTCGCCCGGGGCGAGCGCGCGGTCTTCGCGCTCTGCCGGCCGCCGGGACACCACGCCGGGGCCGATACCTACGGCGGCTACTGCTTTCTCAACAATGCGGCGATCGCGGCGCAAGCCTTGCGCGACGGCGGCGCGGCGCGGGTGGCGATCCTCGACGTCGATTACCACCACGGCAACGGCACACAGGCGATCTTCTACGCCCGCAACGACGTTTACTTCGCCTCGCTGCACGGCCATCCGGCGCAGGAATACCCCTACTTCCTCGGCTACGACGACGAAACCGGGTCCGGACCCGGCGAAGGTTTCAACCGCAACTACCCCTTACGCTGGGGCACCGGCTGGGAGCTCTGGTCGCAAGCCCTGGACGACGCCTGCCGGCGCATCGCGGAGCTTGGCGCCGAAGCTCTGGTCATCTCGCTCGGCGTCGACACCTTCAAGGACGACCCGATCTCCCGGTTCAAGCTCGACACGCCCGACTACCTGGAGATCGGCCGCCGGATCGCCGCGCTCGGCCTGCCGACGCTGTTCGTCATGGAGGGCGGCTACGCGGTCGAGGCGATCGGGATCAACGCGGTCAATGTGCTGACCGGCTTCGAGCAAGCCGCCTGACCGTGCCGCCGCCGAAACAAGCGCAACTCGGCAACTGGCACCCGGCGGTCGCCGCCGAGCAGGTCTTCACGGCCGAGGAATGCGCGCGCATCGTCGAGCTCGGCGGCCCGGCCAAACCGGGTCAGGTCGCCGGCACCGAGGATCACGCCCGGTTTCGCGACAGCCGGGTGACCTGGCTGCGCCCGGCCCCGGAGACCGAATGGATCTTCGCCCGCACGCTCGAGGTGGTGCGCCAGGTCAACGCCGCCAACTACGAGATCGATATCGCCGGCTTCACCGAGCCGCTGCAGGTCGCCGAGTACGCGCCCGGCCAGTACTACGACTGGCACCTGGACATCGGCAACGGCCCGATCTCGATCCGGAAAATCAGTTTCATCGCCCAGCTGAGCGACCCGGCGACCTACCAGGGCGGCGCGGTCGAGGTCTTTGCCGCCAAGCAGCCCCACGCCATGCCCCGCCCGCAGGGCTCGGTGATCGTCTTCCCCTCCTACCTCCTGCACCGCGTCGCCGCGGTCACGACCGGCGTGCGGCGGTCTCTGGTCGGCTGGATCGGCGGCCCGCATTTCAGGTGAGGGGCGCCGGCCTCGGCCCGGCTCATTTACCGCCCGGCTCTAGCAGTTGCAGGCGGTCGCGGCGCAGGTCTTCGGCGCATCGCCGATAATGGTGAAATTGTCGTGCAGGGACTCCTCGTCGAGCGCGCCACCGTTCAGGTAGCTCATGATCGGCGACGGCGCGTAGGGCGCCTGGTCGCCGGGGCAGCGGCGGCTGCGCAGCAGGCGCTGCACGACGGAGACATGGATCTTCGGCTTGGCGCCGGGCGGGACATCGGCGAAGGCCCGGTCGCGCCGCCGCTTGCCGAGCACCTTGAAGACGCCGTCGGTCAAATCGACCACCGCGCCCATCACGCTCTGGTGCATGTAGCCGGACATGCCCTCGGGCAGCAGGCCGCTGCCGGCCAGTCGACCGATCATCCAGTTGAGGGTGATGCCGGAGAGCTGCCGATCATCGGCGTGGGCGCCGCTGATGCCGGAATGGTCGCCCGCGAACCAGATCTCCTCGAGCACGCGCGGCGCCGGCAGGCCGTTCGCCGGCCGCAGCAGCAGCGGGTAGAAGCAGTCGCGGTGCTCGTCCAACGCCAAGGCGTGGAAGGCGCGCTCGACGTTGCCGTAAAGCTTGTCGCGGTGGAACGGGTGGTCGTTCTTGTTCGGGTCCTGGCCCCTGCTGACCGCGCAATCGAGGGTTTCCAGTCCGAGCGACCTGACCGTGTCCCAGATGCCCAGGGTGTGGATGCGCACCGGACGGGTGCGCCGCTTCAGCTTCGCCACCCTGGCCTCGGCCTTGGCGCAGCTCCGCCTGTCGCCCTGGCGGCCGCAGGCCTCGCCGTGCGCCTGGTAAACCTCGTAGAACTTCTCGACCAGCGCCTCGCGCGCGTCGGCATCGGGACGCGGGCCTTGCGTGGGCTTGTCGGTCAGATCGGGCAGCCCGTCGAACAGGTGCATCATGCCGGCCAGCACGCGCGCGGTATAGGCGCCGCGGCTGAAGCCGAACAGGTAGACCTCGTCGTCTTGGCCCGCCGGGCGGCCGGCCTCGCCGCCGGCCCGGTAGCTTTCGGCCAGGAACTGGTAGGCCTGACGGACGTCCAGATCGATGCCGGTGCCGAGCAGCGAACCGGGGCTGAGCGGCGAGCTGGTCAAGCGGCGGGTCAGGCCGCCGACGCCTTCCTGGTAATAGGCGGCGATATCCGGCCGTTCCTGGTTGGCGACGATCTCGAACAGCCGGCGCACGTTGGTCCGGGTCTCGTAGTTGCTGGCCGATCCGTCGAGGAAAACCGCCAGCTTGCGCTGGCCGAGACCACCGCCCGCGCCGTAGTCGTAGCCCACCACCGTGGGCGTGCCGCAGGCGGCAAGCAGCATGGCGGCGCCGAGCGCGAACGATGCGGGGAACAACCGTGATGTCATGCCAACTATCGAGCTCCGCCAATGACCGGCCGTCTATATACCCGTGACGGTTAAGTTTTTCCTTCGCCCTGCCTGCTGGGCGCCGCTAGATTGAAATCATCGGAGGCGCACTTCACCGGGGAAGGCGGAGCATGGTCGCGCGGGTCTCTACCGTGGCCTTTCAAGGCATCGACGTGGTCGACGTCGACGTCCAGGTGCAGATGTCCGCGGGGCTGCCGGCCTTCACCGTGGTCGGGCTGCCCGACAAGGCGGTCGCCGAGAGCCGGGAGCGGGTACGCGCCGCCCTGGGGGCCATGGGCTTGGCGCTGCCGCCCAAGCGGATCACGGTCAACCTGGCGCCGGCCGACCTCCTGAAGGAGGGCAGCCACTTCGACCTGCCAATCGCGCTCGGCCTGCTCGGTTCCATGGGGGTCCTGCCGGGCGACGAGCTGGCCGGCTATACGGTGCTGGGCGAGCTCGGGCTCGACGGCCGCTTGGCGCCGGTCGCCGGCGTGCTGCCCTCGGCGCTGCACGCGCTGGCCGCGGAGCGCGGCCTGATCTGCCCGGCGGCGCAGGGCGGCGAAGCGGCCTGGGCGGCCGGCGTCGAGGTGCTGGCGCCCGAGAGCCTCTTGGCCCTGGTCAACCACTTCAAGGGCAGCCAGGTGCTGAGCCCGCCGGAACCGGCCCTGGCCGAGGCAACCGGGGAGGACCTGGAGCTGGGCGACATCAAGGGCCAGGAAAGCGCCAAGCGGGCGCTGGAGATCACCGCCGCCGGCGGCCACAACCTGCTGATGATCGGCCCGCCCGGCGCCGGCAAGTCGATGCTGGCCCAGCGCCTGCCCGGCCTGCTGCCGCCGCTCGACCCGGCCGAAGCGCTCGAGGTCTCGATGATCCATTCGGTCGCCGGCCTGCTGGAGGGCGGCAAGCTGCTGCGCCGCCGGCCGTTCCGCGACCCGCACCACTCGGCCTCGCTGGTCGCCCTGGTCGGCGGCGGCAACCGGGCGCGGCCCGGCGAGGTCTCGCTGGCGCACCTGGGCGTGCTGTTCCTCGACGAGTTGCCGGAGTTCGCCCGCGCCACTCTGGAGGCCCTGCGCCAGCCGGTCGAAACCGGCCGTGTGGCGATCGCCCGGGCCAACGCCCACGTGGTCTACCCGGCGCGGGTCCAGCTGGTCGCGGCCATGAACCCCTGCCGCTGCG
>JBFJPL010000061.1:0-24983 GCA_041617155.1 Kiloniellales bacterium
CGACGATCGACCAGTCGCGCTCCTCGATCAGCTCGCCGTCGGCGTCGAACAGGCCCTCCAGGCGGACCAGCACGGTCTGGCCGACCGCGACCTTCTGGTCCGGCCCGGCCTCGGCCACCGGGTGGCTGTCGAAGGTCGAGACGCGGACCTCGTCGGCGGCGCTGGAAAGCGTGCCGTCGTCGGCCACCAGGCGCACCATGTACTCGCCGTCCAGGTCGGCGGTGAAGCTGGGCATCAGCGCCGTGGGCAGGTCGAGCACGGCGGCGCTGCCCGCCGGCTTGCCGGTCAGCGTCCAGGTGAAGCCGAGCAGATCGCCGTTGGCGTCGCTCGAGGCGCTTCCGTCCAGGCGCACGACCTCGCCCGGCGCGACCGTCTGGTCCGGCCCGGCGTCGGCCACCGGCGCCAGGTTGCCGGTGCTGACGGTGACCGTGTCGCTGGCGCTGTTGCCGAAGCTGTCGGTGGCCGTGAGCCGGGCGACATAGTCGCCCGGCAGATCGACCTGGAAGCTCGGCTTGATCGCCGCGGGTTCGAAGATCGTCGCCCCGCTGCCCGACGGCAGCGAATCGAAGCTCCAGGCAAAGCTGAGCGCGTCGCCTTCCGGGTCGCTCGAGCCCGAGGCGTCGAGCACCGCGGTCGTGTCCTGCGCCACGGCCTGGTCGAAGCCGGCGTCGGCGTTGGGCGGCAGGCCGCCCGTGGCGAGCGCGAAGGCGACCAGCGAGCCGCCGTTCGCGGCGCCTTGCGCGGACCGCTTTTCCGCCTCCGGGCCCGAGGCCATGCGGAACACAAGCGAACCCAGGAGTGCCAGGGCGATGACGCCCGCAAGGCCGCGGTGGAAGTTTTTCATGGTCTGGCTCCCGTCTCCCGGTTATCCCCGGACGCTCGACCCCGCGCCCTTTATGCTTGGCCGCCGGCGTTGCCGGCGCCGGCGGATCGGCGGCTTCGGATCGATCGTCCGGTCGCCGAGCCCGGCGTTGGCCGCCGATGTCCGAGCTTGTTTGCGACCGATTTTCCCGCGTGACCGTCCATCTATCGTCAAAAATCGTACTGCCGATCGTCAAAAATACGTCAAAAAGACGATTCGAGAGGATGGCTTGCCGCGATCGAGGCGGTGGCGGCAACCGGAGAAGTCCGCCATGGCCTGCTTGCGCCGAGGCTCCGGATGAAGCTGCCGTCGGGCTCGACGTCGCTTGCGGCGCTTTCGTTTGGGCGCACGACCTCGCCCGGGGCGGCCGTCCGGTCGGGCCCGGCGTCGGCCAGGGGCGCCGCATTGTGTTGGTGCCGACGTTCACCGGGTCGCCGGCGCCGTTGCCCGAGGCGTCGGCGGCCGTGGGCCGGGCGACGCTGTTGCCCGGCCCATCGGCCTGGAAGCTTGGCTTGATCGCCGCGGGATCGGATATCAAGGCCAGGCTCCCGTTCGGCACCGGCTCGGGGCGCCCCGCGTGGCCGGGCGGGCCGCCGTCTCGCACCCGCGGGCCATCCGAGGCCGGCCCAAGCGGGCCGCGGCGGACCGTCCCGCCGCCGCCGCCGGGCCGCACCGCGTCCCGGCCGGAAGCGAACCCGAACGGGCCAGGGCGATGACGCCCGCAAGGCCGCGCTGGAACACTTTCATGGTGTAGCTCCCCGCCCCGATTAACCCCAAACGCGCAAGCCTGTGCCCGGTCGGACGGCCTTGTCTGTGAAATACTTCACACCTGGCGTGAGTTATTTCATGCCGAGCGGTCGATTTCTGTGGATAACTCGGCACGCCGGTAGTGCCGTGCCGGGCTCTCTCAACCGTTGCATTAGCGCGGCGACGCGGCACTGACCGCCGGTTGAAATTTTCCCGGCGCTGCTATCGATGCCGCGGCCGCAACGGCGCGCTTGACAGCCGGGCGCCGGTGGTGTTGCCTAGGGTCCCAGCGCCGATTTGAAGCTTAGCTTGCGGGCGCTCTAGAAATGCGGCTAAAGCGAGCGGATCGACCGCCCGGCTTGCAGCCGCGGCGGTTTTTTTCGTGGCCCCGAGGGGGCAGGGAGGTGGCGTCATGCCTGAGCAAATCGAAGCCGCGCAATCCTATGCCGGCGATGTCAGCCCGCGCGAAGCCTGGCGGCTGCTGGAGGAGGATCCCGGCGCCGTGCTGGTCGACGTGCGCACCGATGCCGAGTGGTCCTACGTCGGGCTGCCCGATCTGGGCGGGCTCGGCAAGCGCGTGGTCTGCGTGCCCTGGCAGGTCTTTCCGGAGATGCGCCTGAACCCGGAGTTCGCCGCCCAGCTGGCGGCCCAGGGCGTGGAACCGGCCCAAACGCTGCTGCTGCTGTGCCGCTCCGGCGTGCGCTCGCGCCACGCGGCGATCGCCCTGACCGGGGCCGGCTACGGCCGCTGCTACAACGTGGCCGACGGCTTCGAGGGGCCGTGCGATGCCGAGCGGCACCGGGGCGGCAGCGCCGGCTGGAAGGCCAGCGGCCTGCCCTGGGCCCAGAGTTAGCGCCGGTTCGGCGGGGAGGGGATCGCATGACCCGGCAGAAAACCGAAAACTGGCGCCGCCAAACCCATCTGGTCCGCAGCGGCGTGGAGCGAAGCGGCTACGGCGAAACCTCCGAGGCGATCTACATGACCTCGGGCTATGTCTATCCGAACGCGGAGGAGGCGGAAGCCGCGTTCAAGGGCGACATTCAGCGCTACGTCTACGGCCGCTACGGCAACCCGACAGTGACCACCTTCGAGGAGCGCCTGCGGCTCCTGGAGGGCGCCGAGGCCTGCCGCGCGACGGCCAGCGGCATGGCGGCGGTCTTCGCGTCGCTGATGTGCCAGCTCAAGGCCGGCGACCGGGTGGTCGCGGCGCGCGCGCTGTTCGGCTCCTGCCAGTACATCATCGCCGAGATCCTGCCGCGCTTCGGGATCGAAACCCTGCTGATCGACGGCACCGACCTCGAGGCCTGGCGCGCCGCCCTGGCCCCGGGCGCCACCTGTGTTTTCCTGGAGACGCCGTCCAACCCGAAGCTCGAGCTGGTCGATCTGGAAGCGGTCGCCGGACTGGCCCGCCGAGCCGGCGCCTGCCTGATCGTCGACAACGTCTTCGCCACGCCGATTCTGCAACGGCCGCTGGCGTTCGGGGCCGACGTGGTGGTCTATTCCGCGACCAAGCACATCGACGGTCAGGGCCGCTGCCTGGGCGGCGCCGTCCTGGGCCGGCAGTCCTTCGTCAACGACCAGCTGGTGCCCTTCATGCGCCACACCGGCCCGTCGATCAGTCCGTTCAATGCCTGGGTCCTGCTCAAGGGCCTCGAGACCCTCGAGATCCGGGTCGCCCAGCACTGCGCCAACGCGAAAGACGTGGCGGCGTTCCTGCAGGGCCTGCCCGGGGTCCGCGAGGTCCTCTATCCCGGCCTGCCGGGCTTTCGGCAGGCGGAGCTGGCCCGGCGCCAGATGGACGACAGCGGATCCCTGCTGGCCTTCGAGTTGGACGGCGACAAGCGCCGCGCCTTCCGGTTCCTCAACGCGCTCGAGCTGATCGACATCTCCAACAACCTGGGCGACGCCAAGAGCCTGATCACCCATCCGGCGACCACGACCCATCAGCGCCTGTCGCCGGAGGCGCGGGCCGAGCTGGGCATCGGCGAGGGGCTGTTGCGCTTGTCGGTCGGGCTGGAAGACGTCGCGGACATCAAGCAGGACCTGGCCCGGGCCCTGTCCGCCTGAGCCCGGGCGGCGCCGGCGGCCGCTTCTAGTAGACGCCGGAGAAGTTGTCCATGACGTCGAGGATCGCCGGCCCGAGCAGCACGATGAACAGGGGCGGCAGGATGAACACGATCATCGGCACCGTGAGCAGGGCCGGCAGGCGGGCGGCCTTCTCCTCGGCCCGCATCATGCGCTCGTCGCGCGATTCCTGCGACAGGACGCGCAGCGAGTGGGCCAGGGGGGTACCGTAACGTTCGGCCTGCATCATGGTGTTGACCATGCCGCGGACCGCCTGCAGGTTGCAGCGAACGGCCATGTTGTCGAGCGCTTTCTGGCGTTCCGGCAGGAAGCCGAGCTCCAGGCTGGTCAGGCTGAACTCGTCGGAGATCTCCGGTCCGGCGGTCGCCATCTCGTCGGCCACGCGCATCAAGGTGGCGTCCAGGCTGAGGCCGGCCTCGGCGCAGATCACCATGAGATCGAGCGCGTCGGGCAGCGACTTGCGGATCTCGTTCTGCCGCTTGGTCGCCGCGTTCTTGATCATGAGGTCGGGGAAATACGCGCCCAGGATCACCGCCACCAGGGTCGCGATCAGCTTCTGGGTGCTTTCCAAGGCGCCGAAGTTGAGGCCGTAGACCAGGAACAGCGCGCCGCCGCCGAAGGCGAAGGGCAGGGCCAGCTTCATGAAGAGGTAGCGCACCACCGCGTCGTTCGAGCGCATGCCGGCGCGCGCCAGGTTGATCTTGATCTTCTCCGCCTGGGTCGACTTCATCAACTGCAGCTTGTCGACCACTTGGCGCATCATGTTGATCGACTGGTCGGTCTCCTTGCGCCGGCGCTGGGTCAGGACACCGGCGCGCAACGCCTCGCGCTGGCTGGCGATGAACTCGGCCCGGCGCGCGGCCGGATCGCGATGCAGCAGCGCCGACCACACCGCGAAGGCGCTGACGAACGCGGTCAGGCCGGCCAGCAGGATGACCAGGCTTTCCGGGTCCAGACCCGCCGCGTTGAGGGCCTCGAGGCTCATATCTCGAACTTCACCATCTTGTACATGATGGCGCCGCCGACCAGGAACATCAGGCCGCCCAGCGCGAGCATCATGTTGCCGCGGGGATCGGTGAACAGCGTGGAGATGTAGTCCGGGTTCATCAGGTAGATCAGCGTGCCGACCACGAAGGGCAGCGAGCCGATGATGTAGGCGCTGGCCTTGGCCTCCGAGGACATGGCCTTGACCTTGAGCTTGAGCTGTCGGCGGCCGCGCAAGACGTTGGAGAGATTGCCGAGCGTTTCCGACAGATTGCCGCCGGTCTCGCTCTGAATCGCCAGGCTGACGGTGAAGAACTTGAAGTCCTGCAGATCGAGCCGCTGCGAGGTGTCCCACAGGGCCTCTTCGAGCTTCGTGCCCATGCGCACCGCGTCGGTCACGCGGCGAAGCTCCTGGCCGACCGGGTCGGGCACCTCTTCGCCGGCGGTCTTGATCGATTCGTTGATCGGCAGGCCGGACTTCAGGCCGCGGACCATGAGGTCGATGGCGTCGGGAAACAGCTCGATGAACTTGTTCTGCCGGCGCGTGCCGAGGGTGCCGACGACCATGTGGGGCAGGGCGATGCCGGCGATCAGCCCGATGAAGACGATCGCCAGGAAGGGCGCGATATCGAACATCAGGCCAAGCGCCACGGTCACCAGTCCGACGATCACGCAGACCGCGAGATAGCGGCCAAGCGGCACCTCGAAGCCGGCGCGCGCCAGGCGCAGACGAAGTTCCTCGCGTCTCGGCAGGGCGCTCTTGATCAGGCGGTCCAGAGCCGCGATCTCACTGTCCGAGGTCGAGCGCTTGGCGTTGATCTTCTTCTGCGGATCCTGCGGTGCCTTGGCGCGGCGCCCGGTCTTGACATGGTTGAGGCGTTGCTTGAACTGCTCCTCCTTGCCGCCGGCGAACGCGAAGGCGACCAGGACCAGCAGGGCGCCCGCGGCCAGCATGCCCATGAACAACATGGTTTGCGGCGACAGGGTGCGCATGAATTCCTCGAGGGTCATCCGATCGCCTCCATCAGACGTTTGTCGAGGCCGAAGTAGGCGGCGTTCGGGGTGAAGTGCGGCCGCAGGCCGGATGACTTGAAGTTGCCCTTGATGGCGCCGTCCTCGCCCTCGCCCTCGAAGTGGTAGGTGAAGAGGTCCTGGGTCGTGATGATGTCGCCCTCCATGCCGACCACCTCGGAGACGTAGGTGACGCGGCGCTGGCCGTCGCGCATGCGCGAAATCTGGATGATCATGTCGACCGCGGCGGCGATCTGGGTGCGCACCGCCTTGCTCGGCAGGTTGATGCCGGCGAGACCGATCATGTTCTCGAGCCGGGTCAGCGCCTCGCGCGGCCGGTTGGCGTGGATCGTGCCGAGCGAGCCGTCGTGGCCGGTGTTCATGGCCTGCAGCAGGTCGACCGCCTCGGAGCCGCGCACCTCGCCGAGGATGATCCGGTCGGGACGCATACGCAGGGAGTTCTTGACCAGGTCGCGCATCGAGATGTCGCCGACACCCTCCAGGTTGGCGGGCCGGGTCTCGAGGCGGACCACGTGCGGCTGCTGCAGCTGCAGTTCGGCGGCGTCCTCGATGGTGACGATGCGTTCGCCCGGGTCGATCATCTGCGACAGAGCGTTGAGCAGGGTCGTCTTGCCCGAGCCGGTGCCGCCCGAGATCACGATGTTGAGCCGGCTGCGCGCGGCGATCTTCAGGACGGTGCACATCTCGGGCGAGATGTTGCCCTGCTTGGCCATCACGTCCAGCGTGATGCCCTTCTTGGCGAACTTGCGGATCGAGATCGAAGGACCGTCGATCGCCAGCGGCGGGATGATGATGTTGACGCGGCTGCCGTCCTTGAGCCGGGCGTCGACCAGCGGCGTGGTCTCGTCGATCCGGCGTCCGACCTGGGACACGATGCGGCGGCAGATGTTGAGCACGTGGGCGTCGTCGCGAAAGCGGACGTTGGTCAGTTCCAGTTTGCCCTTGCGCTCGACGTAGACCTGGCTGGCGCCGTTGACCATGATGTCGTTGACGAACTCGTCGGCCAACAGGGGTTCGAGCGGCCCCAGGCCCAACATGTCGTCGAGCAGCAGGTCGATGACCTGGCTGTGCTCGGGACCGTTCAGGCGGATTTGCTCCTCGGCCAGCAGCTCGGTGACGATTTCGCCGACCTGCTGGGACAGCTCGTCGCGCGGCAGCTGCGAGGCCGCGGCCAGGTCGAGACGCTCCATCACCAGCGGCTGAATGCGTTCCTTGGCGGCTTCCACGGCGCCGCTGTGCGAGGCGGCGTTCGCCGCCTTGCGGTTGGAGGCCACCTTGGCGGCCTCCTGCTGGGGCTCGCCCTGTGCCGCCTGGGCCGGCGCCGATGACTGGTTCTGTGCCATGGGACTGCACCTCACCAACCAGTCGATCAGACCGGAGACCAGTGTGCGTCGTTCCAGCAAGTTGAGACTTTCGGCCTCTTCCCCCAAATCATCGGTCACGATCTGGCCGATGCGCAGGGCCAGTTCCGGCCGCGGCAAGGTCGCGACGTTGTCCTTCTCGAAAGCCTTGAGCAGGAGCGGTCTGATTCGTTCCACATGGGAGCTCAGATCCGAGCCTTGGTTGCCCGATCTTCCGGACTCGGACCTGATGGGTTCTACGGCCATCTAGGGACTAACTCCTCTTGCCCAAGCTGAACAACGACCTCTTCGCGCCGGGCTTGATCTTCTTCTTCGGGCCCTTCGCGCGCTTGCCCACGAGATCGCCGATGACTTTCTGCAGTGCCTTCGCGGCCTTGCTGCGCGCCGCGAAGTGGACCAGCGGCTTGCCGGTGTTGGCGGCTTCGTTGAAGGCCTTGGGTTCCTCCGGAACCAGCAGATCGACCTTTCGGCCCAGTGCCTTCTGGAAGTCCGGCAAACGCATGGCCTGTTGATCGCCGCCGCCGCGGTTGGCGATGACGATGACCTTCGCCTTGGGTGCGGCTTCTTCGACGTTGCCGAGCAGGCGGATCGTGTCGCGCAGGCCGGACAGGCCGAGCTCGGTGACCAGGATCACGTGGGTCGCCGAACGCATGGTCTGCTGCCTCAGGCCGAAAGACGGCCGCGGCAGATCGACCACGATACAGTCGTTGGTCTTGCCGAGCGCTTCGAACAGGACCTCGATCGCGTCGGTGCTGAAGGCGATTTCGCCGGACAGGTTTTCCTCGGTCGCCATGACCGACAGATTGTCCGTCAGCCGCGCCGTGGCGCTGGAGATGAACAAGCCGTCGATGCGGGACGGGTTCTCCAACGCCTCGCGAAGGCCGCGGGTCGGCTCCAGATCGAGCGACAAGGCGACCGTGCCGAACTCGAGGTCCAGGTCGACCAGGGTGGTTCGCTGACCGTGCTCCTCGGCGAACAGCCAGGCAAAGTTGACGGCCAAAGTGCTGGCGCCCACGCCGCCCCGGGCGCCGACGACGATGACCCGCTTGGTTTCCTCGGGCGCGGCACCCTGGCTAGCGCTGGCGACCGGCTCTTCCGCCCGCTCGAGCGCGGCGGAGAGAGTTTTCTCCGTAATCGGCTTGACCAGATAGTCCGTGACGCCGGCGCCGGTGAGTTCGCGATAGAGCGAGATGTCGTTGAGCTCGCCGATGCCGATCAATCGGGTGTCGTCGGTGAAGGCGGTGGTCAGCGACAGCATCGCGCTGAGCGGCGAGGTGTTATCGCCGATGTCGACGATCAGCACCTTGGGCGCCGGCGCTTCCGAAAGGAAAGCCAGAGCATCCGAGGTATCGCCGTCGCGCACGACCGGCTCGTCGAAGAACTGCTGGGTCACGCTTGCGACAACACCGTGGGTTTCGTCGTCACCCACGAAGGCGACGCATTCGGCTCCCGCCAACTGCAGCGGCTGCGGATCCGAAAATCGCTCTACGGAACTCATAGATCGATGGTCCCTCTGTTAGCTACCGGAGGTTGCTCTAGTTGGTTGCTTCGATAACGATGGTCTGCGGCTTCTGCTCGAACTTCTTGGGATCTCGATAGCCCTCGACAGCCTTGCTGGCCGCGACGCCGTCGGCAGGCGCGGTCGGACGTCCCCTGACCAGGTCCCGCGGATCGGCGACCATCAGCCCCAAGGCGGCGTTGTTGGCGCATCCGCGGATCCAGCTGGGCCGGCCCGGCAAGACCGGATCCGAGACGGAGCAATCCGGCGGCATCGCGATCGCCCGGTGCACCACGACGGCGATTTGGTCGGTATCGCTCAAGGGAATGCCCGCGTGGCCATAGTAGACCCGTGTCGGCAGGCCACGGGTCAGAAACTCTTGGCGCAGGAAGTCGACGCGCGCCCTCGCCACCTGTGCATCGGGGCCACCGGCGGCCGCCGGCGCGTGGAGGGCGATTTCGTCCGTGCTCTTGATGTTGCCCAATTGGAAGAATTGGATCAAACGACCGATTTCGGCCTGATCGAGCCTGACGGCATTGGGCCGGAATGCCACGACGTGGTCCAGCGTCACCATCTCGACGTGATTGATCGGCCGGTCGGTGATCTGGCGCCATTCGCCGACCTTCCAGGGGTTGTAGTCCTGGATGGGAAGTCCGCAGCCACCCAGTCCAACGGCAAGCAGGCTGAGCAGCAGTGCCGGGACGAAGTTCCTTCGTTGCGCGGTCATTGGCCTTGTCACTCCACGATGAACCCGGCGCGTCCGTTGGCGTTCTGCGCCATGGGACTGCCGTCGTTGAGGGGGATCGTTTGGGGCGCGTAGGGGACCCGCGCCAGATTGCTGTTGACCCTGGTCGCGGGCGAATCGCCCTGTACGAAAGCATCGGTCGGCAGCGGGATCGGCTGATTGGTCGGCTGCACCAGATAGGGCGTCACGACGATCATCAACTCCGTCTCGTTGCGGACGAAGCGATCGCTGCTCAAGACCTGCCCGATGATCGGAATCTCGCCCAGCACCGGGACCTTGCGCAAATCCTCGCGCGAGGTGTTGGTGAACAGGCCGGCGATCGCGAAGCTCTGGCCCGAAGCCAGCTCGACGGTCGTCTCGGCCCGGCGGGTCGTGAGCCCGGGGATCGTGAAGCCGCCGATCGTGACACCGCCCTGGGTGGTCAGTTCGCTGACCTCCGGGCGGATGCGCATGCTGATCCGGTTGCCGCTGAGCACGATCGGCGTGAACGACAAGCTGACGCCGAACTCCTTGAAGGTGATGATGGTCGAGTTGTCCTCCACGATGGGGATCGGGAATTCGCCGCCGGCCAGGAAGCTGGCCGTCTCGCCGGAGAGCGCCGTCAGGTTCGGTTCGGCCAGGATCGTGACCAGGTTGTCCGCGGCGAGCGCCTCGAGCAGGCCGACCAGGGTGAAGGTGCCGAAGGTCCCGACGCCGATAAGGCTTTCGACCGCGGGGTTGATGATGAACTCACCGGTCACGGGATCCTGCACGATATCGGTGCCGCCGGTGCCGGTAACCAGAAAGTTGTTGTTGCCGTTCGTGAAGCTCTCCCAGTTGAAGCCGAACTGCTTGATGACCGAAGTGGCAACCTCCGCCACATGGACACGCAGGTTCACCTGGTTGGCGGCGATGACATCGATCTGATTGATAAGCTCTTCGCCCTTGGCGATGAAACGGGCGGACAAACGCCTGGCGTTCTCGGCGTCGACCGCATCCATCACGCTGCCGGACAGCACGATGGTGCCGTCGAGCGATTGCGCGGTGACGTTGCTGTTGGGAATCAGTGTTCTCAGGCTGTCGTTCAGGCGGCTCAAGTTGTGATCCACCTGTACCTTCAAGCTGGCGATCACCTTGTCGTTTCGGTCGACCGCGTAGAGCGTCGTTTCGCCGGCCTTCTTGCCGAAGATATAGACCAGTCGCGGCGACTTGATGGCCACGTCGGCAATAGCCGGGTTGGCGATGAAGACAGAGGTGGCGCCGCTGCTCAAGCGGACCAGCCGTCCTTCGTTCAGCTCCACGACGACGGGACTGCCGGTACTGCCGGACAAGGACGCGGCACCGCGCGCAGGTTCGCTCGGCGTCAAGGATGCGAGAACGGCGACAGCCAGGGCTGCGACACAGGTCCTCAGTTGCTTTCGGGCGATCATTCTTTCACCTTTTCCTCTTTCTTAACACCGCCCCGGACCACCGAGACGCCGGTGCCCGAGAAGCCCATCAGGACGCTCGCTTCCGATCCTCTGGTGTAGGTCCGGCCCCGGCGCGCGTTGGGTTCCTCAAAGGGATCTTCCGAATTGACCAGCCGCTCCATTTCGGCCTTGTTTTTTGCCAGGCTGCGGAGGCTCAGCGACAAGCGGCCGAGACCGCTGACCACGGCCAGGATCTCCGCCTGTTTCGGCGTGACCTCGAAAGTGACCGTCTTGCCGACCCTGGGCGTCTTGGTCTGGTCGTTGACGGTTTGGTCGATCGCGAGGACCCGCAGGTTGGTCAAGACTGTCTCGCTGACCTGGCCGCCGCCGCCGCCCTTCAGCGTATGGGCGAGGAGCAGATCGACCCGGTCGCCGGGAAAAACCAAGCCGGCGATACTGGTGGTCGCGGTAACGTTGATGGAATAGGCGCGAAATCCCGGCTGCAGCACCGCCGCCAGGAAGCCCCGATCGCCGGGCTTGACCAGCTGGCTTTGAATCAGGGGCTGGCCGGCGGCAAAGCTGCGGCGCACGACCGCGCCGAACAGGCTTTGCTGTTTGAACCTGCCCTCGACCAGATAGGAATCCGGCAGGTTGCTGTCCGGCCAAGTCTGCCAACGCAAGTGCTGCTCGTTCACGAAAGTGCCGACCGGAAGGTTGGTCCGGGCGACCAGAACCCGCGTCTGGACCGGAGCGGCGGCCTTGGTCACGGCGGGCCTCTTGTTGGCCTCGAGCCAACTGCGCGCGACGAAG
Organism: Kiloniellales bacterium; assembly: GCA_041617155.1. Taxonomy (GTDB): domain Bacteria; phylum Pseudomonadota; class Alphaproteobacteria; order Kiloniellales; family JAKSDN01; genus CAMYKD01. The sequence continues at coordinate 11,513 of JBFJPL010000061.1, forward strand.
ATCGTCCCGATCGTCAACAGCAGGGCGGCTGCGATGAGTATTATACTACGTGCAGACATGACGCACCGTTCTCCAAAACGGGTAACTGGCGCTTACCCTACGCCGAGAAGGGTAAAGGCCACGTAAAGGGCGCCCGCGGCGATGGCCACGGCATAGGGCATCGGCTGTTTGGCAAAGCCGGGGTCGACCTCTGTTAGGAAAATCATCCCAGGTGTCGCGGCGCGCGACAACCGGTGCCGCAGCCACAAGGCCAAGGCCATCGTGCCGCCGGTGACGGCGGTGATCAGCAGGAATGCCAGAAAAAGGTCGGGTCCGGCCCAGAGGGCGACCGCGGCGATCAGCTTGGCGTCGCCCGCCCCCAGCACCTTCGCCACGAACAACAGGAAGCCCAGGGCGAGCAGTGCGCCGGAGATGGCCAGGGCGGCCATCCAATTCACCGCAGCGTCGGCGGTCAACACGTAGACCGGAAACAAGAGCGCGATCGCCAAGCTATAGTGATTCGGAATCTTGAGGTGACGCACGTCGTTGATCGCCGAGGCCACGGCCAGGGCCGCGAAACCGAAGAGCGCGATCTGAAATAGGGTGGCAGCGGTCAACATCGTGCTATGTCGCTGTGACGGGGCGCGCATGGAAAGGGCCGGGGCGTTGAACCCCGGCCCTTTAACTGCGACCGATTGTCTTGGGCCCGGCGCGCCGGGCCGTCTGGTGCAATCAGCCTGCGCTCTCAGCCGGAGGCGTTCGAGGCGCTGTTGACCGCGTTGGTCAGCTCGCCGGAAACGACACCGAAGAGGTTCGAGAGCGAGTTGCCCATGCCACGCAGGGCGGCAATGGCGGCAACGGAAACCAGAGCGGCGATCAGGCCATATTCAATGGCCGTCGCACCGGACTCGTCCCTTACGAAGGAACTGATCATCTTAAACATGGTTGCAACCTCCTTAAGCAGGGCAAAACCAGGCACAATGATCGGCGTTTCGTTTTAATAAATAGTTAAAAAACAACAGAATTCCCGGTTCACCATTCCTGTTAATACTCTATAACCCCTTATTTACGTGATTATTATTGAATTCGCCTGAATAATAAATCAATTTCGTCGTGTTAAAATTCACATTTGTGGCAATTTTGGTGCCAATCCGAAATCGCCGCCGGCCGGTTCTCGGCGCCGTGCGCGGCGCGCCCTCCTGGAGGCCGGTGCTAACGATTTCGCAAGGTCGACGGCTCTATATCGCAGCAGCGCCGCATGTAGCGAAGCGAGGCACGACTCGATGCAGTCGATCGGTTATCAGATAGGTTTTGCGGGCGTCCCGGATCGTCTCGGCAGGGTGTTGCGGGCCCATGTCTGGTGCATTGCCGCGGTTGCGGTTTATTCCTTGGGGGCGCTGTGCGTATCCGGGTATTTCTCAATACCCAACGAAATATCTCTTTTTCTTTACGTGTCCGTGGTGCCGATGATTACTGGCATCTACTTATTTTCTTTTGTGCTGTTATACGTCGTCTACGTCATGATCGCGCGACGCCCGGCCCGTCTGTTCGGCTATCTCGCCGCGGATTTCGGCGCCAACTGGCTGACCGCCGACCGTCTGTTCGGCGGTCTGTTGATCACCTTTCTCATGCAGACCTTCTTCTCGGTGTTCACATCGATGAAGTCGTTGATACCGCTGATCAACCCCTTTGCCTGGGATGCCAGCTTGGCGGCCTGGGACCGGGTCCTGCACGGCGGCACCGATCCGTGGCTTCTGATGCAGCCCCTGCTCGGCTTTCCGGTCGTGACCAGCGTCGTCAACTTCTTCTATCAATGCTGGCTTTTCGTGCTTTACGGCTTTCTCGTCTGGCAGGGCTTCAGCCTGCGCGACCAGCGCCTGCGCATGCAGTTTTTCCTGACCCTGATGCTGGTCTGGGTCTTGCTCGGCAATCTCATGGCCACGGTGCTGTCCTCGGCGGGTCCGGTCTATTTCGGCCGTGTCACCGGTCTGGAGGACGTCTTTCTGCCGCTCATGGACTATCTGCGGACCGCGAACCAGACCTACCCGGTCTGGGCGCTCGAACTGCACGACCGGCTTTGGAACGCCTATACGCTCGACGACAACCCCTTGGGCAAGGGCATCTCGGCGATGCCGAGCATTCACGTCGCCAGCTCGGTGCTGTTCGCCCTGGTCGCGTGGCGCGCGCACCGATTGGCCGGTATCGTCTTCGCGCTCTATGCCGTGATCGTCATGATCGGTTCGGTCCATCTGGCCTGGCACTACGCCCTGGACGGCTACGTCGCGGCGCTCCTGACCTGGCTGCTGTGGCGTGCGGCGGGACGGCTGGCGGCGCGGATCAAGGCCATCGAACCGCCTTGAGCCTTGCCACCGGCCGCTTGTTGCGGCCGGGGCTATTCGGCCACCAGCAGCCGGGCCCGGGCCTCGGCGATGCGCCGCGCCAGCTCCGGCGGCGGCGCCCGGTCGGTGATCAGCAGATCGATCTCCTCGAAGCCGCAGACCCGGACCGGTGCGTGGCCGCCGAACTTGCTGTGATCGGTGACCACCACGGTGCGCTCCGCCCGCTGGATCAAGGCGCGCGAGAATTCCGCCTCCTGCAGATGAAAATCCATCAGGCCGTCGGCCGGATCGACCGCGCCGATCGACAGCACGGCGGTGCGGGCCCGGAACTGCTCGACGAAGCGAATCGCCGCGGCGCCGAAAACCGCCCCGTCGTCGGCCCGCAGCTCGCCGCCGGCCAGGTACACCCGGTTGCGGCCGGCCAGGCGCAGGGCGATCTCCGTGCAGTTGGTGACGACCAGAAGATCCTTGTGCTCGGCCAGGGCGCGCGCGACGTAGGCGGTGGTCGAGCCGGTATCGAGCATGACCGAATCGCCGTTGCGGATCTGGGCCGCCGCCAGGCGGGCGATGCGCCGCTTCTCCTCGGCGTTGCGCGCCATGCGTTTTTGAAAGGCCGGTTCCGACGGCGCCGGCGGCAGCACGACACCGCCGTGAACCCGCTCGACCAACCCTTTTCCGGCCATCGCCTTGACGTCGCGCCGGATGGTTTCGTCCGACACCGCGAGCTGCTCTGCCAGCTCGTTGACCTTGCAGGCGCCCTGTCGGCCCAGGGCCTTCAGAATCGTTGCCTGGCGGGCGGAGCGGAGCACCGATCGTCACCTCTTGTTCGGTTGCACGGCCGTGACACTTCGGGTCGGGCAGTCTAGGACGATCCGAATTGCCCGGCAATGTGGGATTACTTGGGAAATTGTGGTTTCCGCCTTGACAGGGGTCGAGGCCAGCGTTCAAGCTTTCGATCCCGGAGTTCGGATTGTTGACCGCTTTCAGGGCAAGACCAGGCTGCCGTCCCATCCTGGGAGAGCAGCAAAAGGGGCGCTTTGCACGAGCATTCTAACAGGGAGACGCAGGACATGAGGGAGGACAGAGGGAGTTCGAGATTGGCGGTTCTGTTGGGCGCCGGAATTGCGGCGCTTGGCCTCGGCCTGACCTTGCCGGCGGCGGCCGAGGTCGAATCCAAGGACCCGATCATCCTGACCATTCACGATTGGACCGGCCAATACATCACGACCCACATCATGGGCAACGTGCTGCAGAAGGCGGGTTACAACGTGCAGTACCAACAGGCCGACTACATCGCGCAGTTCGCCGGTCTGGAGTCGGGCGACCTGCACATCGCCATGGAGATGTGGGAGACCACCGGCAAGCAGGCCATGGAAGAAAGCCTGAAGACCGGCAAGACGGTCGATCTGGGCGAAACCGGCCTCTTCGCCATCGAGGAGTGGTGGTATCCCGCCTACATGAAGGAGAAGTGTCCGGGGCTGCCGGATTGGCGCGCGCTCAACGATTGTGCCGAGGCTTTTTCGACGCCGGAGACCGCGCCCAAGGGCCGCTACCTCGGCGGGCCGGTCACCTGGGCCGGCTTCGACGACGAGCGGGCCGAGGCGCTCGGCCTCGATTACGAGGTCGTGCACGCCGGCACCGATGCCGCGCTGTTCGCCGAACTGCAATCCGCCTACCAGCGCAAGGCGCCGTTCCTGGGCTGGGTCTATGCGCCCCATTGGGCGCCGATCAAGTTCGAGGGCGAGTGGGTCGAGTTCCCCAAGTACACCGAGGCCTGCTACCACGATCCGAAGTGGGGCACCAACCCGGACATGGCCTACGACTGCGGCAAACCGCGCGGCTGGATCAAGAAAGTCGGCTGGAAGGCCGGCGAGGCCAAGTGGCCCTGTGCCTATCAGGCCGTGCGCAGCTTCAAGCTGGACAACGAGACCATGGGCAACCTGATCGCCGACGTCGATCTGGAAGGTCGCAAGGTGGACGAGGTGGTTTCCCGGTGGGTCAAGGAAAACCAAGCCACCTGGAATTCCTGGATCGCCTGCAGCCAGTAGTCGAAGATGGGGGCGGACAGCCGGGCCCGGCGCACGGGCCCGGCTGCGGTTTGTCAAGGACGGCTGGCCGAGATGAGCACCGAAAAGGGCCAGGCTGCGCTTACCTGCCGGGCCGTGTGGAAGATCTTCGGCCGGGGCGCGGACGCGTTCCTGGCCGGCCACGGCGCCGTCCCGAGTGCGCGGGATCTGGCCGAGGCCGGTCTGATCGGCGCGGTGCGCGACGTCAGCCTCGAAGTCGCCGAGGGCGAGATCTTCGTCATCATGGGACTGTCCGGCTCGGGCAAATCGACGCTGGTGCGCTGCCTGTCGCGCCTGATCGAGCCGACCGCCGGCGAGATCTTCTTCGAGGGTCAGGACCTGCTGGGCACCTCGGAGAAGGAATTGATCGAGCTGCGGCGCCACAAGATGGGCATGGTGTTCCAGCACTTCGCGCTGCTGCCGCACCTGACCGTCCTGGGCAACGTCGCCTTTCCGCTGGAGATCCAGGGCGTCGGCCGCGAGACCCGCAGGCGCCGCGCGCTCGAGGTGATCGAGCTGGTCGGCCTCGAGGGGCGCGAGGACTATTACCCGCGCGAGCTTTCCGGCGGCCAGCAGCAGCGTGTCGGGATCGCCCGTTCGCTGGCGGTCGAGCCGCAGATTTGGTTTCTCGACGAGCCCTTTTCGGCGCTCGACCCTTTGATCCGGCGCGAAATGCAGGACGAATTCCTGCGGCTGCAAAGCGTGCTGCACAAGACCATCGTCTTCATCACCCATGATTTCGACGAGGCGATCCGGCTGGCCGACCGTATCGCCATCATGAAGGACGGCGAAATCATCCAGGTCGGGACGCCGGAACATCTGGTTCTGCGCCCGGCCACGGACTATGTCGCCGAGTTCACCAAGGAGATCCCGCGCGCCAAGGTGCTCTCGGCCCAGGCCGTCATGGCGCCCTTGGGCGACGGTGGCGCACCCGCCGACAGCGTGCCCTGGTCGACCAAGGTGGCGGATCTGGCCGAACGTCTGGTCGACAGCCGGAGCGACGTCGCGGTGACCGACGCCGAGGGCCGGCCGATCGGCCGCCTGAGCCGCCAGGCCGTGCTCGACGTGCTGGTCGGCCGCAAGAGCCTGCCATGACGGTGGCCGGCGCCGCGCCCGCCCGGCGGCAGGATCGCCGGCTCAATCCTTGGCTGCTGGCCTGGGTCGGCGCTCTGGCCGCGACCTTGCTGGTCTACCGGTTTGCCGAGCTGTGGCCCTGGGCGGTCGACTATCCGCGCGCCTGGACCCTGCCGCTCAAGGTCTGGATCAGCGATTTCATGAAATGGCTGATCAACGACTTCGATCTGGGCCTCTTCACCTTCAAGGAGCTAACCCGCTCGCTTGCCTGGCTGCTCAATTGGCCGCTTCTGGCCGCCAAGGGGTTGCTGTCGTCGGGCTTCACCTTCTCCGCCGACCCGAGCGCCGATGTCGTTGTCGCGCGCGTCTCCTGGGTCGCGTTGATCGCCGTGGTGGCGCTCATGGGATGGGCGGTCGGCGACTGGATCCTGGCCCTCCTGGTCGGCGGCTGCTTCGCCTACCTGGCGGTCTTCGGCCAGTGGGACAGCGCCATGGTGACCTTGAGCTCGATCGTCATCGCCGTGCCGCTCGGCGTCGCCCTCGGCCTCTTCCTGGGCATTGCCGGCTTTCGCTGGCCGTGGTTCGAGACCGCCATCACGCCGGTGCTCGACCTGATGCAGACGGTGCCGGTCTTCGCCTATCTGGTGCCGGTGCTGTTCCTGTTCGGCTTCGGCCCGGTCGCGGCGATGATCGCGACCATCATCTACGCCACGCCGCCCATGGTCCGGGTGACGATGCTCGCCCTGAAGCAGGTTCCGGCCGAGGTCGTCGAGTTCGGCCGCATGGCCGGCTGCACGACCCGCCAGCTGCTGTGGCGGGTGCAGATTCCCTCGGCCCGGCCGGGCCTGATGATCGGCGTCAACCAGGTCATCATGCTGTCGCTCAACATGGTGATCATCGCCTCCATGATCGGCGCCGGCGGCCTGGGCTTCGACGTCCTGTCCTCGTTGCGCCGCCTGGCGGTCGGCCAAGGGCTGGAAGCCGGGGTGGCGATCACGCTGCTGGCCATCGCGCTCGACCGTTTGAGCCAGGCCTTCGCCAACCGGCCGCCGCCGCGACATCGCAGGGCGGAGCCCAATCCGATCCGCCGCCACCCCTATCTGCTGGCCGCCCTGGTGATCCTGGTTGCCAGTTGGCTCGGCGGGCTGATCTGGCCGGCCCTGCACGTCTATCCCGAAAGCCTGCAGATCACCACCGGCACCTTCTGGGAGCGGCAGGTCGAGTGGATCAACGTCCACTTCTTCGACGAGCTGGAGGCGGTCAAGACCTGGCTGCTGCTCAAGCTGCTGATTCCGGTCAAGCGCTTCCTGCTGCAGATGCCCTGGGTCGCGGTGATCGGCTTGCTGGCGCTCGCCGGGCTGCAGCTCGGCGGCTGGCGGCTGGCGCTGCTGGTGACGCTGCTCGCCGCCTTTATCGCCGTGACCGGGCAGTGGTCGAAATCCATGGTCACGGTCTATCTGTGCGGCCTGTCGGTCGTGTTCGCCGCGCTGATCGGCGTGCCGATCGGCGTCTGGGCCGCGCGCAACGACCGGGTCCACCGCGTCGTCCAGGTGATCATCGACACGCTCCAGACCCTGCCGTCCTTCGTCTACCTGATTCCCGTGGTGATGCTGTTCCGGGTCGGCGATTTCTCGGCGATGATCGCGATCGTCGCCTATGCCGTGGCGCCGGCCGTTCGCTACACGGATCACGGCATCCGCCAGGTCCCGCAGCACCTGGTCGAGGCGGCGCGGGCGATCGGCTGCACCCGGCGCCAGGTGCTCTGGCGGGTGCAGGTCCCGCTGGCCCTGCCGGAGATCATGCTGGGCATCAATCAGACGATCATGATGGCGCTCGCCATGCTGGTCATCACCGCGCTGGTCGGCACGCGGGACCTGGGCCAGGAAGTCTACATAGCGCTGACCAAGGCCGACACCGGGCGCGGCGTGGTGGCGGGCTTTTCCGTTGCCTTCATCGCGATCATCGCCGATCGCCTGATCGCCGCCTGGGTCAGGCGGCGCAAACGGGAGCTCGGGCTGGCATGAACTTTGTACCCACTATCACAGGAGGATGACACGTATGACGGCCTTTCAGTCCCTTCGGCTAGGAGCGTGGTGCGCCGTGATGCAGCGCATCACAAGGGCCGCGCGACGACGTCCGAAGGGTCTGAAAGGCCGCCCGCGGGGTCGCCTGCCGCGGCCGCCGGCGGGCGTCAGCGCCGCTTGCCGATGTGCCGCATCGCCGGCGCGACGCTTCCTACCCGGCGGCCGCGGCAGACGATCATACGTATCATCTTCCTGCGATGGTGGGTACTAGGAGGGCGCGCGAGATGAGTCAGAAATCCGATGCCACGGCGCGCGCGGCGGGGCTGCCGTGCTGGTCGGGACGGGTCGAGCCGGCGCCGATTTCCGGCGGCATCACCAATGTCAATTTCGCGGTGCAGGACGGGCCGGCGCGCTTTTTCGTCCGCATCGGCGAGGACATCCCGATCCACGGCATCCTGCGGGTCAACGAGCTGGCGGCCGCCCGCGCGGCCGAGGCGGCGGGCGTTTCGCCCGGCGTGGTCTATGCCGAGCCGGGCGCGATCGTGACCCGCTTCATCGAGGGGCGCACCTGGCAGCCCGAAGACGTCCGGAACCCGGCAAACCTGGATCGGGTGCTCGCCTTGATCCGGCGCTGCCACTACGACATGCCCAATCATCTGCGCGGGCCGGTTCTGATGTTCTGGGTGTTCCACGTGGTTCGCGACTATGCCGCCACCCTGCGCGACGGCAAGAGCCGCTGCGTCGGCCTCTTGCCGGACCTCCTGGCGCGCGCGGCGCGTCTCGAGGCGGCGGTCGGTCCGATCGAGGTGGTGTTCGGCCACAACGATCTGCTCGCCGCCAACTTCATCGACGACGGCGCTCGGCTGTGGCTGGTCGATTGGGACTACGCCGGCTTCAATTCGCCGCTGTTCGATCTGGCCAACGTGGCCTCCAACAACGAGTTTCCGCCCGACCTGGAAACCCGGCTGTTGGAAAGCTATTTCGATCGGCCGCTCGACCGGGCCTTGCGGCGGCGCTATCGGGCCATGGCTTGTGCCTCGCTGCTGCGCGAGACCATGTGGTCGATGGTTTCGGAGATCCATTCGACGCTGGATTTCGACTACATCGCTTACACCGATGAGAATCTGACGCGCTTCGAACGCGCCTTCGCGGCATTCGAGAAGGAGTCCTGAAGGAACCATGGCTTCAATCCCGACAGCGGCCCGGGTGGTCGTGATCGGCGGCGGCATCGTCGGCTGCTCGACCGCCTATCACCTGACCCGGCTCGGCTGGCGCGACGTCCTGCTGCTCGAGCGGGGCAAGCTGACCGGCGGCTCGACCTGGCATGCGGCCGGATTGGTCGGCCAGCTGCGGTCCAGCGCCAACATCACCCAACTGCTGAAATACAGCGTCGAGCTCTATGGCGGCCTCGAGGCCGAGACCGGATTGGCCACCGGTTGGAAACGGAACGGCGGCCTGCGCCTGGCCTGCAACGCCGAGCGCATGACCGAGATCAGACGGCAGGCCACGACCGCGCATTCCTTTGGGCTGGAGATGCACCTGCTGGGTCCGCGGGAGGCGCAAGACCTTTGGCCGCTGATGGAGGTGTCCGACGTGGCCGGCGCGGCGTACCTGCCGACCGACGGCCAGGCCAACCCGGCCGACATCGCCCAATCCTTGGCCAAGGGCGCGCGCCAGGGCGGTGCGGTCATCGTCGAGAACTGCCCGGTGACCGGGATCAAGCTGGAGCGGGGCCGGGCGGTCGGCGTCGCGACCGCCAGCGGCGAGGTCGCGGCCGAGGCGGTGGTCAACTGCGCCGGACAGTGGGCCCGCGAGGTCGGCCGCCTTGCCGGCGTGAACGTGCCGCTGGTCTCGTTGCAGCATCAGTACATGGTGACCGAGCCGATCGAGGGCGTCGGCCGCGACCTGCCGACCCTGCGCGACCCGGACCGGCTGATCTACTTCAAGGAGGAAGTGGGCGGCCTGGTGATGGGCGGCTACGAACCCGACCCCAAAGCCTGGGCCGAAGAGGGCATCCCGCCCGGCTTCGAGTTCTCGCTGCTGGACTCCGATTTCGATCATTTCGAACAGCTGATGGAACAGGCTCTGGCCCGGGTTCCGGCGTTGCAGGCGGCCGGCGTGAAGCAGCTCGTCAACGGGCCGGAATCCTTTACGCCCGACGGCAATTTCATTCTCGGCGAAGCGCCCGAGGTGCGAAGATTCTTCGTCGGCGCCGGCTTCAACGCCTATGGCATCGCCGCGGGCGGCGGCGCCGGCAAGGCGCTGGCGGAATGGATCGTCGGCGGCGAGCCGCCGATGGACCTCTGGCCGGTCGACATTCGCCGCTTCGGTCCGCCGCATCGCAGCGTCGATTGGGTCCGCGCCCGCACGCTCGAGCTCTACGGCAAGCACTACACCATGTCGTGGCCCCATGAAGAGCATGTCTCGGCACGGCCCGAACGGGTGTCGCCGCTGTACGCGCTGCTCAAGGACGAGGGCGCCTGCTTCGGCGAAAAGCTCGGCTGGGAGCGGCCCAACTGGTTCGCGCGGGCGGGCGAGACGCCGCGCGACGTCTACAGCTACGGCCGGCAGAACTGGTTCGAGGCGGTCGGGCGCGAGCACCGGGCGGCGCGCGAGGACGCGGCGTTGTTCGACCAGTCGTCGTTTGCCAAGTTCCTGCTCGCCGGGCCGGACGCGGCGGCGGCGCTCGGCTGGATCTGCGCCAACCGGGTCGACCGGCCCGCGGGCTCGCTGACCTACACCCAGATGCTCAATCCCCGGGGCGGCATCGAATGCGACCTGACCGTCGCGCGGCTGGCCGAGGACCGTTTCTACATCGTCACCGGCACCGGGTTCGCGAGCCACGATTTTTCATGGATCGAGCGCAACATTCCCGAGGGATGCCGGGCCAGCCTGGTCGATCTGACCTCCGGCTTCGCGGTGCTCTCACTGATGGGCCCCCGGTCCCGCGACGTTCTGGCCGCGGTCACGCCGGACGACGTTTCGAACGCGGCCTTTCCCTTCGCCACCTGGCGCGCCATCACCATCGGCGGGGCCCCGCTGCGGGCGCTCAGAATAACCTATGTCGGCGAACTGGGCTGGGAGCTGCACATCCCGACCGAGCACGCGCTCGCGGTTTATCGGCGGCTGGTCACCGCCGGCGCGGCTCACGGCCTGGTCAATGCCGGTTACCGGTCGATCGAATCGCTGCGCCTGGAAAAGGGCTATCGGGCCTGGGGCAGCGATATCGGCCCCGACCATACGCCGCTCGAGGCCGGGCTCGGCTGGGCCGTCAAGCTCGACGGAGACCGGGACTTCAACGGCCGTGAAGCCCTGCTGGCGCAGCAGGCGAAACCCCTGGCGAAGCGCTTTGCCTGCTTTACCCTGGACGACCCCGAGGTGGTGCTGCTCGGCCGTGAGACGCTCTACCGCGATGGCCAGCGGGTCGGCTGGCTGACCTCTGCCGGGTGGGGCTATACGGTCGGCAAGAACATCGGCTACGGCTATGTGCGAAACCCCGACGGGATCGACGACGACTTTCTGTTCGGCGGCAGCTATGAGCTCGAGGTCGCCTGCCAACGGCTGGCCTGCAAGATACACCGGGACGCGCTCTACGATCCCGCAATGGCGCGGGTCAAGGGGTGAGCGATCGCCATGGCGGACTCCGCGGAAATCGTCATTGTCGGCGGCGGCGCAATCGGGGCCGGCGTCGCCTATTCGCTCGCCGCGGCGGGCAAGAGCGACGTGCTGTTGCTCGAGAAGGAGCCTCAGCTTGCCGCCGTGACCACGGCGCAGGCCGCCGGGCTGGTCGGGCAGGTGCGCTCGGACGTCGAGCGGGTGCGGCTCGCCATGTGGTCGGTCAAGACCTTTTCCGAGCTGCAGAAGACGGCCGAGGTCAAACCGGCCTGGCGCCAGGTCGGCAGCCTCAGAATCGCCGGCAGCGCGGCGCGTGCCGAGGAGTTCGGGCGGCTCAAGGCGACCTGCGACGAAGCCGGCCTCGAGGTCGAGCTGATCGATGCCCAAGAGGCCGAGCGGCGCTGGCCCGGCATGACGCTGACCGGCGTCGAGGCGATCCTGTGGTGTCCCACCGACGGCTACCTGCAGCCCGCCGACCTCGCCATGGCCTACCAGCACCTGGCGCGCAAAAAGGGCGTGCGGTTCAAGACCGGGACCCAGGTCACCGGCATCGTGCTCAGGAACGGTCACGTGGCCGGGGTGCGCACGCCCGCGGGCGAGATCGCCTGTGAGACCGTGATCGACGCCGCCGGCGCCCACGGCTGGCACGTCGCGCGGCTGGTCGGGCTCGACCTGCCGATCGTGCCGGTGCGCCACGAGTATGTCATCACCGTGCCGGCCGAGGGCATCCGCCCCGAACTGCCGTGCTTCCGGGTGCCCGACGCCACGCTCTACGGCCGGCCCGACGTGAACGCGCTGCTGCTCGGCGGCTGGGAGCCCGCGGCGCTGTCGTGCGACCCGCGCGATTACGGCCTGGCGGGCGAGCCGCCGCCGATCGCCGAGGACTGGCCGGTGCTGGCCAACTTCGCCGAGCTCATGGCACGCTACTATCCGCCGGTCGGCTCGCTCGGCGTGCGCCACGTGTTTTCCGGCTGGCCGACCTTTACGCCGGACGGCCGCTTCATCGTCGGCGAGAGCCGGCGCGTGCCGGGATTCGTGCTTGCCGCCGGCTGCAACGCGCACGGCGTCTCGGGCTCGGCCGGAATCGGCCGCCACCTGGTCGAGGCCCTGCTCGAACCAAACCCCTCGGCCTACGTCAAGAGCCTGAGCCCGGACCGCTTCACCGAAAGCGCTTGGGACTGGGCCGGGGCGCGGGCCAAGGCGCAGGCGGTCTACCAGACCTACTACCACATCGGACACTGAGAGGGACCATGGATGAGCTATTCGAGCAGCTGGCCCGCGTGCCCTCGTTCAAGGACGTGCCGCCGGAGCGCATCGCCGCCGAGCGGTTGGGCGGGCTGACCAACCGGAACTACAAGGTGACGCTCGACGGCGCGGCCTATGTGCTGCGCGTGGCGGGCGAGGGCACCTCCGCATACATCGACCGGAAGGTCGAGGCGCACAACGCCCGGGTCGCCGCGGCGGCCGGGGTGGGCGCCGAGGTCGTGTTCTTCGACCCGGCCGACGGCCTGATGCTTTGCCGCTACCTCAAGGGCACGGACACCATGACGCCGGAGGCCTTCCGGACCACGCCCGGCGCGCCGGCGCGCGCGGCGCGCGCGCTCAAGCGGATGCACGACTGCGGCCAGGCCTTCGAGTTCCGCTTCGAGCTGTTCAGCATGATCGACGAGTACCTGGGGGTTCTTGCCAAGCTGGGCGCCACGCTGCCGGACGGCTATCACGATGTGGTCGAGGAGGCCGGGGCGGTGCGCCGAGTGCTGAACACCCGTCCCGGCGGGCTCGCGCCCTGCCACTGCGATCCGCTGTGTGAAAACTTTCTCGACGACGGCGCGCGCATGTGGGTGGTCGACTGGGAATACTCGGGCATGAACGATCCGATCTGGGACCTGGGCGACCTCTCGGTCGAAGCCGGGTTCGCCGAGGCGCACGACTGGGAGATGATGACGGCCTATTGCGGCGGCGCGCCCTCGGCGGCGATCTTCGGCCGCATGGTCGTCTACAAGGCCATGTGCGACCTTCTGTGGACCCTCTGGGGCCTGATCCAGCACGCCAACGGCAACCCCGCCGAGGATTTCTGGGCCTACGCGGTCGCTCGCTTCGAAAGATGCAAGGCGCTCATGGAGCAGGCCGATTTCGGCCGCCACCTGACGGCCATCGAGTCGGGATCTTAGACCAAGTCTCCATGGGTATGACCCTTGGTCCTGGACCGCGACCGCGACCGATACCGCGGTCCAAATCCGCCTGAGCGATTGTTATACCAAATCTCGATGATAAAGACCTATTTCATGGCGGCGGATTTGCCCTGCGGGGTGGAGCGTTGTGCAGCGCGATGCCGAAGCATCGGGCAAGCAGCGCGACGCACCCGCAGGGCAAA
>JBFJPL010000062.1:0-23664 GCA_041617155.1 Kiloniellales bacterium
CCACCCTGTGGTGGCGCGACGACGATGCGGTCGAGCCGACCGCGGCGCTCGAGCGGCTGCTCGACCTCGCGGCGGCCCAGAACACGCCGTTGGCGCTTGCCGTGGTGCCGGGCCGGTGCAGTCACGCGCTCGGTCGCCGTCTGTCGGAGGAGCAGCACGGGACCACGCCGCTGCAGCACGGCTATCGCCACCTCAACCATGCGAGCAGCGACCAGAAGAAGGCCGAACTCGGCGACCACCGGCCCTTGCCGGTCGTCTGCGAGGAGTTGGCCCGCGGCGGCGCCGCGATGGCCGCGATCTTCGGCGAGCGGGCTTTGCCGGTTCTGGTGCCACCGTGGAACCGCATTGCCGCCCAGGTGGTTGCCGCCCTGCCGGAGCTCGGCCTGAGCGGACTGTCGACCCATGAACCGCGGGCGGCGGCCAATCCGGCGCCGGGCATCACCCAGGTCAACACCCACGTCGACATCATGCGCTGGACCCCGCCGCGCGGCTTTCTTGGCGAAGCCGAGGCACTCGGCCTATTGTGCGGTCATCTGCGTGCACGGCGTCGGGGGCCGACGGAGGAACAGGACGTGGATCCCGCGGAACCAACCGGGCTCTTGACCCACCACCTCGCCCACGACGCGGCGGCCTGGCGCTTCCTCGAGCAACTCTTGCCTTTGCTCGCGCGCCACCGGGCGGTGAGCCTGTTGAGCGCCCGCGATGTTTTCGCCGCCGTGGAGAAGGCAGCATGAGGATCTATCGCTACCCGGGACGAGCCTTGACCGGCGACTACGTTCGTTCGGCCGCCGGAATCCTCGTCGGATTTGGTGTCTTGTTGTCTGGCCCGGCGACACCTGCCATCATCGCGATCGGCGGCGGCGTGGCCGGATTGTTCTCGCTGTTCGGCTTTCGAACGGTTCAGCGCCATGTCACGAAAGTGGCCGTCACCGAGGGCGAGATATGCAACGCGGCTTTCGGCACCAGGATCATGTGCTGGACCGACTTGGAGCGGCTGAAGCTGCGCTACTACGGAACCAGAAGGCAGGAACGCAGAGGCAGTGGAGTCACGGGGGGATTTATGCAGCTGACGCTGAGCGGGGCCGGCCAGTCCTTCACCTTCGAGTCGAGCATGCAGGGCTTCACCTACATCGCCTGGCGCGCAGCAAAGGCCGCGCGCGAGAACGGTGTGTCACTCGACCCGACGTCAGCCGGCAACCTCCTGGCCATAGGCCTCGATGCCGACCGCGAGACACCGCCGCCCGAGATTTGATGCTAGGAGTGGGGTCGAGCGTGCCGGACTTGCTGCAAGTCAAGGACTTGAAGATAGCCTTCAGTTTGCCGGAAGGGCGCCTGGAGGCGGTGCGCGACGTCTCGTTCCGGGTCGCGCCGGGCGCCACCGTCGCGATTGTCGGCGAGTCCGGTTCGGGCAAGTCTGTGGTCAGCCAGGCGATCATGGGGATCCTGCCGCGGGCGGCCAGAATCGAAGCCGGCGAGATCCGCTTCGCCGATCCCGAAAGGGGCGGCGAGATCGAGGATATCGCCCGCCTCGACCCGGACAGCAAGACCATGCGCGACATTCGCGGCGCCCGCATATCGATCATCTTCCAGGAACCCATGACCTCGCTTTCGCCGGTCCACACGGTCGGCGATCAGATCGGCGAGGCGCTTCACCTGCACCGCAGCATGAGTCCGCCGGAAGGCCGCGAGGTCACGGCGGAGATGCTGCGCCTGGTCGGCTTTCCGGACCCGGCCAAGGCGCTCAGGACCTATCCCTTCGAACTGTCGGGCGGACTGCGCCAGCGGGCGATGATCGCCATGGCCCTGGTCTGCCGGCCGGCGCTGCTGATTGCGGACGAACCGACCACCGCGCTCGACGTCACGATTCAGGCCCTGATCCTTAAGCTGCTCAAGGACCTGCAGGCCGAGCTGGGCATGGCGGTTCTGTTGATCACCCACGATCTAGGCGTGGTCGCCAACATGGCCGAGGAGGTCGTGGTCATGTACCGCGGCGAGGTCATGGAGCGGGGCTGCCTGGAGGACATTTTCCGCGACGCCCGGCACCCCTACTTGAAAGCGCTGTTGCACGCCGTGCCCCGTTTCAACATGGCGCCCGGCGAACGGCTCAAACCGATCCGGGAGATCGCGCATCAGGCCGGCGGCCGCCTGCTCGCCGCCAAGGACCCCTGGCCGGAGGACGCCGACAAGGCCGGTCCGCTGCTGGCTGTCGACGGCGTCACCAAGAGCTTCTCGATCCGCAAGAGCGGTCTGTTCGCCGCCAAGAGCAAGGAACGGATACTTGCCGTCGAGGATGTCGGCTTCACCATCCGGCGCGGCGAATGCCTGGGGCTGGTCGGCGAAAGCGGCTGCGGCAAGACGACCTTGTCCAAGATCATCATGCGCGCCCTGACGCCCGACGCCGGCAGCGTGGCCTTCAACGACCACGGCACCAGGCGGGACGTCCTGGCGCTCAAGGGCGACGATCTCGCCAAGTTTCGCCGGCGCATCCAGTTCATCTTCCAGGACCCCTTCGGTTCGCTCAATCCGCGCATGACGGTGTTCGATATCATCAGCGAGCCGCTGGTGATCCACGGCATCGGCGATACGGACAGCCGCGGCGAGATGGTCAAGGAGCTGATGCGCGTGGTCGGGCTGGATATCCGCCATCTGAAGCGCTACCCGCACAGCTTTTCGGGCGGCCAGCGCCAGCGCATCGGCATCGCCCGCGCGCTCGCCTTGAAGCCCGACCTCTTGATCTGCGACGAGCCGGTCTCGGCGCTCGACGTGTCGATCCAGGCGCAGATCCTGAACCTGTTGAAGGACCTCAAGCAGGAGCTCGGCCTGACCTACCTCTTCGTCAGCCACAATCTGGCGGTGGTCGACTACATCGCCGACCGAATCGCGGTCATGTGCCGGGGCCGCTTGGTCGAGGTGGCGCCTCGCGAGCTCCTGTTCCGCGCACCGGCACACCCCTACACCAAGGCCCTGGTGTCGGCCGTGCCCGAGCCGAGCCTGGACCATTGCCTCGACTTCACCGCGCTGATGGAGGGGCGCGCCTCCGATCCGGCGGCCTGGCCCGAGCCCTTCACGGTCAACGGCACCGCGCGCCTGACGCTGGTCGAACTGGGCGACGGCCATTTCGTGCGCGCCGGTCCCGGCGCCGACAGGTTGAAGGCCGCGTCGTGAAGACCCGGTCCAGCGAAATTCAGAGCCAGTAGGAGCCGGTCCGGGATGCTGTCTTACACCGTTCGCCGCATCATGATCATGGTGCCGACCCTGATCGCGATCAGCCTGATCATCTTCGTGATCATCCAGTTGCCGCCCGGCGACTACCTGGACACCTACATCACCGAGCTGCAAAGCCAGGGCGAGGCTGTCGATCCGGAAAAGATCCAGCAACTGCGCGAGGAATACTGCCTCGACTGCCCGATCCTCAAGCAATACGCGATCTGGGCCTTCGGTATGCTGCGCGGCGACCTCGGCTATTCCTTCGAGTACCAGCTGCCGGTCAACCAGGTCGTCGGCGACCGGCTGTGGCTGACCTTTCTGGTCGCCTTCACGACGATCCTCTTTACCTATGCGCTGTCCTTTCCGATCGGCATCTATTCCGCGGTCCGGCAATACAGCCTGGGCGACTATGCCTTCAGTTTCCTGGGCTTCCTTGGGCTGGCGACGCCCAACTTTCTGCTCGCGCTGGTCCTGCTTTACCTCTCCAACGTCTATTTCGGCACCTCGATCGGCGGGCTGATGGACGACCAGTTCATCGACCAGCCCTGGTCCTGGGCCAAGCTCCTTTCGGTGCTCGAACATCTCTGGGTCCCGGTCGTGGTGATCGGCACCTCCGGAACCGCGGGCATGATCCGCCGGCTGCGCGCCAACCTGCTCGACGAGCTGCAACGACAATACGTGATCACCGGGCGAGCCAAGGGCCTGTCACCGGGCCGACTTCTGGTCAAGTACCCCCTGCGCATGGTCCTGAATCCCTTCGTCGCCGACATCGGCAACCTGTTGCCGCAGGTCGTCTCGGGCGCGGCCATCGTCTCGATCGTGCTGAACCTGCCGACCACCGGGCCGATGCTGATCGAGGCCCTGCGCAGCCAGGACATGTACCTGGCCGGATCCTTCCTGATGTTCCTGGCGCTCCTGACCGTGATCGGCGTGTTCCTTTCCGATCTTCTGCTGGCCGTATTGGACCCGCGCATCCGGCTCGAAGGGGGGGCGACGAAATGACCGACCGCACGGCATCCCCCGACCGCGTCGAGCACTATGTCAACCAAGCGCCGTTCGACCCGCACCAGGTCGAGCGCATGTCGCCGGAAATGGAGCGCTTCTACATGGCGCCGCAGTGGCGCCTGGTATGGTGGAAGTTCAAGCGCCACCGGCTGGCGGTTGTCGCCGGTCTGGTCCTGCTGGCGCTCTACCTCTCGATCCTGGTGAGCGAGATTCTGGCGCCCTACAACCTGCATGCGCGCCACATCGACTCGATCTACGCGCCGCCGCAGGGCCTGCACCTGTTCCACGAGGGCGAGTTCATCGGCCCCTTCGTCTACGGCTATTCCTACAAGCTCAACATGTCGAACCTGAAGCGCGAATACACGCCGGACCCGAACCAGATTCAGCGCGTCAGGTTCTTCTGCCGCGGCGACGAGTACCGCTTCTGGGGCCTGATCCCGGGCGACTTTCACCTGATCTGCCCGGCCGAGGGCGGGACGCTGTTCCTGCTCGGCACCGACCGGCTCGGCCGCGACTTGTTGAGCCGCATGCTCAACGGCGCGCGCATCTCGCTCACGGTCGGCCTGATCGGCATCTCGATTAGCTTCCTGCTCGGCATCACGATCGGCGGACTGGCCGGCTACTACGGCGGCTGGGTTGACAACCTGGTCCAGCGCAGCATCGAGGTGATCCGCTCCTTCCCGGAGATCCCCTTGTGGCTGGCGCTGTCGGCCATCCTGCCGGTGACCTGGAGTCCGCTTCTGGTTTATTTCGGCATCACCATCATCCTCGGTATGCTCGATTGGCCCGGCTTGGCGCGCGCCGTGCGTTCCAAGCTGCTGGCCCTGCGCGAGGAAGACTTCGCCACGGCGGCGCAGCTGATGGGCGCCTCGCCCCAGCGGATCATCGGCCGTCATCTGCTGCCCAGTTTCGCCAGCCACCTGATCGCCTCGGCGACCTTGTCGATCCCCGGCATGATCCTGGGCGAGACGGCGCTTTCCTTTCTCGGCCTGGGGCTCAGGCCGCCGATCACCTCGTGGGGCGTTCTGCTGGCCGAGGCGCAGAACATCAACGTGGTGGCGCTCTATCCCTGGCTGATGCTACCGGTGGTGCCGGTCATCGTCGTGGTGCTGGCCTTCAACTTCCTGGGCGACGGTCTGCGCGACGCCGCCGACCCTTACAAGTAGGCCATCGCTCAGACGCCGGCCGCCTTAGGGCAGCCAGATCCACATGATCATCGGCACGCCGACCGCGATGATCACCAGGTCGAGCGCCAAGCCCATCCGCGCGTAGTCGCCGAAACGGTAGCCGCCCGGCCCCATGACCAGAGTATTCGACTGGTGGCCGATCGGCGTCAGGTAGGCGGATGCGGCACCGACCGCCACGGCCATCAGGAAGGGGTCGAGAGGCAGGCCCTGGCGCTCGGCGATGCTGACCCCGATCGGCGCCATCAGCACCGCCGTCGGCGTGTTGTGCGCGAGGTCGGAAAGCAACATGGAGGCGGCCATGAGCAGCGCCAGCATGGTCCAGGTCGGCATGTCCCCGGCCAGGGCGACAATCGCTCCGGCGATCAGCGCCGTGCCGCCGGTCGTCTGCAACGCCTCGCCGATCGGAATCAGGGCGCCGAGCAGCAGGATGATTGGCCATTCGATCGCCTCGTAGGCTTCGCGGAGCGAAATCGTGCCGAACAGGATGATCAAGACAACCGCGGTCACGAAAGCAATCTGCACGGTCACCAGGCCGACGGCGGCGGCCAGAATGGCGGCGGCGAAAACACCGACCGGCACAAGCGCCCCCCGCCGGCGCGCAACGCGCAAACGGCGATCGGCCAGCGGCAGACAGCCGAGCGCCGCCAGGCCTTGCTGCATGGCGTTCCGCTCGCCCTGGAGCAGAAGCACGTCGCCGGCCCTGAACCGGATGCTGCCGAGGCGGGTTTTCGGCGCTTCGCCCTGGCGGGCGACCGCCAGGAGGTTGATGCCGTAGCGGTCATGCATGCGCAGGCCGCGCATCGACTGCCCTTCGATCGGCGCGTTGGGCATCAGCACCGCCTCGACCACCCCGACATCGTCCGAGTGCGGGACCTCGGGCGGCGTGTCCTGTTGGCCGGTCTGTTCCAGTTTGGTGGCGCCGAACAGGGGTTCCAGCGCGGCCGGGTCGCCCTCGAGAATCAGGATGTCGTCCTGCCACAGGTGCTCGAGACCCGACGGGGCGAGCAATCGCCGCCGGCCGCGGATGATCGCCATCACGGTGACTTCGTTCTCGCACATCTGTTCGAGCTTGCGGACCTGCTCGCCGGCCAGGCTGGAGTTCTCCGGCACTCTGGCTTCGGTGATGTAGGCCTCGATGTGGAACAGGTGCTCGGAGTCCGACGCGCCGCGCCGGTGCCGCGGAATGAGCCGCCAACCGAAGGTCGTGATGTAGAAGATGCCGGCCGCCGCCACAGCCAGGCCGACCGGGGTAAAGTCGAACATCTTGAAGGGTGCGCCGGCGAACTGCTCGCGGAAAGTCGCAATTACGATGTTCGGCGGCGTGCCAATCAACGTGATCAGACCACCCAGCAGAGTCGCGAAGGAAAGCGGCATCAAGACCTTGGACGGAGAACGGCCGGCCCGATAGGCGTTGCGCAGAGTCACCGGCAACATGAGCGCCAAGGCGCCGACGTTGTTCATGAAAGCCGAAAGCACGGCAGCCAGGCCGCTGGTCGCGGCGATCTGGTGGACCGTGCTCCGGCTGGTCGGCGCGAGCAGGCGGGCCAGCTGGTTGACCACGCCGGAGACCTGCAACGCCTGGCTGATCACCAGCACCGCCGCGACGGTGATGACCGCCGGGTGGCCGAAACCCATAAAGGCCGCTGTCGGCGGCACCACGCCCAGGTATACGGCCGCCAGCAAGGCGACGACGGCAACGATGTCGTAACGCCAGCGGCCCCAGATAAAGAAGGCCATCGCACCGGCCAGGACAGCGAACACGGCTCCCTGTTCGAAGCTCATCGCGATTCGATCTCAACCTCGGGTTCGAAACAATTGTAGCGTAGCAAGCGAGGATAAGCGCTGGCTATAAGATACGCCACAAGCAGCCTGGGCAGACCGGTGGACAGGGCGAACCATAAGAACCGATCGACACCGGCAAGAAGCTGCTAGCATGGCAACCAAACAGGGGGCCGGGCTGGCGGCAACGCGATCTCGGCTCGAGAGCGAAACGTCCGGGCTTGGCCTTTGGTACCAGTGACTTTCCCGCCGGAGCCGGACGGTTTGGGGGAACAGTGGCAGATCTTTCTCTGGCGGCGGACGGCCTGAGCGCCCATCCACCGACCGGCGCGTGGCTTGTTCGCATCCGGCGCCCGGGATACCAGCGGATGCTGGTGATCCACACGCAGATCAATCTCTAGTACTTCTGGGAAAAGAGACGGTTCTTCGTCGCCATGGTGCTCGGCGCGTTCACGCAGACCTTGCCGCTGCCCGACGGCTCGGGACAGTTCCGGGACGCGGCGCGCCGGGCGGCGGTCCAGGCCAAGCATTACATCGAACCGATCATGCCGTTCTTCTTGGCCCCGAACAAGGAGGCCAGGTCCCGGCGGCCGATACCCAGATCGCGGCGGGCCGCCTGGTCGAACGGATCATCGAAGCGGGCGAAGACACCAGCCTGATCGTCGTCTCGGATTCCGGAAAGTCCCGTCTCAAACGCTTTCTGGTCGGTAGCTTCGCCTTCAGCGTGATGGACCACGCCGGCAACTCGGTGCGCCACGTCCGCTAAACGCGCGCTAGGAGCGGCGGCGCGGGCCATGCCGCGCCCATCGGCAAGCCTTCGCGACGCGGCGCCCGCGTCTGTCCGGCCGACCCGCAGGGCCGTGACCAATACTCGGACAGGCTCCTAGGGCACCAGCATCACGAGATCGACCGGGTGCCCGATGCCGACCACCTGGCGTTTCGGCAGCCGCTGCTTTTCGGTTGCCGGGCTGTAGCCCTGGGAGACCGCCAGGTCATAGCTTTCCTGATCGGTGACCGCGCTGGCGTTCAGCAGCTTGTTCTGGCTTTCCAGCTTGGCCGAGCGGTTCACCGCATCGCCGATCACCGTGTACTCCAGCCGGGTCTCGTCGCCCACGGCGCCGAACAGCACGCGGCCGGTCGCCACCGAACCGTTGACCGGCGGGCAAGGCCGGCCGGCGGCGGCGCAGGCCTCGCGCCATTCCCGGCAGGCCGCCAGCGCCGCCTCGAGCGCTCGCAGGGCGTCGGCAGCGTAGCTGTCCGACGGCATGGCGGCACCGAAGGTCGCCATGATCCCGTCGCCCAGGAACTTGTCGATGCTGCCGCCGTGTCGCTGGATGATCGGCACGACCAGGGCCTGGTACTCGGACAAGAGACCCATGGCGACGTCCGGCGTGGTTTCGGCGGCGAAGCGGGTAAAGCCGCGAATGTCCAGGTTGAGGATGGCCGCGTTGCGCAGTTCGCCGCTGCCGGCTTTTATCTCGTGCTCGGAGCCCTTGATCTTGGCGGCGATCTCGGGCGCGAAGAAGCGCGACAGGTCCTGCGCCGCGGTCTGTTCGGCGACCGAGCGGATCAAGAGGCTCTTGGCGCGCTGCAGCGCCACGGCGATGATCATGGCGACCAGAAAAATCGACAGCAGTTTCTCGACCTCGGCGCCGACCAGCAGGCTGTTCGAGGTCATGTAGGTGACGTAGTCCCGGGTCACCATGGTGTCGCTGGGATCGATGAAGGCGACGTAGAAGACCATGGCGGTCCACCAGGCCATGGCGACCAGCCCGGCCAGGATCACGAAGCGGGCATCGAAGCGCAGCGCCCTGAGGGCGATGAAGATAAAGACCCAGAACAGGGTCGGCGCCTTCAGATAGAATGACGCCGGCTGAACGTACTGCAGATGAAAGCTCCAGATCAGCACCATCAGCAGCGTCATGTCGAAGAACACCGATACCGCGAGCGACCAGTCCGGCAGCCGCGTCCGGCTGGCCCAGACCAGGCGGACCACGGTCAGCCCCAGATAGATGCCGAGCGCCCAGGGCACGGGCGCAAAGTCGGCCTCGTCGCTGAAGGTCTTCGGCGCCGCGAAATAGAAACTGCCGATGAAAAGAACCACGCTCAGCTGAAACCAGCCGATCATGATCTCGCTGCGATCCTGCTGATTGCGGATCGCCGTGCGAACCCGTTCGGGCAGGCCGGACAGGCCGCCATCGAAGGACAACAAGTTCCTCATGGTATTATCGCCGCTCCACGCCGTGGCATGTCGTGTTCATCCTAGTTTAGGGAATAGGATCCGTTCGGTCAGAATGGCGTGATGGCTCCGTTATCGACGACCTTTGGTATGGGTCAGCCAAAGGCTGGTCTCGACGGCGCCCGCGGGCAGTTCTAGAGCCGCCACCACCGAGTTCGCCAGTTCCTCGGCCATGCGCGTCGCGACATAGTGGCTGGCGAACTCGACCTGCCAGCCGCCGCCGTTCAACAGCGCCAAAACGCCGAGCTGTTCGTTATAGCCGCGCCAATCCCATGCAGCCGGATAGTCGTCGGGCAGAAACACGTCGTGGATATGCACCCAGACACCAGCCGGCAGCGCCGGCAGGACGCGGCCGAGCAGGAAATCGACATCGCTACCAGGCATCAGGATATGACTCGAATCGATGCTCACGAAATCGCCGGCCGCCAGATCGCGGAAGGGAGCGAAGCCGGCCGCCTGCAGGGTTCCGCGCCGCCACTCGACCGGCAGGTTGCCGAGCCCCGCGCGCGGCGCCGGGTCGACCGCGATGATGCGCGTCTGCAAGCCGCCGTCGGCCACCGCGCGGACCAGAAACCGGGTCGAGTGTCCGGACCCGACCTCGACGATCCGCCGCGGCGCGTGGCGCCGAACCAGGCCGTAGGCGATCGCGCCGTCGAGTCGCGGAAACCAGGACTGACTCCAGCGCGGTTCCGGCGGCGGATCCATGCCGATGCGCGCCAGGTCCGCCGCCAAGGGCGCCAACCCGGCGAGCAGCTCGGCAAAGCGGTCGCGCCGGCTGGCGAAAAGCGCCTCGGCGGTTTCGTAGGGCGCGCGCGCGCCTGGCCGGGGCAGGCTCGCGGCATAGCGGTAGGGCAGGAAGAAGCCGCGCGGCTCGAAGCCGAGCACCGTGCGCAGGCCGAACCAGGCGCGCCGGCGCCAGGGCCGGCCCGGGAAGGGCGCGCTCACGGCGTCAGGGCCATGCCCTCCCGGGCCACCACGGTGCCGGGACGTTGACGTTCGGCCTGCTCGGCGACCCGGTCCATGAAGGCATCGTCGTGATCCGGGTCGTGATGAAAGATCACCAGCCGCTTAACGCCGGCAAGGTCGCACAGGCGCGCGCCCTCCTGCCAGGTGGAGTGGCCCCACGACCGGTGCCGGCCATATTCCTCGTCTGTATAGGTGGAATCGTAGATCATCATGTCGGCCTGATCGACCAGGTTCAGGATATTCTCGTCCGGTCGGCCGACGAGATGTTCGGTATCGGTGACGTAACAGATCGACCGGCCGCCGTAGTCGACCCGGTAACCGGTCGCCTTGTTCGGATGATTGAGCGGCGCGGTGCGGATCTTGATGCCCGGATGCGGCTCGATGGTCTCGCCGGCGGTGAAATCGTGGAACGAGACATTGGCGGCGAAGATCTTGAGCGGCACCGGGAACAGCGGCGCCGCCATGAACTTGCCGAGCGCTTCGTGCAGCGTCAGCTCGGGCAGAAGATGGCCGGCCCACAGCCTAAGCCGGTTCTTCTTCTGGAACATCGGGGTAAAGAAGGGCAGGCCGTTGATGTGATCGAAGTGCGTATGGGTTAGGAAAAGGTTCCCGACCACGCAGCCTTCCGCGGCCAGCTGATCGCCCAGTTCGCGAAGTCCGGTACCGGCGTCGAAGATTAGCATTTCCTCGCCGCAACGAACCTCCAAGCAGGAGGTGTTTCCGCCGTAGCGCTGGTACTGTTCGCCGGGACAGGCTATGGATCCGCGCACTCCCCAGAAGCGGACCAAGAAGTCCTGTTGCTCGCCCAATCGCCTAACGTTCCGTCTCAACTCGGTGGCCTAGCTATAGGTGTACGCTACTCTGGCTCCCGCCCAAACAAAAAAGTGCCCGGCGGGCATGGCGCGTCCGGTCGCCGGACGGCGAGTACTTCCTGAGAATGGCCGGCCTCGGAGCCTGTCCGAGTATTGGTCACGGGCTCCTAGAGCGCCGAGTTCAGGGCACCAAGCGGTAGCCGCCGGGTTCGGTCACCAGGATCTGGGCGTTGGACGGGTCGAGCTCGATCTTTTGGCGCAGGCGATAGACGTGGGTCTCGAGGGTGTGGGTCGTGACGCCCGCGTTGTAGCCCCAGACCTCGCCCAGAAGGGTGTCGCGCCCGACCACGAGATGGCCGCTGCGGTAGAGGTATTTCAGGATCGAGGTCTCTTTCTCGGTCAGGCGCACCTTCTTCTTGGTCTCGCCGTGGATCAGCATCTTCGCACTGGGCCGGAAGGTGTAGGGGCCGATCGTGAAGATCGCGTCCTCGCTCTGCTCGTGCTGGCGCAGCTGGGCGCGCAGGCGGGCCAGCAGCACGCCGAGGCGAAACGGCTTGGTGACGTAGTCGTTCGCGCCGGCATCGAGCCCTAGGATGGTATCGGCATCGGATTCCGCGGCGGTCAACATGATGATCGGAGATTTGACGCCGTTGCGCCGCATCAGGCGGCAGACCTCCCGGCCATCGATATCGGGCAACCCGACGTCGAGCAGGATGGCGTCGTAGTATTCGCCCTTGGCCAGAGCCAGGGCCTTGGCGCCGTTGTCGGCCTCGACGGTGGTGAATTCCTCGTGCAGCTCCAATTGCTCGCTCAAGGACCCGCGCAGGGCATCGTCATCGTCAACCAGCAGAATCTTCTTGCCGGTTGCGCCAGCCATGGCCCGTTCTCCAGTCATCACATAAGACCGCCCGCTGCTCTTTCGCTACGCGTGCCCGTGCTTGGAAATAGCATCGCCGCGAGGCCGGTTCAAGGCGGGCTAAGCTAGGCGGCTCCGAGCACCAGAGCCGAAACCGCGGCGAAAAGCGGATGATCGGTCTCGCCGAGAGCATCGACCGCCGAGAAATGGTTGCGGCCCGGAAGATCGACGACCTGCAATGGCAGGCCGGCGCGGCGCCACGAGGCTGCGTATTCGTCCTGCTGACGCAAGAATTCGTCGGTCTCCTCCGAGCCGACCGCCAGGATCAGCGGCCCGGCGCGTCGCGGCGGATGGCCGAGCGGTGTCATGCGCCGCGCCATCTCCGGGTCCAGCTTGAGCACCGCCTGGTGGTAGCTGAGCCGGAGCGGTTCGAGATCGTAGACGCCCGATAGCGAACAGCCACCTTTGACCAGGTTCGCGGGCAGGTCGGCCTCGGCGCCGGCCTGTACGCGCCAATCGGTCGCCATGGCCATGGCCGTCAGATGGCCCCCCGCCGAATGGCCGGAGACGAATAGGCGCTCGCGATCGAGCCCGAGGTCCCCGGCGTTGCGGTAGAGCCAGGCCAGGGCGGCGCGGATCTGAGCCACGATATCCTCGATGCTGACCGCCGGTGCCAGGTCGTAGTTGAGCGAAGCGAAGGCGATGCCGGCCGCCACGTAGGGCGGCGCCAGATAGCTGTAATCCCCCTTGTCTAGCGACTGCCAATAGCCGCCGTGGATGAACGCCAGCAAGGGCGCCCGGTCGAACCCGGCCGGTACGAAGAGGTCGAGTTTTTGACCCTCGCTGGGCCCGTAGGCCAGGTCGAGCCGGCCGCCGAACTGGCGCCGGACCGCGGCGCTTTGCTCGGCCCAGCGGGCGAAATACTCGGTATGCTCGGGCCAACGGGCCCGGAGGTTCAGTTGGCCGTCCAGCGCGGCCTGGTCGTAGTCGCGATATACCTTTGCCGTCATGATCGACTCCCTGATCGGTCGCCCCGTCGGTCAAAATCCATCGACAGCGACCGGTTTGCAACCGCCGAAAAGAAACGGCATCCTCTGGCGCGCCATCGCGCGGCCGACGCCGGCCGTCCAAGCCCCGCCCCCGACAGGACAGGACATGACCGAATTCGAGACTTTCAAGACCCAGGCCTTCTTCCCGACCTTCGTCTGGGTCATGGACCTCAAGCCCGAGACCGCAGAACCCTTGAACCGGCGGATCATCGGCGATCTCAACGCTCTGACCGCCCCGAGACCGAAAATCCGCCCGGGCCAGAACTGGCAGACCGAGCAGAACCTTCACGAGTTCGAGGAGTTCGCCCCGCTCGTGGCGATCTTCAAGCAAGCTTCTGAAAAGGTGCTGAACGTCCTCGAGGTCGACTACGAGTCGTTCGCGATCACCGGCTGCTGGGCCAACATCAACCCGAAGGGTTCGTTCCACATGCCGCACAGCCACCCCAACAATTTCCTGAGCGGCATCTACTATGCCCAGAGCCAGCCGGGCGCCGACACCATCTCGTTCCACGACCCGCGGACCCAGCTGGACATCATCGCTCCCGGGTTCAAGAAGGACAACGTCTACAACACGACGCTGCAGCACCTGGCGATCAAGCCGGGGCGACTGGTCATCTTTCCGGCCTGGTTCATCCACTCGGTCGGCGCGAACAAGAGCGACCAGGTCAGGATCTCCATCAGCTTCAACATCATGTTCCCGTCCTTCGTCGAGGTCATGAGCAGGCCCAAGTGGTCAGGCATCCCGCTGCGCCGGAAATAGCTCTCGGACCGGTCAGCTTTAGCTCGCGCCGGGTTGGTGCCATAACCAGATCAGTTGAAGCTGACACACGACCCTCGAGCCCCTAGTATGGACGGCGATCATGTCCGAATCATTGGCCAGCCAGACCCTTGTCGACGCCGCCGTCCTGCAGGCGGTCGACCGCGCCACCGCCGAGCTGCGGCGCGGCGCCATGGTCCTGCTGTACGGGCCGGACGGCGCGGCGGCCCTGGTCCAGGCGGCCGAGGGCGCGACCGCGACCAGCCTGGCCCAGGTCACCCATTTGGCGGCCGGCAGCCCCTTGCTGCTCCTGACCGCCCAGCGCGCCGTGGCCCTGGGTATCGCCGCGGCGGCGCTTTCCTCGCCGATCGGCGGCGTGGTGGCGCTCGACCTCGCGGGGGTCCGGGCGGAAACCGTCGCCGAACTGGCCGACCCCGTGAGCGGGCGCCGGGCGGCGCTCGACGCGGCGTTGCAACCGGTCGATGCTCCGGACGGACTGGGCGGCGGTGCGGTCGACCTTGTAAAGCTGGCACGCCTGCTGCCGGCGGCCGTGCTGGCGCCGCTCCCGGTGGTCCGGGACGCGGCGGCCTGGGCGGCCGAACGCGACCTGCTTGCGGTCGCGGTCGCGGAGGTCGCGGAGTACCCCTTTTCCGCCGCCCGCTCGCTCAGCGCCGTGGCCGAGGCCCAGGTGCCACTGGTCGGCGCCGAGAACACCCGGATCGTCGCGTTCCGCCCGAGCGACGGCGGGGTCGAGCATCTCGCCGTGATCATCGGCACGCCGGCGCCGGACCAGGCGGTGCTGACGCGGCTCCATTCGGAATGCTTTACCGGCGACCTGTTGGGCAGTCTGCGCTGCGACTGCGGCGAGCAGCTGCGCGGCGCGATCGCCGCGATCGCCGACGCGGGCGCCGGCGTGCTGCTCTACCTGGCGCAGGAAGGCCGGGGCATCGGCCTGGTCAACAAGCTGCGCGCCTACCAGCTTCAGGACCGCGGCGCCGACACCCTGGAAGCCAACCAGCAGCTCGGATTCGACGCCGACGAGCGGGTCTATCTGCCGGCTGCGGAAATGCTGCGCGGCCTGGGCTTCCGCCGGGTCCGCTTGATGACCAACAACCCGGACAAGGTCGCCGCCTTGACCCGCTGCGGCATCGCGGTCGAGGAACGGGTGCCCCATGCCTTCCCGTCGAACGGCCACAACGAATACTACCTGGCCACCAAGGCCCGGCGCTTCGGCCACCTGTTCTAGCCCTAGGCAGAAGCTGCCCGGCATACCCCGCCGTTCGGCTTGCGGCATGCCTATAACCCCCTGAAATAACAGAGTCCCTTCGGTGGCCCCGATGTTGCGTCGCACGACGGATCATGGCTGTCGCAAGCGCTCATATCCCGCCACCGGAGGCGAACGGCGTGCTGCTGCACAAGGTCGGCACGCAGTTCGCCGCGCGCGGCCATTCCGGCGCCAACCGGGTGTTCGACTATGGCCCCGGCGCGGACAGCGCCACCGTCGCCGCGGAATTCGGCTTCGCCGACCTGCTCGACGTGATCAACCCTTTGCAGCATGTGCCGCTCCTGGGCAGCGTCTATCGGCAGATCACCGGCGATCGGATCAGCGCGCCGGCGCGGGTGCTCGGTGACGTGCTCTACGGCGGGCCGGTCGGGCTGGCCTTCGGGGCGGCCGATATGCTGTTTGCCGAGATTGCCGGCCAGAGCCCGGGCGACGCCCTTGTCGCGGCGCTGTTCGGCGGCGCCGAGGCGCCCGACGCGGCGGCGGCCCTGGCCGCGACGCCCGCCGACCCGCCGGGCAATCGCCGGACCGGCGCCGAACCGACAGCGCGCGCGCCGGGCCGGGCCGAGCTCGTGAGCGGCGCGCCGGCGCTCCAGGCGCTCTTGGCGGACATGCGGTCCCACGGCCGAACCGCCGCGCCGCCCGAGGACGCGCCGCCGATGGCTCGGGAACCGCAAGGCCGCGCCTTCAAGATCCGCCCGCGCGACCGCCGTCCGGCCGCCCCGCCAACGCCGGCGCCCTCCCGGCTGGCCGCGCCGCATCGCGCCCCGGCACCAAGCGACCCGGCAGCCGCCGCGGTGCTGCAACCCTCGTTCGCCCAGCGGATGATGGTCGCCCTGGACAAGTACGAGGCCCTGGCCCGCACCCGGCGCGGCGATGAGACCCGGTCCGGTGCCTTGCTCGACCGCGGGCTCTGATTTACAGGTCCTGCCTTTGCTATAAGGGTGCTCATGGACTTGATCGTCTCACGCGCCGGCGACATCTGGCGGGCCCGCTTCGGCGGCCGGGAATGGCGCTGCGCCATCGGCCGCGGCGGCGCGCGCCCGGATAAACGCGAGGGCGACGGCGTGACGCCGGTCGGCTTCTGGCCGATAAGGCGCGTGCTCTATCGCGCGGACCGCATGGCGACCCCGGAGACGGCCTGGCCGCTGGCCGAGATCGGGCCGCGCGACGGCTGGTGCGACGACCCGGCGGACCGCCGCTACAACCGGCCGGTCGCCTTGCCCTGCGCCGCGCGGCACGAAAAGCTGTGGCGCGAGGACGGGATCTACGACGTGATCGTCGTGCTCGGCCATAACGACGACCCGCCGGTCGCCGGCGCCGGCAGCGCGGTCTTCCTGCACGTCGCCCGGCCCGACTACGCGCCGACCGAAGGCTGCATCGCCCTGGCGCTGGCCGACCTGCTGAGCTTTCTCGGCGCGGCGGCGCCCGACAGCCGCCTGTGCGTCGAGGCCGGCTAGCCCGAATTGGCTTCGAACAACCGAGTAGGGTGGTGGAGCGGACCGGGCGGTTGTTTTCGACCGCTGGTCGGCCCTTGTCGGACATCAGGTCCCGTCGCCGGCCATCGCGGCACGGACGAGCCGCGACTTGATCCAAATCATGGGCGCGTCCCCGTCGCCATGGCACCAAGCGCCCTGCCGCTTGTTGGACGGAGGCGACCATGCGACGAATTTTCCTGTTCTGCGTGATCACGGCTTGGCTCGGGCCCGGTCATGCGATGGCGGCGGAAGACCCGGAGCTGGCAACCTTCGTCGACCAGAGCCGCCAGATGGTGCAGGCCTTTGCCGGCGCGCTGAAAGGTGAGCTGCAGGCCGCCGTCAAGGAGGGCGGCCCGCGGCACGCAATCTCGGTTTGCCAGCTCACGGCGCCGCAGATCGCCCGCGACATGTCCGCTCGCCCGGGCTGGACCGTCGGGCGCACCAGCCACAAGCTGCGCAACCCGGCGAACGCGCCGGACGCCTGGGAAGCCGCGGCGCTGGACGACTTCCTCGCGCGCGCGGCGGCCGGCCAGAACCCCAAGGGCCTGGAGACCGCGGCGCTGGTCGAGGCCGATGGAGGCAAGACCTACCGCTACATGAAGGCGATCCCGGTACAGGAGGTGTGCCTGAGTTGCCACGGCTCCGGGATCGCGGCGGAGGTGAGAGAGCGGATCGAGGCGCTCTATCCCGACGACCGGGCGACCGGGTTCGCGGTGGGCGACCTACGCGGCGCCTTTACCGTGACCAGGGCCGTCATGGAGCCCTAGCCGGGGCCATCGATGGTGATCAAGGAAGGACGTTCGATGCACAAGGATTGGAAAGGCGCCAATGCGGCCCTGTCGGCGGCGATCGCGCGCTACCGCGAGGCCGCGCCGGAGCTGGCGCAAGGCTTTTCCGGCCTGGCCCGGGCGGCGACCGCGGCCGGCGCCCTGACGCCAAAGACCAAGGAGCTGATCGCCCTTGCGATCGGCATCGCCATGCGCTGCGACGGTTGCGTCGGGTTTCACACGGAGGCGGCGCTTCGCCTGGGTGCGACCCGCGAGGAAGTGCTGGATACCATCGGCGTCGCCATCTACATGGGCGGCGGCCCGTCCTACGTCTACGGCGCCCAGGCGCTCGAGGCCTACGAGCAGCTCTCGGAAAGCTGAGGCGCGGCGGTTCACTGATTCGGCCGTGCGTCGACAGGGGTTTCGGTTTCTTCACAGCTCTATCCGAAGAGCCTTGCCGGTCATCCAGTCGATCACGGCGCGAACCTTGGGCTTGGCATAGGCATCCTCCGTGCAGGCGGCGTAGTAGCTGTTCGACGTCTCATAGCGGCCGTCGAATATCTTGACCAGGCGGCCGTCGCGCAACTCGCCGCGCACCATCGTGTCCCAGACCAGCGCGACGCCCTGGCCGTGCACTGCCGCCCGCACCAGCAGATCGCTGCGCGGTATCCGGGGGCCGGGAGCGACGTCGAGCGCGCCCGCCAGGCCGAGGGCGGCCAGCCAGTTCGCCCAGTCGCCCGCCGCGCCGGCTTCCCGATCCGAAACCTCGTTGTGGAGCAAAGGGAAATCGCCGAGGTCCGGCGGGGCCCGAGGCGGCTCGCGGCCGTCCAGTAGGGCAGGGCTGCAGACCACGAAGACCTGCTCCGCCCCCAAGCTCTCCACAACCAGATCTCGGCCCGGCCCTTGGGCGAACCTGACGGCGATATCGATCGAACGGTCCGCGTGAAGATCCACCAAGGCGTCGGACGGTTTGATCCGGAGATCGATCCCCGGACATTCGACGCCGAAGCCTGCGAGCCGGGGGATCAGCCAATTCCCGGCGAAGGTTGAGCCCACGCTGATCGTCACGGTTCCCTGTAGCGCCCCCTCCCGCAGCTCGGCGACCGTGCCGTCGATGTCTTGAAGGGAGCGGCGTACGGTTTCGTAGAGCCGCCTGCCGTTCCCGGTCAACTCCAGACGGCGGGTCAGCCGCCTGAACAGCTTGAATCCCAGCCTTTCCTCGAGCTGCTTGATCTGCTGACTGATCGCGCTCTGCGACAGGTGCAGCTCTTCCGCCGCCAGCGTGAAGCTGAGCAAGCGGGCCACCGCGTCGAAGGCGCGCAAATTGGCGAGGGGGAAGTTCATGCTTCCTACTAATAAGTATAAGTATCGCTAATGACACTATCAGAAACCGCCGTTTGTCAACGCTAATCAAATGCCTAATATTTCCTCATTACGATCAACGCCACGGAAGCCATGCATAAGCACCGCCATCGCTTCCACCGGCTAAGCCAGGGAGTATCGCCATGTCATTCAGCCGCATCTACACCGGCCAGTTGCCTGCCCGCCGCGGATCTCTCAAAGCCGCGCTTCTGTCGATCGCGTCGACCGTGGTGATGTGGCGGCGGCGGGCGCGCGATCGCAGCCATTTGCGTGACCTCGAGCCTTATCTCCTGGACGACGTCGGCATACCGCCGGAGCGGCGCGACCGCGAGGTTCGCAAGCCCTTCTGGGTGCGCTAGAGGTCGACCAGCGCTGCGGAGCTTGCCACGACGGCGCCGTGGATTTTCAGACGCGCGGCGCTCACCTTGGCGCGCGCGGGCCGAAGATCGCGGTGCCGACGCGCACGTGGGTCGCGCCGAAGCGGATCGCGGTCTCGTAGTCGCCGCTCATGCCCATGGATAGCTTGGCCAGCCCGTTGCGCTTGGCGATCTCGCGCAGGAGCGCGAAGTGCAGGGCGGGCTCCTCGTCGAGCGGCGGAATGCACATCAGGCCCTCGACCGGCAGGCCGAGCTGGTCGCGGGCGAGCGCGATCAGGTCGTCGGCTTCGGCAGGCAGGACACCGGCCTTCTGCGACTCCTCGCCGGTGTTGACCTGGATATAGCAGGCCGGGCGCCGGCCGCTTGCGGCCATCTCCTTGGCCAGGACCCGGGCCAGCTTCGGCCGGTCCAGGGTCTCGATCACGTCGAACAGGGCGACCGCGATGCGCGCCTTGTTGGTCTGCAGCGGCCCGATGAGATGCAGCACCAGGTCGGGGTCGGCCGCCTTCAGGGCCGGAAACTTGGCCTCGGCTTCCTGCACCCGGTTCTCGCCGAAGGTCTTCTGGCCGGCCGCCAGCGCGGCCTCGATGCGGGCCGCCGGATGGGTCTTGCCGACCGCGACCAGCGTCACCTCGGCGGTGTCGCGCCCGGCCGCGCGGGCCGCGGCGGCGATCCGCGCCTTGACCTCGGCCAGGTTGTCGGCGATGGCAACACCGTCAACCGTTTCCATGGCTGTTAGACCTCGTCGCTTGGCGAACCGCGGCCGCGCCGCAGCGAGCAACTTATCGACCTGGCACGGCAACTGCAAATGCCTCGAAAAATTGCCTATTTCGGCTATAACAGTGCCGACCCAGCTGTTTCACGACAACGCCATGCCGAGACGACCTCACACGGCCCGATCCCAAGCCGCCCGACCGCGTTCAGGCGACCAGCAGCTGTTCGCCGAGGCGACCGCCAGCCACCAGGCCGGAAACTTGGCCGAGGCCGAGAAGCTTTATCGCAGGCTGCTCAAGCGCCATGCGAGAGATCCGGCTCTGCGGGAGAGGCTGGGCGTGGTCTTGATGCAACGGGGCAACTATAGTGAAGCGGTTGGTTCGCTCCGCCAGGCGATCGCCGAAGGCCGGCGAGAAGCCAGCACCTATAACAACCTCGCGCTCGCGTTGAGCGGCGATGGGCGTTACGAAGACGCTGTCGAGGCGGCGCGAACCGCGACCAGACTGCACCCCGAAAAGGCCGAGTATCACATTAACCTGGGTCATCGATTGAAGAAAACCGGCCGTGTGGACGATGCGAAAGCCGCGTACCGCCAAGCCACAACCCTAAACCCCGGTTTTGCTTCGGGCTATGTCGCGCTCGGCAATCTGTGCGCGGCTATGGGCGAAGGCGACACGGCGGTGGACCTTTACCGGAAGGCGCTAGCGGTCCAGCCGAATCATGTTAGGGCCTTCTATCACCTGGCCCTGTCAAACAAAGGAAATGGGACCGTTATCGATTTGGCGACCATCGAGATGTTCCGCAACCTGGCGGACGAAGGCAACCTGGGACGGTTCGATGCGATGCTGGTGCGCAATGCGTTGGGCTTCATCGCCGACCAACGGCGCGAGTATGCTGCCGCTTTTGACCATTTCCGGACCTTCAACGAAGCCGTACGGCGGGCCCGCACGGAGAACGGCCGACCCTATGATCGGGCGGCTCATCGGCGACTGGTAGATCAGATCATCAAGGCCTTTCCCATCGGCACCTTCGAGACCGTTGCGAAGCCAAGGACAACCGGCCCTCAGCCGCTTTTCATCGTCGGCATGCCCAGATCCGGCACCACCCTGGTCGAGCAGATCCTCGGCAGTCATGAAGCCGTGGCACCTGGCGGCGAACTTCTCGAGTTCGATCAGATCACCGAGGCGGTGGCGGATTATCCAGCCGGCGTCTGGCGCTTGCGGAGTCAAACGCTGGAGCAACTGGCCGCGCGTTACCTCGATGCGCTGAGGCGTGTCGATGCGACGTCCGAGCGGGTTTCCGACAAACTGCCGAGGAACTTTCTGCACCTCGGATTTATCGCCCGGCTATTCCCCGGCGCGGCTATCGTCCACTGCCGGCGCGATCCGGTCGATACCTGCCTATCCTGTTACTTTCAGAACTTCACTGCGGGCGGCGGTTTCTCCAACGACTTGACCGATCTGGGCAGCTACTACCGCGACTACCATCGACTCATGGCCCATTGGCGATCCGTTCTGCCAAGGGCGCCGGTTGAGGTGGTTTACGAGGAGCTGGTGGCGGATCCCGAACCGACCGTGCGGCGCTTGCTGGAAGCGGTCGGCCTGGAGTGGGATGCGGCCTGCCTCGGGTTCTCGGAGTCCCGGCGTCCGGTGATGACTGCGAGCCAATGGCAGGTCCGGCAGCCGATCTACACCAAGGCGGTCGGCCGCTGGCGGCACTACCGTGAGCACCTTGAACCGCTGCTCGAGGCTTTGGGCGATCTGGCCGGCGACACCTAGGAGCGAGCGGGCTGCTTGCTGGCGTCGTAGCCGTTGTGTTAAGACATGACACATCGATTTGGCGCGGCATTGTAAATAAAAACAACTACTTACAGTGGGGTCCCTGGAGCATGTTCGAGAACACGACGGCTTTGCCGCTCTTTCCAACGCTGGTCTGGCTCCACGACCTCGCGGCGGAGCGCCATCGTCCGATGAACGCCCGCCTGGCGCAGGAGATCGAGGCGATCATCGCGCCGCGTCCGCCGCTCTTGCCGGGCCAGACCTGGCAGACCGCGCACGACCTGCACGAGCGCGAAGGCTTCGCCGAACTGCTGCCCTACATCCACAAGGCGACGGCCGGCGCGCTGGAGTTCCTCGAGATCGAGTACGAGGCCTTCGAGATCACCGGCTGCTGGGCCAACGTCAACCCCGAGGGCGCGCCCCACGCGGCGCACAGCCATCCGAACAACTACCTGAGCGGCGTCTACTACCTGCGCACGCCGGCGGGCAGCGACAGCATTTCCTTCCACGACCCGAGACCGCAGCCCAACATCATTGCGCCCAGGACGCGCCGGCTCAACAATCACAACACGGCGCTGATCAACGTGCCGGTCAAGGAAGGACGGCTGCTGCTCTTTCCGGCCTGGTTCCGGCATTCGGTCGCGCCGAACAGCGGCAAGGGCGACCGGATCAGCATCAGCTTCAACATCATGTTCCCGGCATTCTCGGAGCGCATGAGCCGGCCCAAGTGGCAGGGCATATCGGGCCGCGCCGAGCCCGTGCCAGAGGCATGAACGGCGGCCGGGCGCCGCTTCGGTCCAAGGCACAACATCAAAGGTATTCCGCCTGACATGTTTTCAAGATGTGAGATCAGCCAGTATTTCCCGTCCTGCGTCTGGGTCCACGAGCTGCAGGAATTCAAGGACATGAACGACCGGCTGGCGACCGAGCTGCACCGCCTGCGCGCCGTATCGGACGAGCCGGCGCGGTCGGCAAGCGCCTGGCAGAGCCGCGGCAACCTTCACAAACTTGAAGTCTTTCGACCTTTGACCAGCTGCATCATGGCGGCTTCGCAGGGTGTGCTGGAATTCCTCAAGTGTCGCTACGAGCGTTTCGACATCACCAACTGTTGGGCCAACATCAACTCCAAGGGCGAGTCCCACCGGATCCACAGCCATCCGAACAACTACCTGAGCGGCGTCTACTATGTCCGGGCCCCGGAGAAATGCGGCGACATCGTCTTTCATGATCCACGGCTGCAATCCATCGTGCTGCTGCCCCAGGTCTCCGAACGCACGCCCTTCAATGCCTCGAAGCACAGCATCACGCCCAGGGAAGGCACGCTGCTGGTGTTTCATTCCTGGTTCCAGCACCTGGTCGACGCCAACCAAAGCGACGAGGAGCGCATCAGCATCAGCTTCAACATCATGCTGCGGGGCAATGTCGGCTATGAGTCCGGCGCCGCCCAGTTCTGACGACAGCCGGTCGGCATAACCGGGACGCAAGGAAGTCCGCCGCTTTGAAGATGTTTGGAATCATCTGGCTCGCCTCCTATCCCAAGTCGGGCAACACCTGGCTCAGGGCGTTCCTGGCGAACTACATGAAGAACCAGACGAGCGCGCTGCCGATCAACGAGCTGGTGGGCTACGCGCTCGGCGACGGATTCCTGATCCACTACGAACGGCTGACCGGAAAGCCGGCGGAAGAGTTGACGGCGGCGGAAATCAACCGGTTGCGTCCGAAGGTGCACGAGTGGTTCGCCACCGCCAAGGGACAGACGGTCTTCGTCAAGACCCACAACTTTGTCGGTCGTGTCGAGGATTCGGCGCTGATCACACCATCGGCCACGGCCGGTGCGATCTACGTCCTGCGCAACCCCTTGGATGTCGCGGTCTCCTACGCCCATCACTTCCGAACCACGATGGACGAGGCGGTCGAGGCCCTGTGCCGGAAGGACCATATCGTCGCCGGCGGGCCGCGGGTGCTGCCGCAGTACCTCGGCAGCTGGTGGCAGCACGTACGCAGCTGGACCGAGGCGCCGGGCCTCAAGCCGCATGTCATGCGCTACGA
>JBFJPL010000063.1:0-22977 GCA_041617155.1 Kiloniellales bacterium
CCTCTACGTCTATTTCGGCGGCGTGATCCCCTTCTCGCCGATCGAGGAATAGGCCGCTCGCCTTCTGCCACAACTAGGCGCGTTTTACCCGGCAATGGGCCAACAAGAGCTCGAGGGGATTGTGGCGGCTCCCCCCTAAGGCCCGTTCAGCCACACCCTCCCCAGCCCCGACACGTCATACCCCCCCATCTGCTCGGCGCGGCGGCGGAAGCCGTCGGTGCGGGCAAACGCGAGCAGGGCCTGGAGCGGCAACTCGAAGAAGTCGCGGCGGCGCAGGAGGAGGTCGTAGCGCTCGCGCATCAGGGCGACGAAGTCGAGCTTGAGGGTGCGGGCGACGGCCTCGACCGCGAAGCCGGCCTCGGCCCGGCCCTCCAGGACCATCAGGCCCAGGTCGGTCTCGCTGCGCGCGGTCTCGGCCGTGAAGGCGAGGTCGGCGGGCGCCAGGCCCTCGCGCTCCAGGAGCTGGGTCAAGAGCAGCTGGGAGCCGGCCGCCTCCTGGCGGCGGGCGACCGCGACCTTTCGTTCCGCCAAGTGCTTCAGGCCGGCGATCTTTTGCGGGTTGCCGGCGGGCAGCACCAGGCCCTGGTTGCGCCAGGCCCATTCGATCAGCACCAGGCCGGCGGTCGGCAGGGTCGCCTGGACCGCGGCCAGGTTGAACTGGTCGCTCTCGGCGTCGTAGAGGTGCAGGGCCGCGACCTGGGCCTGGGCTTCCGCGAAGCGCTTCAGGCCGTCCAGGCTGCCGCCCGGCAGCAGCGCCAGGCCGCAGCCCGATTCGCGCACCGCCCAGTCGAGCAGCGGGTCGTGGCTGCCGGCGACCACCGGCGGCGGCGTCGCTTGGAGCCTGGCGCCGTCGGCCCGGCCCGTCCCCGCCCGGCCAGCCTCACCCGCGCTCTCGGCCAGCCAGACGTCGACCAGGGTTCGGGGAAACAGCCACTTGCCGGTCACCCGGGTGCAGGGGATCGCGCGCTGGCGCACCAGCTCGTAGACCCGCCGCTCCTTGATGCGCAAGTAGTCGGCGACCTCCCGCGTGGTCATGAAGTCGTGCATCCGCGCCCTCGCCTCTTCGCCCGCGCGAGTATAGCCGCCGGCCGGGCCTAGCGGGCCAGCGATATCTTTCCTGTGCCCGGAACACCAAGAAAGCTGGCTCACCACGGAGGCGCAGAGGGCACAGAGGCACGGAGAAACAACGTCGTCACCACAAAGGCACGAAGACACCAAGGTGTTCTATTTGCGCGCTTTGCGTGCCGGACCATTGCTTCGTGTCTTGGCGTCTTTGTGGTGAAATCGATTGTTGCTTCGTGTCTTGGTGTCTTCGTGGTGAACCAAGTTGTTTCTCCGTGTTCCTGCGCCTCCGTAGTGATCAAGGTTGTTTTATGGCGCCAAGGCCGCACGAAATTTAGGGTCGTATCCGGGGCGGCCGCGCCGGTATTATGGCGCCGGGACGAAGAACGGCGCCCGAGCGCCGCGCCAGGGAGAGAGACGCGATGGAACTCAGGGGCAAGAAGCTCCTCGTCTGCGACTGCGAGCACTCCATGCCGCTGGAGGCCGGCAAGCTGGCCAAGGCCTGCCAGGCGGTCGGCGCCGAGGGCGAGCTCGCGCTCAACAGCCAGCTGTGCCGGGCCCAGCTCGGCAACTTCCAGGCCGCGCTCGCCGACGGCAAGCCGCTCCTGGTCGCCTGCACCCAGGAGGCGCCGCTGTTCGCCGAGGTCGCCGCCGAGGAGAAGCCCGAGGCCGAGGTCGGCTTCCTCAACATCCGCGAGACCGCCGGCTGGTCCGAGGCCGCGGCCGGCCGCGAGGCGCGCGCCAAGATCGCCGCGCTGCTCGCCGAGGCGGCGCTCGAGATGCAGCCGGCGCCGGCGCTGACGCTGTCCTCCAAGGGGGTCTGCCTGGTCTACGGCCGGGATGAGCGGGCGCTCGAGGCGGCCCGGCAGCTGGCCGGCCGGCTCGAGGTCACGCTGCTGCTCACGCGGCCCGAGACGCTGCTGCCGCCCGGGGTGATGGACGTGCCGATCTTCAAGGGCACCATCGTCAAGGCGGCGGGGCACCTCGGGAAGTTCGCCCTGAACGTGAACGATTACGCCCCGGCGGCGCCCTCCTCGCGCCGGGAAGTCGCCTTCGAGTCGCCCAAAGACAACGCCTACAGCGAATGCGATCTGATTCTCGATCTGACCGGCGGCAGCCCGCTGTTCCCGGCCGCCGAGAAGGTCGACGGCTACCTCAGGCCCGACCCGGGCAACCCGGCGGCGGTGCAAAAGGCGCTGTTCGACATCGCCGACATGGTCGGCGACTACGAAAAGCCGATCTACGTCCACTACGACGCCGAGATCTGCGCCCATGCGCGCAGCCGCAAGACCGGCTGCACCCGCTGCCTCGACGTCTGCCCGGCCTCGGCGATCACGTCGGCCGGGGACAAGGTCGCGATCGACCCCTTCGCCTGCGCCGGCTGCGGCGCCTGCGCCAGCGTCTGCCCGACCGGCGCGGCGAGCTACCAGCTGCCGGCCGGCGACGGCCTGTTCCAGCGCCTGCGCACTTTGCTGACCGGCTACCGCCAGGCCGGCGGCGAAGAGCCGGTCCTGCTGCTGCACGACAGCCGTCACGGCGCCGAGATGATCGCCCTGATGGCGCGCCTCGGGCGCGGTCTGCCGGGAAAGGTCCTGCCCTTCGCGGTCAACGAGGTGACCCAGGTCGGCCTCGACTTCCTGGCCGGGGCCTTGGCCTGGGGCGCGGCCGGGATCGCCGTCCTGGTCGACCCGGCGAAGCACGACGAACTGGGCGGGCTGGCCCAGCAGATCGGCCTGGCCGAGACCGTGATGGCGGGCCTGGGCCACGGCGGCGGACGGGTCCACCTGCTGGACCAGGCCGACCCGGAGCAGGTCGAGCAGACGCTCTGGGACCTGGCGCCGGACCGGGCGGCCCCGGCCGGCGGCTTCCTGCCGATGGGCGGCAAGCGCAGCCGCACCCTGCTGGCGCTGCGCCACCTGCACGATGTGGCGCCCGAGCCGCTCGACATCCTGCCGCTGCCGGCCGGCGCGCCGTTCGGCGCGATCACCGTCGACACCGCCGGCTGCACGCTCTGCCTGGCCTGCGTCGGCGCCTGCCCGACCGGGGCGCTGCTCGACGCCGAGGACCGCCCCTGGCTCGGCTTCAACGAGGAGGCCTGCGTACAGTGCGGCCTGTGCAAGGCGACCTGCCCGGAACACGTGATCGCGCTCGAGCCGCGGCTGAACTTCACCGAGGCGGCGCGCGGCGCGGTCAAGCTGAACGAGGCCGAGCCATTCCACTGCATCCGCTGCGGCAAGCCCTTCGGAGTCGAACGCTCGATCCAGCGGATCGCCGAGCAGTTGGCCGGCAAGCATTCCATGTTCGCGAGCGAGGCGCAGATCGACCGGCTGATGATGTGCGAGGACTGCCGCGTGGTGGTCCAGTTCGACCAGCCCGACGCGCCGCTCGCCGGGCCGCCGCGCCCGATCCCGCGCACGACCGACGACTACCTGCGCGAACGCGAGATCGAGGAAGCCCGTGCCAAGGTCCTGGCCGACCGGGCCAAGGCGAACGGCGGCGGCGATGGCGGCGGGGCTTAGCGGCGCCTTAACCGGGGCGCGCTAAAGACAGCCCATGACCAAGCTCGACCCAAGGCTGCACGCCTACCGTCCGGACTTGGCCGCCGAGCACCTGAAAGGCCGGGTCGGGGCGGCCCGTTTCGTCGCCGGCGAACGCCGGCAGGTGGCCCACGGCATCGCCGATCTGAGGCGCGGGCCGGCCGCCGATACCGCGCTCGACAGCCAGCTTCTGGGCGGCGAGATCGTCACGCTCTACCACCAGGCCGACGGCTGGGCCTGGGTCCAGAACCTGACCGACGGCTACGTCGGCTATGTGCCGCTGCAGGCCCTGAGCGCCGAGGTCCGGCAGCCGAGCCACGCGGTCAAGGTGCTGGGCAGCTTCGTCTATCCGGAGCCGGACCTGAAAGCGCCGGCGCTGGATAGCTTGCCCATGACCGGTGCGGTCGCGGTCGTCCGGGAAACCGACCAATTCAGCGAGCTGGCCGGCGGCGGCTGGGTCTACCGGCGCCATCTGGCGCCGCTCGACGAGGTCGCGCCGGATTATGTTGCGACCGCTCTGCAGTTCCTCGGCGTGCCCTATCTCTGGGGCGGGCGGTCGAGCTTGGGCTTGGATTGCTCCGCCCTGGTGCAGATCGCGCTCAACCGCGCCGGCCTGCCCTGCCCGCGCGACAGCGACATGCAGGCCGAGAGCCTTGGCGAGGCCCGGCCGCTCGACGCGGAACCGGAGCGTGGCGACCTGATCTACCTGCCCGACCACGTCGCCATCGCGCTCGACGACTGGCGCGTGGTGCACGCCAACGCCCTCGACATGCTGGTCGCCATCGAGCCCCTGGCCGATCTGGTCGCCCGCGTCAAGCAGGAGTCCGGCCGCGGCATCACCGCGGTCAGGCGGCCCATGCCATTGACCTCGGCATTGAGGTAGATCAGGGACGGCGGGCCGGAACTCGGCTGAAATGACCTTGTGAGGACTTCGTCAAGGGCAGCCGCCATGGCCAAAACGAACCGCCGCGAGACCGCAGGAAGGCGCGCGGACCAGGCCCGCCAGGCCGCCGAAGGCAAGGATCGACCGACCGCCGTGGTGGCGGACAGCCAATGCCTCGCGATGCAAGGTGTTCTTTGCGTGCTTTGCCAAGAACGCTGCAGAGCCCGGGCGATTCGCTTCCGCACCTTCTTGGGCGGCTTTGCCCGGCCCGAGGTTCTGGTGGAACTGTGCGACGGTTGCGGCCTTTGCGCTTCTGGCTGCCCCGTAGGGGCCATCGCGATCGAGATCCCGAGCGCCAAGCGCCCGACCGCATGCGGCGCGTCCGACGCTACTGCCGCACCGGCCCGGACCGGCCGAACTGCGCCTGGCAGAGCGCCTCGGCGCGACGCTTGAACAGGCCGGCTTGCTGGCCGTTGATCGTGCCGTCCGCCAGCATCTGGTCGATGCCGGCGGCCCGCTCGGCGAGGCAAAGCGCCACCGGATCGTCCGCCGCGATTTCCTGGACCTCCGGCGGGAAGAGATCGTCGCGGTGGATGTAGGCGAGAGAGGCGAGCGCGAGAAAGGCCACGCCGAGCGCGACGAAGCGCGCCAAGGGCCGATCCAGCACGGAGTTTTGAGATGGTGCCATGGCCGGCAAGGCTAGGCGGCGGTGACGGGTTTGCCAAGTGCGCGCCGCCGGGCCTTGCATAGTGCCCCGATTCCATAGGAAACTTGGGGGCGAAATATGCCGGCTCAGCCCCTATATTGGGGCTCGAACCGGATCAACGGCCGCAGCAAGCAGGCCGACGGGAGGGGTTTTATGGGCGAGATGATCGATCCCTTTGGACGGGCGATCACCTATCTGCGGGTCTCGGTGACGGACCGCTGCGACTTCCGCTGCGTCTATTGCATGTCGGAAGACATGACCTTTCTGCCCAAGGCCGAAGTCCTGAGCCTGGAAGAGCTCGAGCGCCTGTGCGGCGCCTTCGTGCGCCAGGGTGTCCGCAAGCTGCGCCTGACCGGCGGCGAACCCTTGGTCCGGCGCAACATCATGAACCTGTTCCGCGGCCTTTCGCGCCATCTGAAGAGCGGCGCGCTCGACGAGCTGACGCTGACCACCAACGGCAGCCAGCTCGCCAAGTACGCCACGGAACTGACCGATCTCGGCGTGCGCCGGGTCAACGTCTCGCTCGACACCCTCGACCCGGACAAGTTCACCGCCATCACCCGCTGGGGCAAGCTGGACAAGGTCATGCAGGGGCTCGAGGCCGCCAAGGCCGCCGGCCTCGCGATCAAGATCAACGCGGTCGCGCTGAAAGGCGTCAACGACGACGAGTTCGACCGCATGGTCGCCTGGTGCGGCGAGGAGGGCTTCGATCTCACCTTCATCGAGGTCATGCCGATGGGCGATATCGGCGGCGAGACAAGGCTCGAACAGTACATGCCGCTGTCGCTGGTGCGCGCCAAGCTGAACCAGAGGTGGACGCTCGACGAGATCGACTACAAGACCGGCGGCCCGGCGCGCTATGTCGGCGTCAAGGAGACCGGCCGGCGGATCGGCTTCATCACGCCGCTCACCCATAACTTCTGCGAAAGCTGCAACCGGGTGCGCCTGACCTGCACCGGCACGCTCTACATGTGCCTGGGCCAGGAAGACGCCGCCGACCTGCGCACG
Organism: Kiloniellales bacterium; assembly: GCA_041617155.1. GTDB lineage: Bacteria > Pseudomonadota > Alphaproteobacteria > Kiloniellales > JAKSDN01 > CAMYKD01. The sequence goes on from JBFJPL010000063.1 coordinate 6,197, forward strand.
CCGCTTCGGATGAGCGACGACGACGCTCTGCTGGACTCGGCGATCCATGAGGCCATCGCTCGCAAGCCCAAGGGCCACGACTTCATCATCGATCGCCGCCACAAACGGCCGTCGGTCGGCCGCCACATGAGCCATACCGGCGGCTGAACCCCGGTTCAAGCAGCGCTTGAAACGGCTACTCAGGGGTGGCAAGCGGCGTTCCAGGGACTACATGGCAGGCTACCCCGAGGACGAGGTTGGACTATGGAAAAGGCTCTATTCGGTGCCGGTTGTTTCTGGGGCGTCGAGGCGGCGTTCCGGCAAGTGAAGGGCGTGAAGACCACCGCGGTGGGCTATTCCGGCGGCAGTTTCGAGAATCCGACCTACGAAGACGTCTGTTCCGGCCAAACCGGCCACGCCGAGGTGGTGCAGGTCGAGTTCGATCCGAAACGGGTCTCCTACGACCAGCTGCTGGATCTCTTCTGGGAGATCCACGACCCGACCACCGAGAACCGCCAGGGCCCGGACGTGGGCTCGCAGTATCGCTCGGCGATCTTCTTCCATGGCCCGGAGCAGGAAGCCGCCGCTCGGGCGTCGAAGGCCCGCGAAGCGCAGTCCGGCCGGTTCGGCGAGCCGATCGTCACCGAGATCACGCCGGCCTCGACCTTCTACATGGCCGAGGACTATCATCAGCGCTACCTGGAAAAGCGCGGCCGCGCCGCCGGGCGCTGGTTCTGACCTCGCCCGGCTTGGCCGGCGCTGGGGTCAAAGAACCGCATCAAACGTCTGCGGCAATGGTCGAGGCCAATGCATGGATGGCCGTTGAAGGTGCCTATAGCATTGTCGCCCCGCCCTATGGTAAATGACACAGGAAACGCACACCGGTAAAGTGTGCTTAATGGCAAGATGGGGGTTGGATTTGGGTGGAAGGGTCGTATCGCGTTCAACGCACCATTAGGAGCTGTGCAAGTATGATGTTCCAATCGAACAAGACGACTCCATCCGACGCTGATTACAACGAACCGGCCGAAACCTCGAAGAGAAAGCCCCCGCAGCAATCGATCATTAGTTCAGACCTGACGATCAAAGGTGATCTGGTCTGCACCGGCGATTTACAGATCGACGGTCGCGTCGACGGGGATATTACCTGCCGGACGCTGACCCTGGGCGCCGAGCCGATCATCAACAGCAAGGTGAAGGCCGAGACGGTACGCATTTGCGGTACCTTCAGCGGCGAGATCAGGGCCAAGAAGGTGATCCTGACCAGGACCGCAAAGGTGACCGGTGATATCTATCAGGAATACCTCGAACTCGAACGCGGCGCCTCTTTCGAGGGTTACGTCGGCCGCTTGGACAGCGACAAGTCCGGCAGCAAGGAACCCAAGGTTACGGCCCTGAAATCCGCCTGAATCGGCGGAGAAGCGTTTGGCGGGACTTTGGAGTCCAGCGGAAGATGGAGTGCGCCCGGCCGTCGGGGTCCGGGCGCCATTCCCGTGGCCTGTGTTCGAACCGTTACCGGGTTTACCGGATGATGATCTGGTGGGCGAAGGTGCGCCCGTCGGAGATGGTTATCTGCTCGAAGCCCATCATCTTGGCCAGATCGAAGAAGGTAAACCAGTCCTGGACCCCGAATTCATTGAAGATCGGCAGGGCGCGGGACATCGCGGTCAGATCGGCCAAGACCGCGCGGGCCCGGTACAGCGTATCAATCGGCCCGTCGACTAGCGCCACGATGACCAGCTTTTCAGCGTGTTCGCCCTTGGCGAAGAGTGCAAAGCGCGGCGCATAGGCGCGCCCCGCCATGGCCTGGGACGCGCCGGTGACGAAGCCGACCCTCAGCCGGCGACTCGCCTCGGGAAGGGGCTGCGCCCGGGCGCTATAGACTTCCTGGCTGACCGGCTCGGGATAGTAGTATCCGCTGTGCTTGTCCTCGTCCGACTCGGCCGCCAGCCCCGACAGCGGCAGAATCGCCAGCAGACCGCAGAAAGCCGCCGTCAAAACACCGCCCCACCGCCTCATGGTCGTTTCCCTTACTATAGCCGCGCCGCCAGACTGCGGAACGCTAGGCCGTTTGGCAAGCTTGTACCAAGTCTTGATGTTAATGACCTATTTCATAGCGGCGGAGGCCGTGCACGTCCGTTCGCTCGCCAGGAGCAGGCGTGCGCGGTGAAAGGGGTCATTATCATCGAGATTTGGACCGACGACAGCGTTCCTGGCATCCGGCACGCCAGACGCTATACTCGCGACCACGCCGCAATCTTGCACCAGGGATTCCATGAGCCAACCGAGCATCGCCTTCGTCGCCGCCGACACGGAAGAAGCCGCGGCGGCGCGCAAGAGCCTGGAGGCCCGCTATCCCTCTGTGCCGATGGCGCAGGCGGATATCGTCGTCGCGCTGGGCGGCGACGGCCTGATGCTCGAGAGCCTGCACGCCTCGATAGACCGCGGCGTGCCGATCTACGGAATGAACTGCGGCACGGTCGGCTTCCTGATGAACGCCTTCAACGAGGACGACCTGCCGGCCCGCCTGGCGCGAGCGGAGCGGGTCACCCTGCACCCTCTGCGCATGACGGCACAGTCATTGGGCGGGGACAAGATCGACGCGCTGGCGATCAATGAGGTATCGCTGCTGCGCGAGAGCCGACAGGCGGCCTGGATCCGGATCAGTGTCGACGGTGTCATGCGCATGCCGGAGCTGATCTGCGACGGCATCCTGGTCTCGACGCCTGCTGGCAGCACCGCCTACAACTTTTCGGCGCACGGTCCGATCATACCGATCGGCACGCAGCTCTTGGCGCTGACGCCGATCAGCGCCTTCCGGCCGCGGCGCTGGCGTGGCGCACTGCTGCCCAACACGGCGCGGGTCACCTTCGACATCCTCAACCCCGAAAAGCGCCCGGTCAGCGCGACGGCGGACTACACCGAATTGCGCCACGTCACACGGGTCGAGGTCTGCGAAGACCCCGGCGTCTCGCTGCACCTGCTGTTCGACCCGGAGCACAATTTGGAACAACGCATCCTGCAGGAACAGTTCCAGCCGTAATCAAGCATTTCACACGGGACAACAAGAAAGGCGGCCACCGGTGGGTGACCGCCTGAGGTTTGGCCGGTGGGGGGCGTACCGGCACTCGGCTTGAAACTAGGCGCGCCAGAAGGGCTTGGCGGCTTCCCGCTCGGCGTCGACGCGGGTGATGCCGATATCCTTCAGCATGTGATCGTTGAGCGCCGCCAGATGGGCCCGCTGGGCGGCGCGCTCCTGCCAGAGCGAGAGGGCTCCGAAAACCGTCGAGACCGACTGCTTCAAGGCACCAGCAAAGCCGACGCGGTGCTCGTGAAAGCTTGCAACAGGGGTCTGCAGGGTCTGGCACTGGGTCGACGACATATCAAATCTCCTTATCCGATTCTTGTAGCTTGCTGCTTTCTGCCCGATCACCCTTTGTAACCAATTCGGTGCGCTGGATATCTCCGAATCTTGTGCACGAAAACAGCTTTCTACGCCAACTTCTGACGATCTAGATATTGCCACTTGGCTGGTTAGGCAAACGATGATATCTCATGAATCAGATTAGAATTTATAATCTCTTGGTCGCTCATGGCCCGCCGCCTGCCGCCGCTTAACGCGATCCGCGCCTTCGAGGCCGCGGCCCGCCACTTGTCCTTCACCAAGGCCGCCGAGGAGCTTTTCGTCACCCAGGCGGCGATCAGCCACCAGATCAAGGGACTGGAGGAATCGCTGGGCGTCCAGTTGTTCCGGCGCTTCAACCGGCGGCTCATGCTGACCGACGCGGGACAGGCCTACCTGCCGCCCCTGCGCGAGGCCTTCGACCAGATTGCCAGCGCAACGAACCTGCTCTGCGCCGCCGAGGCGACCGGCTCGCTGAAGGTCAGCGTGCTGCCCTCCTTCGCCGCCAAGTGGCTGCTGCCGCGACTGTCGCGCTTCCGCGAACGGCATCCGGACATCGACGTGCTGGTCTCGGCCAACAACGAACTGGCCGATTTCAGCCGAGACGAGGTGGATATCGCGATCCGCTACGGTTGGGGCGACTATCCGGGCCTGGTCGTCGAGCATTTCATGGACGACGTGGTGTTCCCGGTGTGCAGCCCTAAGTTGCTGGCATCCGGGCCGCCGCTCAAGCAGCCGGCCGATCTCAAGCACCACACGCTTCTGCACGACCCGACCACTTCCAAGGAAAGCAAGGACTGGGACAGTTGGCTCAAGATTGCCGGCGTGACCGACGTCGATACCTCCCGCGGGCCCGGGTTCACCGATGCCTCCATGGTGCTGCAGGCCGCCATCGAAGGTCAGGGCGTGGCCCTGGGACGCAGCGCGCTGATGGGCAACGACCTGGACGCGGGGCGCCTGGTGCAGCCCTTCGGTCCGAGCGTCCCGTCGCAATTTCGTTACTTTATCGTCTTTCCGCCGTCCGGCGCCGAGCGACCCAAGGTGACGGCGTTCCGCGACTGGCTGTTCGAGGAAGCGGCCCTGGAAAAACAGCGGAATGATCAAGCAAGGCAAGGCGGCGGCGCAGGATCCGGATAGAAATCCGCCGGCCGGTCAGGCTAAGGCACCTTCGATGACCAGAACTTCACCCACGGAAAGGCTCGCCGCGCTCGAGTGGAGCGCGATCGAGGCGGCAATTGCGGCCCAGGGCTATGCCCACACGGGGCCGGTGCTGTCGCCGGAGTGCTGCCGGGGACTGATCGGGCTATATGCCGACGACGAGCGGTTCCGCAGCCGCATCGACATGGCGCGCTATCGCTTCGGCCAGGGCGACTACGCCTACTTCGCCGAGCCCTTGCCCGAAGTCGTGGCCGAATTGCGCGGCGCACTCTACGGCCGCCTGGCGCCCATCGCCAACCGCATGATGGCGGCGCTGCGGGCCGAGCCGCGCTATCCGGCCACGCTCGAGGCCTATCGCCGGCAATGCCACACGGCCGGCCAAACCAAGCCGACCCCGCTGCTCTTGCACTACCGCGCCGGCGGCTACAATTGCCTGCACCGCGATCTCTACGGCGAACTTCTGTTCCCCCTCCAGGCCACAATCGTGCTGAGCCGGCGGGATCGCGACTACCACGGCGGCGAGTTCCTTTTGGTGGAGAACCGCCCGCGCCAACAGGCGCGGGGCACGGCCATAGCGCCCGACCAGGGAGAGATGCTGATCTTTCCGGTCTTCGAGCGCCCGGTCGAAGGTAAGCGCGGCGTCCTGCGCGCCGCCATGCGCCACGGCGTGAGCGAGATACACGCCGGCGAGCGCTATGCGCTGGGCATCATTTTCCACGACGCCGCGTGAATTTCCTTGTTAGACATCCTTGATGCCGGAAGCCGGCCAAATAATCGGATGCGCAAATGACCGCCCTGGAACCGCTCGACAAAGACAAATCCGACCGCATGTTCTATGTCGCCGACCTTAAACGACTTGGCGATTGGCCAACGCAGATGCACCTGACCTCCCGGCACTTTGTTCTTTTCCTTGCGTGCGATGCCGCGAAGATCGACGAAGACGCACTCTCAAGGTTCGCCGAAACGGCCCTCGACCAGGGCCTTGCCTACGTGTGTGCCTGGGGTTCCGGCTGTGAGTCGGTGCACGACACCTTCGATTGGGCTCATGTCATGCGAAAGCTCGACATGCCAGATGATGAGGGTGTGGTCATGACAACGTGGCACGAAAAGGACTCGATTGAGGAGGCGCTGCGATTCTTTTTCGACTTGGCTTATCCGGACAAAGCCTATGCCCCGGACTGCAAGGATTGGGTTGCCGTGTCAATCGGTTCAACGGCCAATGCGAAAGCCATGCGCCGTTTGCTCAAGCTTTGGCTCAAGCAAGACGCCTCGCGGTGACGAAGTACACATAGGCTGGCACTGATGCCTAGCCTCTGCCATCCTTGGTGTCCTGTTCGTTTCAAACCGGTGAGAACCTAGCCTTGCCCCAGAACCCCCGTGTGAGCCCCGAAAGCCGCGCCATGATCGAACGGCTGATCGGCTTCGATACGACCAGCCGTAACTCGAACCTGGAGCTTATCCACTACGTGCAGGGGTATCTGGCCGAGCACGGCGTCGAGTCTCACTTGACCCATGATTCGGACGGCTGCAAAGCCAACCTCTATGCCACCCTGGGGCCGGACGACCGGCCCGGCATCGCGCTATCGGGCCATACCGACGTGGTCCCGATCGACGATCAGAACTGGTCGAGCGACCCCTGGCAGGTCGCCGAGAAGGACGGCCGGCTCTACGGCCGCGGAACCTGCGACATGAAGTCCTTCGTTGCGGTCGCACTGGCCCATGTGCCGCGCTTTCTAGAACGCGGGCTCAAGACGCCGATCCACCTGTGCCTGTCCTACGACGAGGAAATCGGCTGCGTTGGCGTGCGCGGGCTGCTGGCGTTCCTGGCGCGACAGCCGGTCAGGCCCTTCGCCTGCATCATCGGCGAACCGACTAACATGAAGGTGATCACCGCCCACAAGGGAAAGCTGTCCCACCGCTGCCATGTCCGGGGATTGGAAGCCCATTCCTCGCTTGCGCCCAAGGGTGTCAACGCCATCAACGCGGCGGCGCGACTGGTCGTCAAGCTGGCCGACATGGCCCGACGCAAGGCCGAGCAAGGCCCCTACGACACCGACTACGACGTACCCCACACCACGGTGCACACCGGGTTGATCCAGGGCGGCACGCAGCTCAACATCGTGCCCGGCGGCTGCAGCTTCGAGTTCGAGTTCCGCAACCTGCCGGAGGACGACCCCGAGGCGCTGCTGGCGGAGGTCAAGGCCTACGCCCACGAAGAGATCGAGCCGGCCATGAAGGCGATCGCGCCCGACGCCGGCTTCGCGTGGCAGGAGATGTCGTCCTTCCCCGGGCTGGAAACGCCGCCCGACGCCGAGGTGGTGGCCCTGGCCAAGGCGCTCAGCGGCGGCAACACCACCGCAAAGGTCGCCTTCGGCACTGAGGCCGGGCTGTTCCACGACAGCGGCATTCCGGCGGTGGTCTGCGGACCCGGTTCAATCGAGCAGGCGCACAAGCCCGATGAATACGTCAGCCTGGAGCAAGTCGCGCTCTGCGAAGGATTCATGGCGCGGCTGATCGACCGGGTCGCGGCAGCTTGACGCGGCTCGCCCCGCTCCTGCTCGCACTCGCGATCGGCAGTCTGGGCGGAGCGCTCGCGGCTTGGTTCGGCCTGCCGCTGGCCTGGATGATCGGCGCCATGGCGGCGACCACGCTCGCGGCGATCGCCGGCGCGCCGGTGGTCCTGCCCATGGGTCTGCGCAGTATCATGGTGGCCATTCTCGGCGTCATGCTGGGCAGCGGCTTCACGCCGGATATCCTCGAGCGAATGACGGAATGGGCGGTCAGCCTGGCAACGCTCTTCGTCTACGTCGCCGTGGCCGGTGCGGCCTCGACGTTCTATTTCCGACGCTTCGGCGGCTACGACCGGCCAACGGCTTTCTTCTCCGCCATGCCGGGCGGGCTTTCCGAGATGATCCTGGTCGGCAGCGAATTGGGCGGCGACGGCCGGATCATTTCCCTGGTCCATGCCTCGCGCTTGCTGCTGGTCATCCTGATCCTGCCTTTCGCCTTTCAACTTCTGCTTGGCTACGAGGCGGCGGCGCGGCCGGCAGCCAGCCCTGCGCTCGAGGTTATGGCACCAGCCGACTTTCTCATTCTCGCAGCCTGCGGGGCGGTCGGATTTTTCGGGGCCAAGGCGCTCAGGCTTCCGGCTGCCGCCGTGGTCGGCCCCATGGTGCTGAGCGCGGCACTGCATCTCGCCGGCTGGACCGAAGCAAAGCCGCCGGTCGAACTGGTCGCCGCCGCCCAGGTCGTTGTCGGCACCTCGATCGGCTGTCGTTTCGCCGGTGTCGAGCTCAGCTTTATCAGCCGCACGGCCGTCCTGGCCGCCGGCAGCACGGTGATTTTGATCGCCGTTACGCTGGCTTTCGCCATCGCGCTCAACGCGGCGACGGACCTGCCGATCACCGCGCTGATACTGGCTTTCGCGCCGGGCGGCCTGGCCGAGATGAGCCTGATCGCGCTGGCCATGTCGCTCGACGCCGCGTTCGTCGCCACCCATCACATCGTCCGCATCTTCCTGATCGTCGTGCTGGCGCCTGTCGCGTTCCGAGCCCGGGCGCGGCGCGGCAACAGCAGTTCCTAAGAAATCTTCGCGGTGATACCGCCGTCCACCACCAATTCCGTACCAGTGATGTACTTGGCTTCGTCGGAAGCGAGGAAGAGCGCGGCGTGGGCCACGTCCCAGGCGTCGCCCATGCGACCCATGGGACACTGGGCGTCACGGATCTCCAGCATCCGCTCGACATCGCCGCCGGCATAGGCATCCTTCAGCGGTTCGACGATCATCGGCGTGTTCATCAGACCCGGCAGCACCGAATTGGCCCGGATTCCCTTGTCGGCATATTCCAAAGCGATGGAACGGGTGAAGGGAACCACCGCCCCCTTGCTGGCCGAGTAGGAGATGTAGGGCACACCGAGCCATCGGATTGCGGCGATCGAGGCAATGTTGACGATCGCACCCTTGCGCTGAGCCACCATCGTCGGCAGCACGTGTTTGCAGGTCAGGAACATGGACTTGAGGTTGACCGAGAGCACCCGGTCCCAGCTTTCTTCGCTCGCCTCGACCGGACCGCCGACCTCGAGAATGCCGACATTGTTGTGCAACACGTCGATCCGACCATAGAGATCGAGGCAGCGCGCGGCCAAGGCCGCGACCTCGCCGCTCTTGGCGACATCGGCCTGGTGGGCCATGGCGGTGCCGCCCTCCTCGGCGATGATCCCGGCGGTCTCCTGCGCGGCCGCCAAATGGCGGTCGACACAGAAGACGCTGGCGCCCTCGCGCGCGTAGAGCACCGCCGCCGCCTTGCCGTTGCCCCAGCCGGGCCCGGACGACCCGGCGCCGATCACCAGCGCCACACGATCCTTCAGACGCTCAGCCATGACTTCCACTCCTCAAATGATGCGCGGCGAATCGCCAAGCGCAAAGCTAGACTCCGGGCCAACGTGTTACCGGAACCATACAGAGCGGCAGGCCGATGGCGCGACCAAATCCTTTGTCGGGCGTTATTCCGTTAGGGTTCCTCGTCACCGGCGCGCAACCACCGGCTAACACCAAAGGTCATTGATACTGACCTTTGGTGTTAGGTGACGGTTGCGCCCAGTCGCACCCTGCGGCAAAAGAAAGACACCGGCGGTATCGCCCCGGTGCGGGCGTGGCGAAATTGGTATACGCACGAGACTTAAAATCTCGGGGTCATTGACCGTGCGGGTTCGAGTCCCGCCGCCCGCACCAATCCGGCCGATGGGCGAGTTCAGCGTTCGCGGAAGGCATTGCTGAGGCCCCGGTAGACCGGCTTCAGCAGGTACTGCAGCAGCGACTTGCTGCCGGTGACGATATCGGCGTCAACCACCATGCCCGGCAGTATCGGGTTCCTGGCCGGGTCACTGCCGACATAGCTTTGGTTCAACTCGATGATACCCTTGAAATAGGGCTCTCCGCGCTCGTCCTCGAAAGTCGAGGCCGATACTCGCTTGAGCCGGCCTTCCACCACGCCGAAGCGCGCCGGATCGTAGGTTGTGAACTTGACGTTGGCCAGTTGGCCCTGACGCAGGTGCCCCACATCGCGCGGCGAGATCCGCACCTCGGCAACCAGCATGTCGTCGAGTGGCACAATCTCCAAGACCCGCTGACCCGGGCCGATCACCGCGCCGAGAGTCCTGGTGGTGAAGCCCTTAACGATGCCACGGGTCGGCGCCACGATGACCAGGCGCTTGAAGCGATCTTGAAGCTTGGCTATGGCTTCGCGCACCTGGGCCAATTCCGCGGTAACACTACCCATTTCGTCCAGCGCCTCGTTGCGCAGCTTGGCGTTCAGCTCCAGCAGGCTGTTTTGCGCCTCGCCGAGCGAGGCACGAGTCTGCATCTCCTGGCCCACCAGGGAAGCGAGCTCGCCCTGCGCCTTGGACAGTGCCCGTGCGGTTTCCAAATAGACGACCCGCGATACCAGCCCCTTCTTCAAGAGCTTCTTGCGCATCCCCACCTGTTCCCTGATGATCGCGACCTGTTCCTTGAGACTGGATTTCTGCTCGACCAGCGCCTCTAGCTGGGCTTGGCGCTGTTCGACGCGTGACTGGATCACTTGGCGCTGGCTGTCCCGGGCTTGGATTTGCAATCCGAGAATTGAACTCTGATCCTCGGCCAATTCGGGATAGGCCTGGCCGAGAGCCGCCAAACGTGCCTTGCGTTCGTCCGTTCGCGCATCGATCAACTGCTTGCGGATGTCGGGCTCTAGATCCTTCGGCTCTGGCTCGGAGGCTGGCTCTGGTGCCGACGCGGTGGGGGCCTCCTGCGGGAAGAAATACGGCATACGATCGAGCACGAAGGCACGCAAGCGTTCGGCGCGCAGCGCGAGTGACGCCTCGCGGGCGCGCATCTGCTCGAGCTCGGCTTGCGCGGCGGCCCCTTCCAGGGTGATCAGCCTGTCACCGCGCTCGACGATAGCGCCTTCTTCCACATGAATCTCCGCAACGATGCCGCCCTCCAGATGCTGTACCAGGTTGACCGAGCCGGCCGGTTTCACCTGGCCCTGGACCACCGCCGACTCGCTAATTTCCGTGAGAGCAGCAAAGCCGATCAGGCCAACGACCAGCAGGCTCACAACCCCAAGCAACTGAACCAGCACTTTGGGTGGACCCGCTTCTTCCAGCAACAGCGGCTGAGACAGGAACCTGACCAACCGGTCCTGGTTCGGCGCGCTTGCGGAGTTGGACGCCTTTTTGATCTTGGCTAGAAAGTTCATGGTTCAGCTCAAGCTCAGTTGCGGCAGTACTTCGCTTGGCGGGCCGTCAAGCAAGACCCGGCCACCGTCCAGGTAGATGACTCTATCGGCCAGACGCATGTGGCTGGGGCGCTGGGTGACGATGAGAACTGTGGCTCGTCCGCGCAGACCCTGCAATTTGCGCATCAGTTCGTGATCGCCCTCGTTGTCCAGGTTCTTGGCGGGCTCGTCCAGAAGGTAAATCGGCGCGTCCTTGACATAGGCGCGTGCCAGCATCAGGCGCTGTTTGAAACCGCTGGGTAGTTGGCGCTGGAGACGGTCGGTGAGCCGTGTTTCGAAGCCCTCGGGCAAGGCCACGACATCGTCCATCAGCCCGGCGTCGACCGCCGCCTGCGCCAGGTCGGAATCGCTCGCGGTTGGGTTCGCGAGGCGGAGGTTCTGGGCGATGCTGCCATGAAACAGATCGCAGACTTGCGGCACGTAGGCCACCGAATGGCGGAGTTCGGCGCACTCTAGCTGCCGAATATCGATGCCGTCGATCAGCACGGCCCCGGCCTGCGCGCGGTACAGGCCGGCGACTAGCTTCAAGACCGTCGACTTGCCCGATCCGTTCGAGCCGGTGACGGCGAGGATCTGGCCGGGCTCGACTTTGAACTCAGCGCCCATGAGAGCGGGTTCGCCCTGCGGCGTATACCGCAGACTGACTCGGTGAAAGACGATTTCGCCTTTGAAAGTACGGTGGCGCTCGACCACGCGGCCGGGTTCGCGTTCCAGCTTCATCTTCATCAGCATGTTCATCTGGCGTAGGCCAAGCCTTATCTGCTCGAGCCGCATGAGGCTGAGAAAACCCATTTGCAATGGCGACAGAACTCGCCAGATCAAAGCCATGCTGGCGACCAGCGCGCCGATCGTCAGTTCCCCGTCAAGCACGCGGATCGTGCCGTAGGTGAGCGTGGCGATGCCGGCGCCCAGCATGAGCAGTTGCGCCAAGGTCTGCGCCACGCCCGACATCTGGGCGCTGCGGAAGTTGGCGATCGCGCAGCGGGCAGCTAGCTCGCGATGCCTTTGGCTCCACATCGCTTCCGCACCGCAGTTCTTCACCGTCCGCAGGTTGGACAACATCTCCACCAGAAAACTTTGTTTCTGGGCCCGAGTGTTGCCGCTTTCGGCGACGGCGCGCTGCATGATCGGCACGACCACCACCGCGCACAGCGCGAAGATGGCCATGAGAATCACGGGGATCCAAGCCAGCGGCCCCGCTATCGCGGCGATCACGCCGATGAACAGGATCACGAATGGCAATTCCAGAAACACGCCGGCCAGGGGGCCGGTAAAGAACTCCCGCACCGCTTCGAACTGCCTGAGGCGAGAAATTTGGGCGCCGATCGGTGCCCGTTCGGTCATGGTGACCGGCAAATGCATGACCTGCCGAAACGCGTGGACACCTAGAATCACGTCGATACGCCCGCCGATGTAGGCGAGGATGCGGGTTCGAATCAGACGCAACCCCGCATCGATCGAAAGGGCGAACAGAACACCGGCCACAAGATACAGGAGCGTCTCTGTCGATCGACCGGGGATGACTCTGTCATATACCGACATGATGAAGAGCGGAACCGCGAGAGCCATCAGGCTGATCACGAAAGTGATGCCGAACATCTGCCAGATCAGAGCGCGAAAACGCCGTGCGACGTTATGGGACCAATCGCTTGTCTGGGATCCTTTCCAGTCCTTGTCCGACTCTTCGGACGGGCTGATCAGGTATGCGGTCCCGCGCAGCCCCTCGCCCACCACCCTCGCAGTCTTGCCGGAGCCACCATCAAACACGGCAAAGCCTTCGGCATCGCGCTTGAGGACGACCATGGCAGGACCGTCCTCCGGCAGGAAAAGGCACGGCAGGAGGCGCCAATCCAGGTCCGTCAGCCGAACCTCCACCGCCTGGCTCGTATAGTTCAGATTTGCCAGGACACCGCGCAGTCCCTCAATGTCCAGTGTATCGGCGAAATGCGGCAGGGCTTCGGCAACGGCGCGCGGGTTGCCGGCCCAGCCGATCGCATTCAGCAAAGGAATAAGACAGGCCGCGACATCGGAAAAGGCGCGGAAGCCGCCCAGTTCGCCGCCGTACACAACCCGCCCCAGCTTGGCGTCCTGGTCACGTGCCGGCGCTTCGGAAGGCGTTAGTGCCGCGGCCGTGCTCATGATGCGGCTCGTCCCGTTTCACCGGTGGCGGTCGATTGCCCCCAGGTGGTGGCGGATGCCGCAGTCGCCGGCGCCGGCCCTGTCAGCCTGGGAATATGAGGGGCCAACCGGCAATCGCGCAGATCGTAAATGCGATCGGCCAATGCCAGGATCGACGGCCGATGACTGACCAGCACCATGGTCGCTTTCCCCTTGAGCTTCTCAAGCGCGTGCTTCAAGTCCAAATCGGCCTTTCTGTCGAAGGCATTGTTGGCTTCGTCAAACAGGATGACCCGCGGATTGCCGGCCAACACACGGGCCATGGCAATGCCTTGTTTGGTGCCCGCTGGAAGGTCGTCTTCAGCCCCGTCACCGACTTTTGTTTCATAACCCTCGGGCAGCCGATGAATGGTCTCATCAAGGCCGAGCGAGCGGGCCGCGTCTAGAGCGTCGTCCACGGCTTCCGGGCCGCGGAACATGGTAAGGTTGTCGAGAATCGTGCCCTGGAATAACACCGCATTCTGCGGTAGATAGCCGATCTGTGGCCGGATCACGTAGGGATCGCAGTCCGCCACGTCGATGCCGTCCAGCAAGACCTTGCCCGAAGTCGGGCGGAATACCCCCGTGATCAGCATCAGCAGCGAGGATTTGCCGGTGCCGGTATGACCAGAAATGCCGATCACCTCGCCCGGCGTTACTTTCAGGTTAAGGTTGGAGAAAATTGGCGGTTCCTCGGGCCCGTATCCAAAGGTCACGTCCCGGAGCTCGATCGCACCACTGATCTCAGGGGCTTTCGTTGCCATTTGATTAGCTTCAGGCGACAACTCGAATAGGTGGTCCAAACGTTTTTGGGCCACCTCAACGTTCTGAAGCTGAGTCCAAACGCCAAGCGCGCGAAGCAGCGGCTGCACAGTGCGGCCGGATAGCAGGGTACAAGCGGCCAAACCACCAATCGTCAATTCGCCGGATATCACTAGGACGGCGCCGAAAGAGGCAACCGAAACCATCGTCAGGTTCGACAGAAAGGAACCGAGATTCTGGGCCACGTTGCTCAAGAAGGTCGCCCGATAAGTGCTGGACGCGCCGCTTTCCTGCAGCCGTTCGTAGCGGCGCTGAAGTAGAGCCTCCATCGCCATCAATTTGGCGGTCTGGATGCCGCTCAACACCTCTATGATAAAGCTAAAGCGCCGATCATCGATTTCGGCGCGCGCGGCCAGCGCCTGCTTTAGCGCGCGGCCGATGTACCACGCGACGCACCCCAGCAGACCGAGCAATACGATCGGAATCAGCACCAGACTGCCACCGATGAACCAGATCAGGCCAACGAACAGCGCGACGAAAGGGAGATCGATCATCAGCAGCCGGGCCTGTCCGGCATAGTAGTCCCTCAGCACGTCGATCGCCTGAACGCGATCGAGATAGACGCCGGGTGGCTCGCGTTCGTAGCAGCCGATATCGCTGCCGAGCAGGCGGTCGACGGCACGGCATGCCGCGCTGTGCTCGAAGCGCGCGGCACTCCACCCGGCGACGTAGGAGCGTGCCGTACGGAAAAACCCGTCTAGGACAAGAATCGCACAAAGCCCAAAAGTCAGCCAGAACATCGTTTCTACCGCCGCATTCGGCAGAATGCGGTCGTAGACCTGCAGTATGACGATGGGTAGCCCCAGCGACAGGACGTTGAGCGTCAGGCTCGCCAACAGCACGCTCGGGCCGGCCGCTGGATGTGGCGGCGCCCCTTGCAAGCCATAAGACCACTTCGCCTTGGCGGTTTCGTGCGTGCCTGCACTGAAAGGGTCCAAAAGAACACCCCAAAATTCAACCATTTTCAGCGAAAATTCGTGGGTACCGTGTGGCACTCCTCGACTCAATCTACTTTTCTAAAGAATAAACTTTGCCCCTTGGTTAACCGGCAAATAAATACTGTGGATTAATCTTTTATTAATCAAGCGTAGTAGGTTGTAGATATTGTTATCGACTACTCTTATTTGGTTTATATCCATGATTAAAGAGCATTATTAACTATAGCAATAAGGCGTTCCTTAACGGGCTTCGTGTATTTTAGTCAAGACAAATACAAAAGGACCGTTATTTGATTTCGCCTCTGGATAATCAAATCAGATTCGAATTCATTGGCGTCCGGTCCCTTGGTATTATTTGGAGGGCGCTAGATGGCTGTTGATAGCTCTGGGGGCGGAGATGGTCGGTCATGGCAGAAGCCGACCGACGAAAGCCTGATCGATAACTTCGAGCTGCGCAAAGGCTCTGCTGAGGGCAAGCCGGAGCGACCGAAAGAAACGCCCGAGGCCCAGCAAGAGGCCTTTGCGGTCGAGAAGCAGGTCGCCAACCCCAACATCCACTACGGCAGCCAAGCCGAGCCAGAGGTCTTTATGGAAGGTGCGGAGGAGGACGCCCCCGCGCCCGAGTCCAGCGAGATCCCGGAAATCCCGACTGAGAAGACAGGCCTGTCCACCAGCACGCCGGTTGACCCGGTGCTACCGAAGGATTTATCCGGCGCCGGCGTCGAGGGAAGCCTGGCGAGAAGTCCCTCTTCTTCCGGCTCGCCGGCCCGTCGAGTCACGGTACCTGAAAGCGAGGCGCCGCCATTTGAACCCAACACGACACCCGAGAGCGGCATTCAGGCGCCCGAATACAGTGGCGACTCGCACCCGTCCCTGGACTCGCAGGCAATCCCTCCGCAAGAAGAAACCGGGACGACTGGTAGCAGCGTTACGCCACCTGCCGGCGGCACAAACAGTGCCCCGCAAGCGACCAACGCCGCCTATTCTGGTCCGCAAGAGGACAGTATTGCCCAGTCCTTCGCCTACGGCGCCACCGACGTGGACGGCGACAGCCTGAGCTATACGATTACGGCCCAGCCTTCGGAAGGTTCGGTCACCGACAACGGCGACGGTACCTTCGCTTTCGATCCGGGTAGCGACTTCCAGGATCTCGGCGTCGGCCAGACCCGCGACGTGACCTTCACCTACCAGGTCAGCGACGGACAGGGCGGCACCGATACCGCGACTATCACCATAACGGTTGCCGGTAGCAACGACGGCCCAACCGCCAGCAACGTGAGCTACAGCGGTCCGCAGGAGGACGGGAGTGTCCAATCCTTCAGTTACGGTGCCACAGACGTGGACGGCGACACGCTGACCTACACCATCACCGCCCAGCCCGCCGAGGGCTCGGTCAACGACAACGGCGACGGCACCTTCTCCTTCGATCCGGGTAGCGACTTCCAGGACCTGGGCGTCGGCCAGACCCGCGATGTCAGCTTCACCTACCAGGTCAACGACGGTCAGGGTGGCACCGATACCGCCACCGTCTCGATCACGGTGAGCGGCACCAACGACGCGCCTGTGGCCAACGACGTCAGCTACAGTGGTCCCCAGGAGGACGGCGCGGCGCAGTCCTTCGCCTACGGCGCCACCGACGTCGACGGCGACAGCCTGAGTTACACCATCACCGCCCAGCCTTCGGAAGGCTCAGTTAGCGACAACGGCGACGGCACCTTCAGCTTCGATCCGGGGTCCGACTTCCAGGATCTCGGCGTCGGCCAGACCCGCAATGTCAGTTTCACCTACCAGGTCAGCGACGGCCAGGGTGGAACGGACACGGCGACCGTCACGATCACCGTGGCCGGGACCAATGATGCCCCGGTCGCCAACGACGTCAGCTTCTCGGGACCGGCCGAGGACGGCGCGGCCCAGTCCTTCGCCTACGGCGCCACCGACGTCGACGGCGACAGCCTGAGCTACACCATCACGGCCCAGCCTTCGGAAGGCTCGGTCACCGACAACGGCGACGGCACCTTCTCCTTCGATCCCGGATCGGACTTCCAG
>JBFJPL010000064.1:0-22619 GCA_041617155.1 Kiloniellales bacterium
AGCAGGGGCCGAGCGATGGCTCGCGCAGACAGATCATCGCCTTCTTGCCGATCCGGTTGAGGCCGTCGCCCAAGCCCACGGTGGTCGTGGTCTTGCCTTCGCCGGCCGGCGTCGGGGTGATCGCGGTCACCAGGATCAGCTTGCCGTCCGGCCGGCTGTCGAGCGACCTGATATGGTCCATCGAAACCTTGGCCTTGTAGGGCCCGTAGCTGAGCAGGGCCTCGGCCGGAATCGCCAGCTTGGCGCCGACCTCGGCGACTGGCTTCATGGTGGCTTCGCGGGCGATCTCGATGTCGCTCTTAGGCATTATTCTTTCCCCTGATCATGGTTGCCTCGCGTTCTAGCCCCGGCGGCCAGACAAACTTACCCAGCAACGCCCGTTCCCCGCCCCACGGCGACTCAGTGACACCGCTCGGATCAGCCTAGTCGAGCGCCGCCGGCAAGGCCGCTCGCCGCCGCGTACTCGCCGGCCGGGAGCTTGTCCGAACCGGCCGGCCGCACGCGCTTGACCAGAATCCGGCCGTCGCCGGCCGAGACCGTGAACCCCTCGTCGGAAACCGCGGTGACTTCGCCGGGAGCGCCGCCTGGGCCCGGTACCTTGGCGACATCGAAGATATCCAGCTTCTCGCCGTCGCGGGTGGTCCAGGCGCCCGGCTGCGGGTTGGTGCCGCGAATCAGGTTGTAGACCTGGGCCAACGGCTTGCTCCAGTCGATCTGGGCGTCCGCCTTCTTGCACCAGGATTCGTAGGTTGCCTTGGTGTCGTCCTGCTTGATCCGCGGCGCGTTGCCTGCCTTGATAAGGTCGACCGACTCCAGCATGGCCTGGACGCCGAGCGGGTAGATTTTGTCGAAGTAGACGCTGCCGAGAGTATCGTCCTCGGTGATCTCGACTTCCTTCTGCAGCAGGATATCGCCCTCGTCCAAACCGTCGTTCGGGTAGAAGACGCTCAATCCGGTCTTGGTGGCGCCGCCGATGATCGGCCAGTTGATCGAACTGGGGCCGCGGTGCAGGGGCAACAGCGAGGGATGGAAGCAGATCGAACCGTGGGTTGGAATGCTGCGCGCCGCCTCGGGAATGAAAATGATGACATAGGCCATCACGCAGAGGTCCGGCTTGAGCGCCTTGATTTGCTCCAGCGTCGCCGGGTCCTTGTAGGAGGCCGGCTGAAACAGCGGCAAGCCCTTGGCGAGCGCGAACTCCTTGATCGGGTCGACCGGGCGGCCTTCCTTGTCGGGTGCGCAGAATACGCCGACCACGTCGTCGCCCCGTTCCAGCATGGCTTCCAGCACGGCCTTACCGAAGGCCTGTTGCCCGTTTACGATGATGCGCATAGCTCTTCCTTCCCCGCCCGTCGATGCCCTCTTAGACCGCGCCGTCTTCGCGTGCCGATTTGATCTGCGACTCGTCCATGCCCACGACCTCTTTCAGAATTTCGTCGGTGTGCTCGCCCAACAGTGGCGACCGCTTCACTTCGGTTGGTGAATCCGACAGCTTGACGGGATTGCCGACCGTCAGGTACTTGCCACGCTCCGGGTGGTCGACCTCGACGACCGTACCGGTCTTGCGCAGGGACTCCTCCGCAGCCAGCTCCTTCATCGAGAGGATCGGCCCGCAGGGCACGTTGAGCGGATTGAGGATGTCCATGACCTCGAACTTGTTCTTGGTCATGGTCCACTTCTCGATCTCGGCGAAGACCTGGTCCAATTTGGGCAGGCGCGCTTCGGGCGTGTTCCACTCCGGATCCTCGAGCCAGTCCTCGCGGCCGATCGCTTTGGCGAAAGCCGGGAATGAGGCGGCCTGGGTGATCACGTAGATGTAGGAGTCGGGATCCGTCTCCCAGCCCTTGCACTTGACGATCCAGCCCGGCTGGCCGCCACCCGAGGCATTGCCGGCCCGCGGCACGGCCTCGCCGAAGCTGCCGTTCGGATACTGCGGATATTCCTTCAGGGGGCCGTGT
The DNA here is from genome assembly GCA_041617155.1 of Kiloniellales bacterium. Taxonomy (GTDB): domain Bacteria; phylum Pseudomonadota; class Alphaproteobacteria; order Kiloniellales; family JAKSDN01; genus CAMYKD01. Next base: position 1,959 of record JBFJPL010000064.1, read on the forward strand.
GCCAGGCGCTGCTGGTCGCGCAGTTTGACGCGGCAGAGGTTGAGCACGCCATCCTGCATGGCGCAGGTGACCCGCTGGCCGCGGCCGGTCTTCTCGCGATGGAACAGCGCGGTCACGATCCCGAGGGCAAGATTCAAACCGGTGCCCGAATCGCCGATTTGAGAACCGGTTACCATGGGCGTGCCGTCCAGTTCGCCAGTGGTCGACGCGGAGCCGCCGGTGCACTGGGCCACGTTTTCGTAGACCTTGCAGTCCTCGTAGGGCCCGGGGCCGAAGCCCTTGACCGAGGCATAGATCATCCGCGGGTTGATTTGCTGGATCTTCTCCCAGGGAAAACCCATTCGGTCGATCGCACCGGGCGCGAAGTTCTCCACCATGACGTCGCAACTCGCGATCAGCTTGGCGAAGATCTCATTGCCCTGCTTGGTCTTGGGATTGAGCGTCACGCTGCGCTTGTTGTGGTTCAGCATGGTGAAATAGAGGCTGTCGACATCGGGAATATCCCGCAGCTGGCCGCGCGTCGCATCGCCGACGCCCGGCCGCTCCACCTTGATCACGTCGGCACCGAACCACGCGAGCAGCTGCGTACAGGTCGGACCCGACTGTACGTGGGTCATGTCGAGGATGCGCACACCTTCCAAAGCCTTGCTCATATTTGCCTCTTGTGCTGAAAAACCTGCCGAAATCCGAATTGCGATCCCCACCTGCTCGTGCAGGCGTCTACTTGTACATGGTCTGCGCCTTGGTGCCCGGCGCGTACTCGTTGGGATCGACCCAGATGTTGACCACGGCCGACTTGCCGGTCGAATGGACCGCCTCGCGGGCCCGTCTGAGCGCCGGGCCGATCTCGGCGGCATCCCGCACTTCCTCGCCGTGGCCGCCCAGCATCTTGGCGAAAGTGCCGAACTCGACGTCACCCAGCTTATTGCCCACGTTGCCGCGCTGCTCGCCGTACTTGGAGATCTGGCCATAGCGGATCTGGTTCATCGAGGAGTTGTTGCCGATCACCGCGATGTAAGGCGCGCCGAAGCGGTTGGCGGTTTCCATGTCGAAAGCGGTCATGCCGAAGGAGCCGTCGCCGTAGTAGCAGAGCACCTCCTTGTCCGGATGGACCAGCTTGGAGGCCAAGGCGAAGCCGGTGCCGACGCCGAGCGAGCCGAGCGCACCCGGGTCCATCCATTGCCCCGGCCCGCGCGGCCGCACGGCCTGCGCGGAAATCGTGACCACGTCGCCGCCATCACCGATATAGATCGTGTCCTCGCCCAGAAACTCGTTGATCTCCCAGGCAACCCGATATGGATGGATCGGCGACTGGTCGGTGATGAAGAGCGGCATGAGCTTGTCGAGCGCGACCGCCTCGGCCTCGCGCAGTCTTTCCATCCACTGCTTGCGCTCCCGGCGCGCACCCTTGTCGGGCGTGGCGGAGGCGGCCTGTTCGACCGCTGCCAGGATCGCGCCCGGATCGCCGACCAGGCCGAGCGAAATGTCACGGTTCTTGCCGACCGTGCGATAGTCCAGATCGATCTGAACAAGGGTCGCGTTCTGGCTGATCCGCTGGCCGTAGCCCATGCGGAAGTCGAAAGGCGTGCCGACGATCATGATCACGTCCGCCTCGCCGAACGCGAGTCGCCGGGTGCGGTCGAAGTGGTGCGGGTCGCCCGGCGGCAACATGCCCCGGCTGGCCCCGTTGAGATAGGCCGGAATGTCGAGCGCGCGCACCAGGCTGATCGCCGCCTCGTGGCCCTGGGCCGCCCAGACCTGCTGGCCGAACAGGATCGCCGGACGCTTCGACTTGACCAGGAGGTCGGCCAGCTTCTCGATGTCCTTGGGGTCGCCGATCGACTTGGTCGAGGCGCGGTAGTGGCCCTTGGCGGGAATCACCGCCTTGTCGAGGGCGACCTCGCGGTCCAGCACGTCGCGCGGGATCTCCAGGTAGGACGGGCCGTAGGCGCCGTTGAAACACTCGCGCGCCGCCATCGAGACCATGTCCGCAACCCGTTCGGTGCTGGAGACCGTGGCCGCGAACTTGGTGATCGGCGTCATCATGTCGACATGGGGCAGGTCCTGCAGCGAGCCCATCTTGTGCTGGGTCAAGGCGCCCTGCCCGCCGATGTGGAGCACCGGGCTCTCGGAGCGGAAGGCCGTGGCGATGCCGGTGACCGCGTTGGTGCAGCCCGGGCCGGCGGTCGTCACCACGCAGCCCAGACGCCCGGTCTGGCGCGCGTAGCCGTCGGCCGCGTGTGCCGCTACCTGCTCATGCCGGACGTCGACGATCTTGATGCCCTCGTCCAGGCAGCCGTCGTAGATGTCGATGATATGGCCGCCACAGAGCGTGAAGATCGTATCGACCCCTTCGTTCTTGAGCGCCTTGGCCACCAAACCGCCGCCGGAAATCACGTTTCCGGAGGTGTCCTTGCGAGCCAGCGTATCGGTTGCGGTATCAACCATGGTCTCTCTTCCCTTTCAGAGCCGACATCCGAAGCAGCGCGCGCTATTCCAGATAACCCACGTATTTCTCGACATGGGCGGCCAGATTGAGCGTGTGTTCGCGGACCAACCGTTCAGCCAATTCGGTGTCCCGGCATTCCAAGGCTTCGATGATGTGCAGATGGTCGACGATCGAGCGGTCCGCGCGGTTCTTCTCCGAGATGGTCCGGGCGCGGATCGAGCGCATATGGACGAACAGTCCGTCGGCCGTGTCCTTCAGCAGGCGGCACTTGCTCAGGCTCAGGATCGTCTGGTGGAACTTGATGTTGGTGTCGGAATATTCGTCGATGTGCGCCTGGATTTGGTCGTCTTCAAAGGTGGCGAACATCTCGCGCAGCGAGGCGATCTCCTGATCGCTGGCGTGAAGTGTGATCAGCCGCGCGGCCATGCTTTCCAGCGCCGCCCAGACGGTGATCATCTCCAGTATCTCCTGCTTGGTCTTGCGGACGATGTAGACGCCCTTGCGCGGCACGATCCGCACCAGACCCTCCTGTTCCAGGCGGGCGAGAGCCTCGCGGATCGGTGTCCGGCTGATCCTCAGCTTTTCGGAAAGCTGGCGCTCGTCGAGCCGAAGCTCGGCATCGTCGGCGTAGATGTTCATCGAGGTGATCGCCTGCCTGAGGGAGTCGTAAATCCGGTCCTTCAGGCTGAAATCCGCGTGAATCGGCTGAACATCCAGTTGGGCGGTTGCGGTGGCCATCTTGACTGGTAATCCTCAAGTAATCCTCAAGCAGCTTCTTGAAAAACGCGCTCACGCGGCGCACCCGGAGCCCCCCGAAAAATCTGTGGTATACCATACACCAGTGCTCATGAGAGCCGCAAGACAAAATGCCCTTGAGCGATCTTGACCGCCGGCTCCAGTCCGGCTCAACCCTGCCCGTTCAACCTCCCGCCGTCGCTGTCGCCGTTCGCCGCCCGGGCCTTGCGCCGGCGATATCCGAGATAGAACGGGTAGACGAACAGCACCACGGCCAGGAGCATGAAAGTGCCGGACAGCGGCCGGGTGAAGAACACCGTCGCGTCGCCGTGTTCGCCGATCAGGGTCTGGCGGAAGGCCTTTTCCGCCAGCGGGCCCAACACGATCGCCAACACGGCGGGCGCCATGGGGTAATTGAGCTTGCGCATCAAATATCCAGCCACGCCGAAGATGAAGATCAGCCAGACGTCGTGCATGCTGCTGGCCGGCGCGTAGCCGCCGATCACGCAGAGCACGAAGATGATCGGCGCCAGGATCGTGAAGGGCATCCTGAGGACCCAGATGAAGATCGGTATGAAAGCCAGATTGATCAGCAGCGTAAAGAGGTTGGCGGCATAGAGGCTGGAGATCAGTCCCCAGACGAATTCCTCCTGCTGGATGAACAACAGCGGGCCGGGCTCGAGGCCCCAGATGATCATCCCGCCCAACAATATCGCCGTGGTCGGCGACCCGGGAATGCCCAGCGTCAGCATGGGCAGCATGGAACCGGTGCTGGCGGCGTTGTTGGCGCATTCCGGCGCGACCACGCCGTTGATCTCGCCCTTGCCGTACCTCTCCGGGTGGTTGGACATGGACTTGGTCATGCCATAGGCCATGAGCGATCCGGGCGTGGCGCCGGCCGCCGGCAGGATGCCGACGAAATAACCGAGGCCCGAACTCAAGATCATGGTCTTGATGCTGCCCCTAAGCGCCGCAACGGACTCCAGGACCCGCCTGGCCGTCACGTTGTGGGTGGCGATGTGGACCTCACCCTTGTTGGTGTCGATGGTCCAAAGCATTTCGCCAATGCCGTAGATGCCGATCGCCAGCACCAGGAAGGAGATCCCTTTGTAGAAGCCGGGCAAGTCGCCGAAGACGAGGCGCGGCATGCCGCTGATGATGTCCAGACCGACGGCGCTGAACACCAGGCCGATGCAGATCGAGAAGACCGTCTTCGGGATATCGTCGCCGCCCAGACCGATGAAGGTGGCGAAGGCCAGGACCATCAGGGCGAATTCCTCGGGCGGGCCGAACTTTAGCGCGAAGTCGGCCAGCGGCGGCGCAAACAGCGAGAAGAGGACCACGGAAATCGTGCCACCGACGAAAGACGCCACCGCCGCCGCCACCAGGGCCCGGTCGGCCAGGCCCTTCAGCGCCATCGGCCGGCCGTCGAAGGTGGTTGCCACGGCGGTCGAAGCGCCCGGTATGCCCAGCATGATGGACGAAATCGCGCCGCCATACATGGCGCCGTAGTAGATCGCCGCCAGGAAGATCACCGCGCTGGTCGGCGGCACGAAGAAGGTCACCGGCAGAAGAATCGCGACGCCGTTGACCGACCCCAGACCCGGCATCGCGCCGACGAACAAACCGACCGCGCAACCCAGCAGCAGCAAGGTGAGATTGAGCGGTTGGAACGCGACGAAAAAACCGTCCGCTAGATGACCGAGGAGTTCCATGGCCCCGATTTGCCCCCAATTAGACCTTGGCCGTTCAAACCACCGACCTTTGTTGTCCCATTCCCTCGTACCCTCCCCCGGCCGAGGGCCGGGCGGCGTGCTTCATAGCCAATCAATCAAAGGAAATATTCGTAAAGCGGATAGAACAGCGGCTCCGTAAAGCCTTTCGGCAGCAGGATCTTCAGACCGATCTCGAAGAAGAAGAAAGTAACGACCGGCGTCGCAGCCGCGAGTATCCCGGTGGTCAGCCACGAGTGCCGACCGATGAAACGGACATAGAAGATCAGAAACAGCGGCACGGCCCCGTAGATACCGATCCAGTTGATCAGCAGCAGCATCGCGCCCAAGGAACCGGCGGAAATCGCGAAGAGCTTGAGGCTGGTCGGGTCCATATAGGCTTCGCTGGAGCGCGATTCCGGCGTTACCCGCCTGATCGCCCGCCAAATAATGACCAGGCACGAGATCAACATGCCGAACGACAACCAGAATGGAAAGGCGCCGCCGCCCGGCCCGCGTTCGCGCACCCAGCCGATCGGCAATTCCGCGCTCTTCCACATCAGGTAAAGGGAGAAAACCGCCATAACGGCCGCCATAACGAATTCCGCCCGCCGCATGGTCGGTTTCCTCCCTCCCCGATTTTCGTCGGTCGCGGCTTACTTGATCTCGCCGCTGGCCTTCAGAATCTTCCGATGCTTCTCGCGCTCGGCAACGAAGTAGTCCATCAGGGGCCGACCGGTCAGCCAGGCGCGGTTGAGCGCCTTGCTGGCGGTGTACTCTTTCCACTCGGGGGACTCGTCGACCTTCTTGAACACGTCCTCGTAGAAGGCCCTGACGTCGTCCGGAATGCCGCCCGGCGCCACGACGCTGCGCTGCATGAAATAGACCAGGTCGTGACCCAATTCCTTGAAGGTCGGCACGTCCGGGAAGGCCGGAATCCGCTCCGGCGTGAAGGCCGCCAGAGGCCGGGACTTGCCGGCTTGGTAGAAGCCCAGCTGCTCGGACGGGTTGTTGACGGTCGAGTTGACGTGGTCGCCGATCAGGTTCTTGGCCACCGTCCCGCCGCCCTTGAAGGGCACGTAGGTGTGCTTGATGCCGTAAGCTTCCTCGAGCATGGCAGTGACCAGAGAGTCCTCCTGGCCCGTGCCGGTGCCGCCCATCTTCCAGTTCCTGGCGCCGGCCGCCTTGACCGCCTTGATGTAGTCGTCGACCGATCTGATCGGCTTGTCGGAGTTGACCCAAAGAACGAAGGTGTCCTCGGCTAAGCGGGCGATCGGCGTGAACTCTTCGATGTTGATGCCCAATCCGGGATTGCGCAGCGGCGTCGTATAAAGGCTGTTCAGGGTCGCCATGATGATGTGCGGGTTGCCCTGGTTGTCCTTCAGATAGCGCAAGGCTTCGGCGCCGGAACCGCCGCCCTTGTTGATCGGAATGAACGGCTGGTTGGAAAAACCGTTCTTTTCAATGATGCTCTGAATTAGGCGGGCCAGGCGGTCCGCCCCGCCACCCTGTCCGGCCATGATCACGAACTCGACAGGTTTTTGCGGCTTCCACGCCGCTACGGCTTGTAGCGGAGCGGTCAAAAGGCCGATTGCGACGCCGGCTGTCAGGCCGATGCCGAAGATTCTTCTTGGTAGCTTGTTCATTAATTTTCTCCCAGCTCGATTCACAGCGATATCCTCATATCACCACTACAGTAGGGAGTCCGACCACAAACGTATAGGCTCACGACCCTACTGTCCGGCTTGTCTCAGTGACAACCCGGAGGACAAATCACCACTTCACTTTTCTCTGAAGATGACAGCGCAAGCTAAGACGTCGCGCCTCCCCACTCCCGGAACCTGCAGAGCCGCAGACCGCGGCTTTTGTTATAAATGGCATTTGGTATACCACATACCCAAGATACTCCCTCGCCTGCCCGGGTGTCAACGCCGCAGACTTCGATCAGAGAAAGCGGCATAGACGCCCGTTTCGCCGCACGAGTCCGACACGCGACGCGTTTTCTTCTGCTGTCACCTACAACCGCAACATCTATTCTGCCGATATTTCATTGCAAGGAAAGCGAAATCGGGTAGATGACCTGGGCCGGCACCTAAGCTATCTTGACGACCGACGCAACGTCCGACGGGCGGTCACAGCAATGCCATAGTTGTTATCTAGGATGGCGATCCTCTGGCGTGTTTCCCTGCCAAAAGACCTGGTCGTAAACGGAAGGAATTGATGCGTCATCCTCTCTGCTTCTTGATCGCGATACTGCTTGCCGCCGCCCCGTCCGGCCGCGCCGATTCGGCCGGCCAAGCCTCGGTCATCGACGGCGACACCCTGCAAATCGACGACAGAGTCGTGAACCTTTCGAGCATCGACGCGCCGGAACTCGGCCAACGCTGCATGAAAGAGGCCAAGGAGTGGCGCTGCGGTCTCGAGGCCGCGTTGGCGCTGCGAAAGCTGACCGCCTTCGGCACGGTCAGTTGCACGAGCGAGGACAAGGGAGCCGTCGTCACCGGGATCTGCCAGATCGAGGGCAAGGACTTGGGCGAAGTCCTTTTGGGCCAAGGCTATGCCGTCGCCCTTGAAGGTGCCTTGCCCAACTACCGAAGCGCCGAGACCGCTGCCAAGGCCGCCAAGCTCGGCCTCTGGCGGGGCGTCTTCATCAGACCGAAGGCGTGGCGAACGGGCGAGCGGCTGCCCGGCGAAACCACGGATCCGACGTTCTGCGTGGTCAAGGGCGTCGTCACCAAGGATGGGCAAAAGATCTTCTATATCCCCTCGGACGGCAACTACAACCAAATCGAGGTCGATCAGGCCAAGGGCGAACGCATGTTCTGCAGCGACGACGAGGCAATCCTCGCCGGCTGGTATCGCTTCCCGAGAAAAAAGCCGTAGGGCGCGCCCGTCCAAAGGTCATCGTAAGTGGCTCTTGGCACTACTTGATCATCACCACGGTGCAGTCTGCCAAGTGGCTGACTTGGTCGGACACGCTGCCGAAGGCAACCCCCTCGATCATTTCGAGCCCCCGATGGCCCATCACGATGGTGTCGGCCCTCCGGCGCTTCGCCTCGGCCAGAATGCACTGCACCGGCTCGCCCGCCTCGAGCGACCGGGTCACCCGTTCGACGCCCTTGGCTTTGGCCGCGGTTTCGGCGTGCTCCAGGATCTTGTGGCCGAGGGCCTGCAAGACCTCGGTGGGGACCGGATGGCGCAAGGCCCCGGGGTCCATGGCAAAGACCGCTGCTGGGACGCTCGGATCCGGCGGCGCCTTGGCGGCACGGGCCAGCACGCCGCGCGTTGCCTCGTCGAGTCGCTCCGCCGCCGGCAGGCCGGCCAGTTCCACCGCATCCTTGTCTTGGAGCAGGACGTGGAGCAAGTGGATCCTCGCACCGTATTTGGTCGCCAGATCCGCGGCCAGATCGACCGCCTTGCCGGCCGGCCCGAAGCCATCGACCGGAACCAAAATCATCTCGGCCACGGGCCGACCCTCCCCCCTCACCGTTGCACCGAGTTCCACGACTAACATTGCGCCCCGGCCGCCTCATTGACCTGCGTCAAGCGCTGCCGGCGACCAATCGATCATTACATCCTCTCAGCTAACGCGTTGGCTCCGCGTCGCGGGCCGCGGGGCCGGCTTCGCCAGCTCGTCGTCGCGCGAAAGCGGTCCCGGGCCTCGTCTGGGCGCATGAGGAGCCGCTGTGCGGTTCACTCGGTCACGAACTCGCCCACCGAGATGGTCGAATTGCCGCTTGCTTCAATCGCCAGAACCTCGAACTCATATGAAGCGTTTGGCAGCAGAAACTCCGGCGGAACCGTCAGGCTGGTGACCGATGCGGGTAGATTGATCAAGGCCCTCCGGGTGCTCCCGTCAACCCAGGGCAGCGCCCGCCCGGGGTCGACCTGATCCAGAATGACCTGATACTCGATGATCTCGACGGGGCCGTCACCGATAAACCGGGTCGTTACCGGCAACCACTCGATCACGAGATTTTCGGGATCGACGATCGGGGGATCTTCGTGATCGGAGAGCGGGGCCAAGATCTCGGGCAACGCCGGCAGGACGTGCGTTAGAATCGCCTCGCCCTCCAGCTCCGTGCCATTGACCGTCACCCCCTCGAACTCGTACTCGCCAGCGGGGAATCGGGCCAGGAACTCCTCTATGGTCCCGTCGAATTCCGGCTCGTCTTCGAGATAGTGGGTCGGCTGTGAGGCGAAGAACAGCTCGCTCAGACCACCCTGCCTCCGGAGATTGCTTTGTGCCCTCAGGTTGAAGATGCTGCGCTCGTTCGGGCCGAAGATCTCCAAGCCCTTCCATTCGAACCCGTCGACGAAAACCTGCAACTCGATGTCGTTGTCGGTTAGTTCGATGATGACAACCGCTGCGCCGAACGGCAGCTCGTTTTCGGCGCGCGCTGTCGACCCGGCCAGGAAGGCCAAGCCGATCGCGGCGGCAACTGCCAGCACCTTTGGTTCAGTCAATCGCGAATTGAACATGCGTCTATCTCCCTTCGATTCAGCGGGCCGGCTAGGAGTGCCCGCGCGCTTCTGGAGTCCGGTGCGTGGACGTAGGCTCTCCACGCTCACGGCCGAGACACTCTGACTCGGGCCAAAATCCGAGCACGCCGTCCCTATCCCGGCCATCCGCCAGGTGTCAGACGTGGTTTTCTACTGCCGATAGCGGATACCGCCTGAGGCCGGCTGCCGCCTGGAATCTACTGCGCTAAGACGCTCGCGCTCATTGTCCAGACATCCGACAACGCCGTCTGACATTTGACGGATGATTTCCAGCGAATTTAGGCGGCCTGGCCGTAACCTCTTTGGCCAAGACGCGGGACAGCGGCGACCTTGCCGAAGGCCTAGAGCGAAGCCGCCGCACGGGAGGCCTGGTCGTAGAGGCCGGAGAGGGCGCGCAGCAGATCGGCCAATTCACCGACCTGCTGGTTCAGATCGTCGCCCGGGCCCTGGTCGCGGCGGCCGGCGAAAGCGCTCATCGCCTTGATCAGGCAGTCCTCGCGCACCTGGCGGTAGCGATCGCAGGCCTCCGACCCGGCCGAGGAAGTCGAGTAGAGGCTCTCCTTGCCGCTCTTGCGGACGGTCACCAGGCCGAGGCGGAGCAGCTTCTTGAGCGCATAGTTGACCGTGTGGCTGTCCTCGACGTTGAGCACGAAACAGATGTCACCGAGCTTCTTGTCGCGCGTTCGGTGATTGACCGAGTGCAGCACCAGCACGTCGAGCGGCCCCAGTTCGGGCAGGCCGGCCGCCGCCATGCAGCGCACGGTCCAGCGGCTGAAGGCACTGCCGGCGATGATCAGGCCGAATTCGAACTCGCTCAGCTCCGCGGCCCGCGGCGACACCAGATGCGCCGAGGAGACGATCGGCCGGCCGCTCTTTCGCTCGCCGCTCATCGCCGATCACGCCTGTTCCGCCGCGCGGACCCGGGTTTGCGGCGGCCCGTAGCCGCCGCCGCCGGGCGTCTCGACGACGAAGACGTCGCCCGGGCCCATCTCCACCTTGTCGGTGCCGGAAAGCATCCGGCGCGTGCCATCGGCCCGCTCGACCCAATTGCGGCCGAGCGCGCCGGGCTGACCGCCGGCTACACCAAAGGGCGCCACCTCACGGTGGCTCGACAGAATCGCCGCGGTCATCGGCTCGAGGAACCGGAGCCGCCGCCGGGCGCCGTCGCCGCCGCGCTGCCGCCCCGCGCCGCCGGAACCGCGCCGGATCTCGAAGCTTTCCAACAATACCGGGAAGCGCCATTCCAGCACCTCGGGGTCGGTCAGGCGCGAGTTGGTCATGTGGGTGTGCACCGCGTCGGTGCCGTCGAAGTCGGGCCCGGCGCCGGAGCCGCCGCAGATCGTCTCGTAGTACTGGTAGCGGTCGTTGCCGAAAGTCAGGTTGTTCATGGTCCCCTGGGCGGCCGCCATGACGCCGAGCGCGCCGTAGAGCGCGTCGGTGATGATCTGGCTGGTTTCGACGTTGCCCGCCACGACCGCGGCCGGCGGGCGCGGGTTCAGCATGGAGCCTTCCGGGATGACGATGTCGAGCGGCTTGAGGCACCCTTCGTTCATCGGGATCTCGTCCGCCACCAGGGTGCGGAAGACATAGAGCACGGCCGCCCGGCAGACCGCCGAGGGGGCGTTGAAGTTGTTCGGCTGTTGCGGCGAGGTGGCGGTGAAATCGACCACCGCGCTGCGTCCCTTTTTGTCGATCCGGATCTCGACCGAAACCTCGGCGCCGTTGTCGAGCGGGTAGCTGAAGCGGCCGTCCTTGAGCACGTCGAGCACCCGGCGCACCTGCTCCTCCGCGTTGTCCTGTACGTGCCCCATGTAAGCATGCACGACATCGAGGCCGAAGTGTTCGATCATACGCCTGAGTTCCTGAACGCCCTTTTCGTTGGCGGCGATCTGGGCCTTGAGGTCGGCCAGGTTCTGCGTCGGGTTGCGCGCCGGATAGGGCCCGGAAGCAAGCAGTGTCAGGATTTCCGCCTCGCGGAACCGGCCCTTGTCGACCAGGGTGAAGTTGTCGATCAAAACTCCTTCCTCCGCCACGGTCGCGCTGTCGGGCGGCATGGAGCCCGGAGTGATGCCGCCGATGTCGGCGTGGTGGCCGCGGCTGGCGACGAAGAACAGGATGTCCGCGCCGCCGTCGTCGAACACCGGCGTGATGACCGTGATGTCGGGCAGGTGCGTACCGCCGTTGTAGGGCGCATTCAGTACGTACACATCGCCCGGGGCCATCCGTCCTTCCCGCTCGCGGATTACCGTCCGTATGCTCTCGCTCATCGAACCCAGGTGCACCGGCATGTGCGGCGCGTTGGCGACCAGGTTGCCGTCGGGCGTAAAGATCGCGCAGGAGAAGTCCAGGCGCTCCTTGATATTGACCGAATAGGCCGTGTTCTCCAGTGTCGAGCCCATCTGCTCGGCGATCGACATGAAAAGATTGTTGAAGATCTCCAGCATGACCGGGTCGACCTCGGTGCCGACCGCGGCGGTCCGTTCGAGCGGCACGACGCGGCTCAGCACGAGGTGGCCGAGCGCGGTCATTTCGCTCCGCCAGCCGGGCTCAACCACCGTCGTACTGGTCGATTCGATGATGATCGCGGGCCCGTCGAGCTGGTCGCCGGGCTGCATGTCGTCCCGCTTGTGGACCGGCGTGTCCCGCCATTCGCCGGATGCGTACATGCGAACGTTTTTCCGTGGCTCCAACGGTGCCGTACGTTTCGATACCCCGATCGGCCGATCACTCACCGAATCGGTTTGGCCGACAACCTCGACGGAGATCGCCTCCACGACCTGCCCTTTGTCGGCCATCACGAAGCCGTAACGCTGGCGATGCGCGCTCTCGAACTGGCTCACCACCACGTCCAGCTCGCCGAAGGCGACCTCGATCGCCGTATCGCTGCCCTCGTAGCGCAGGTGCAGCCTCTTGACGGCGGTTATGTGGTTTTCGGCGATCGCCTGGGCGCGCATTTCGGCGCGGCCCTCCTCGGCCAGTGCCGCCAGCCCCGCGGCCAGGTCGGCCATGATTGCGGGCGCCAGCGGCCGTTCGACTGCGCGTTCGCGCAGCGCCCGCAAGTCGGCCAGGCCCATGCCATAGGCCGACAGCACGCCGGCGAAGGGATGCAGAAAAATCCGCGTCATGCCGAGCGTGTCGGCGATATCACAGGCGTGCTGGCCGCCGGCCCCGCCGAAACAGCAGAGCGTGTATTCCGTTACGTCGTAACCGCGCTGGGTCGAAATCTTTTTGATCGCGTTGGCCATGTTCTCGACCGCGATGCGGCGGAAGCCCTCGGCCACCTCCTCCGGTGTACGTGTATCACCGGCATTCTTCCGGATGACATCGGCAAGCGCGGCGAATTCGGCACGGACGATATCCTCGTCCAGGGGCTGCTCGCCGTCCGGACCGAATACATGGGGAAAGAATTCCGGCACCACGCGGCCCAGCATGACATTGGCGTCGGTTACCGCCAGCGGCCCGCCCCGCCTGTAGCAGGCCGGTCCAGGGTTGGCGCCGGCCGACTCGGGGCCGACGCGGTAGCGCGCGCCGTCGAACTGCAGGATCGAGCCGCCGCCGGCGGCCACGGTGTGGATGCGCATCATCGGCGCGCGCATACGTACGCCCGCGACCTGTGTCTCGAAGGCGCGCTCGTAGGTTCCGTCGTAGTGAGCCACGTCGGTCGATGTGCCGCCCATGTCAAAGGTGATGATCTTCTCGAAACCGGCCATCGCGGACGTACGTACGGCGCCGACGATGCCGCCGGCCGGACCGGACAGAATCGAATCCTTGCCCTGAAACAGGCGGGCATCGGTCAGGCCGCCGTTCGACTGCATGAACATCAGCCGGGTATCGCCAAGCTCGCCCGCCACCCGCTCGACGTAGCGCCGCAGTATCGGCGAAAGGTAGGCATCGACCACCGTGGTATCGCCGCGTGACACCAGCTTCATCAGCGGGCTCACCTCGTGGCTCAACGAAATCTGGGTAAACCCCATTTCGCGTGCCAGTTCGGCCACCTTCCGTTCGTGAGCCGGATAGCGGTAGCCGTGCATGAAGACGATGGCAAGCGACCGGATGCCGGCCGCGAACGCGGCCGCCAAGCCACGCCGCGCGCTTTCCAGGTCGAGCGGCTCGACCACCTCGCCGTGGGCGCCGATCCGCTCGTCCACCTCGACCACGGTCCGATACAGCAGTTCCGGCAGCTGGATCCTGCGTTCGAACAGCTTCGGCCGGTTCTGGTAGGCGATCCTGAGCGCGTCGCTGAAGCCCTTGGTGATGGCCAGGACCGTCGGTTCGCCCTTGCGCTCCAGCAAGGCGTTGGTCGCCACGGTCGTGCCCATCTTGACCGCCTCCACCGCTTCGGCGGGGATGGCGTCGTCGGAGCCCAGGTCCAACAGTTCGCGGATACCCTGCAGCGCCGCGTCGGAATAGCGTTCCGGGTTCTCGGACAGCAGTTTGTGCGTGACCAGCGCCCCGTCCGGGCGTCGCGCGACCACGTCGGTAAAGGTCCCGCCACGATCGACCCAGAACTGCCAGCCGCACTGGCCGGCCGCCGTCTGCCCGATAGCCATATCTCAACCTTCCAGTAACGGGGCTTAGGAATGTTTTATTGATATTTTATCGGTAATTTGTCAACATAAATTTGCCCATGAGAGATTGCTGTTGCCGGTGGCTGGTCTCTGGCGCATGCTGGTTGAGGCCTATGCGCCGGCCCCCGAGTCGTCAAAAATGCTGAAGTCCGAATCCACATCGCCCGATCTGCGGGGTGTTGTCACCATGCAAACCAGCATCGACCAAAGCCCGGCCCATGACACGGAGATAGACCGAATCCTCGCGGATCTCGCGGCAGCCGACAGCCTGCCCCGCGACGCGCTGGAATGGGCCGCCGCCCATCGGCACGCCGTTACCCCGGTGTTCCTGGAGGCAATTGAAAGCTATCTACAATACCCCGACTCCAACAGAAACGCCGAACCGGCGCTCATGTTCATCGTCCACCTGTTGGCGCAATTCCGCGAGAGTCGGGCTTACCCGCTTGTCATGCGGCTGGTTTCGCTAGAACCCGAGCGGGTCGAGCGTATCCTCGGCGAGGCCACGACGGAGACGCTTCCCAAGGTCGCGATCAGTCTGTTCGACGGCGATCCTGGGCCGATCCAGAGCGTGATCGAGAACGAGGCCGCCGATGAATTCATCCGCTTGGGCCTGTTCGAGGCCATGGCCTTCCTGGTCAAGGAGGGTAGGGCCGACCTCAAGGCGTTCAAGAAATACCTGCTTCAGAGCTATGCCGACTTGCAACCCCAGCACGACAACCAAGTCTGGGTCGGTTGGCAGAGCGCGATATCCCTACTCGGACTCAGCGAGTTCAAGGAGCTGGTCCGCAAAGCCTTCGCGTCGGGCAAAATCCATCCGGGATTCATGTCGTTCCGGGACTTCGAGGCCGACCTCCGGGCGACCGTCACCGGTTCGGGCGAGGGCCTCGGCTCGACCTGGACGGAGCTTGACTACTTCGACGACACGGTCGCCGAGTTCGAGTCCTGGGTCTGGGGCCCGGAGGATGCAGATCCGGACTTGCCTCGGGAAGCGGCGAACTCGAATGCCTTGTCGGGCGATCCATACTTTCTTCGCGGCGAAACCTACGTCAACGAGTTCCGCCATGTCGGCCGCAACGACCCCTGCCCCTGCGGCAGCGGCAAGAAGTTCAAGAAATGCTGCCTTGACTAGTGCCCGGAGCGCCCAGCCTCCGGCGCGTCCGCCCGTTACCCTGAAAGGCGATCTCGGACCGCCGCTTGTCTCGGCGGGCAAAGGACTTACATGAAGGCCTCGCCAACACTAGGACTTGTTTACCTGGCGTAGTCCACAGGGTGATAGACTTTCGTTCATGACGACCTTTACGAAGATCATTGTTCTGCTGCCTGTGGCGCTGCTTGCCGGCCCGGTGATCGCGGCGGCCACCGGCATGGCGAAGCTGGACGGCGACTGGCGCACCGCGAGCCGCGACAGCGCCGGTATCGCGCCCGATCCTGAGCGGGTGCGCGAGGCGGTCGTGCAGGTCTACGGCGCGCGCGCTTTCCGCTGGCGCGGGGCCTTCGCCGTGCATACCTGGGTCGCCGCCAAACGCAAGAACGACACCGCCTACACGGTCTACGAAGTGATCGGCTGGCGCCATTGGCACGGCCAGAGCCCGGTGGTCGTGCGACGCGACCGGCATCCGGACCGCGAATGGTACGGCGCCAAGCCGACGATCTACCTCGAACGACGTGGCGAAGCAGCCGAAGCTCTGATCGACAAGATCGCCGACGCGGCCGAAACCTACCCCCACAAGGATACCTACCGCACCTGGCCCGGCCCCAACTCGAACACCTTTACCGCCCACATCGGCCGGGCAGTGCCGGAACTGCGGCTCGATCTGCCGCCGACCGCCGTCGGCAAGGACTACCTGGGCGACACCACTTTCGCCGCGGCCAGCCCGAGCGGCACCGGCTACCAGATTTCCGCCTTCGGGCTCCTGGGCGTGCTGATCGGCCGCGAGGAGGGCCTGGAGATCAACCTTCTCGGCCTGACCCTGGGCATCGACCCGCTCGATCCGGCGCTCAAGCTGCCCGGCATCGGCCGGCTCGGCCCGGATCCGGCCTGAGCCGCCACTCCCGCTCTTGCCGTCCCGGCGGCAACATGAAATAACCGAAGGGCAGTAGGCCCTGCGACACGGCCATCCATCTATCTATTCGGAATCCGGTTCCATGAGCGTTTGGGGCAAAATCCTGGGCGGTGCGGCGGGCTTGGCGCTCGGCGGCCCCTTGGGCGCCTTGCTGGGCGGCCTGGCCGGCCACGCGGTCGACAAGATGCGCGAGAGCACCCGCGAGGAAGCCGGCGAGGCCGACGATGCGACCAAGAACATCGCCTTCACCATCGGCGTGATCGTGCTGGGCGCCAAGATGGCCAAGGCTGATGGAGTTGTTACGCCGGATGAAATCGGCGCCTTCAAGCAGGTTTTCCGGGTTCCCCCGGATGAGATGAAAAACGTCGGCCGCCTGTTCAATCAGGCGCGCAAGGACGCGCGCGGCTTCGAGCCCTATGCGCGCCAGCTGGGGCGCATGTTCCGGCACAATCCGGCGGTGCTCGAGGAGTTGCTCGACGGCCTGTTCCACATCGCCCGCGCCGACGGCAGAGTGACCGAGGAAGAGCTCGACTACCTGGCCAAGCTCGCCGCCATCTTCGGGCTCGACCCGGCCAGCTGGGAGCGGATCCGCGCGGCCAATCTGGAGGTCGGCGATGCCGACCCATACGGCGTGCTGGGCGTTCGGCGTGACGCCAACGACGCCGAGATCAAGACCGCCTACCGCAAACTCGTGGTCGAGAACCACCCGGACAAGCTGGTGGCGCAAGGCATGCCGCAGGAATTCGTCGACCTGGCCAACGAGCGGTTGGCGACGATCAACGCCGCCTACGACCGGATCCGCGAGCTGCGCGGCCTCGAGTGAGCCCAAGGGCTTAATCATGGCGCCAACGGCCCCCATCGTCGCCTTGCGGGAGGCGACGCTCGGCTTCGGCGGCCGGCCGCTGTTCGACCGCCTGTCCATCGGCCTCGGCCCCGGCGACAAGGCCTGCCTGGTCGGGCGCAACGGCAGCGGCAAATCGACCCTCATGAAGGCGCTGGCGGGCGACCAGGCGCTCGACGGCGGCAGCCGCTTCCTGCAGCCCGGCACCCGCGTCGCCTACCTGCCGCAGGACCCCGAACTGGCGCCGGGCCGAAGCGTCGCAGATTACGTCGCCGGCGGCCTGGCCAGGGACGCGGCCGATCAAGGCCACCGAGTCGAGGCCGTGCTGGCGCCCTTCGACCTGGAGGGCGGACGCGACCTCGGCGCCCTGTCCGGCGGCGAAGGACGGCGCGCGGCGCTGGCCCGCGCGCTGGTCGGTGATCCCGAGGTGCTGCTGCTCGACGAACCGACCAACCACCTGGATCTCACGACCATCGAGTGGCTGGAACAGGCGCTCGGCCGATTTCGCGGCGCACTCTTGGTGGTCAGCCACGATCGCGCCTTTCTGGCTCGGCTCTCGCGGATCACCTTCTGGCTCGACCGCGGCCAAGTGCTGCGGCTCGACAAGGGCTATGGCCATTTCGAGGCCTGGGCCGAGCAGGAGGCGAAACGCGAATCCGAGGCGCGGCACCGCCTGGAGCGGCAGATCGTGCGCGAGCAGCGCTGGCTGGCGCGCGGCGTGACTGCCCGGCGCAAGCGCAACCAAGGCCGCCTCGCCCGGCTCGGCGAGTTGCGTCGGCAACGGGCCGAATGGCTGCGCGCGCCGGGTAATGTCAAGCTGGCCGCGGCGGCATCCGGGCCCAGCGGCAAATCGGTGATCGAGGCCGAGCACCTGAGCAAGGCCTTCCCCGGATCGGACGGCCGGCCGCGCGTGGTGATACGCGATTTTTCGACCCGCATCCGTCGGCGCGACCGGATCGGCATCATCGGCCCCAACGGGGCGGGCAAGACTACGCTGGTCAAGCTCTTGACCGGCGCGCTGGCGCCCGACGGCGGAACGCTCAAGCTCGGCACCAACCTGGCGCCGCTCTACTTCGACCAGCGCCGGGAAAGCCTCGACCCGGAGGCGACGCTTTGGCGGACCCTGGTGCCCGGCGGCGGCGACTCGCTCATGGTCGGCGAACGCCAGCGCCACGTGGTCAGCTATCTGCGCGACTTCCTGTTCGAGGAGACGCAGGCGCGCCAGCCGGTCAAAAGCCTGTCCGGCGGCGAGAAGAACCGCCTGCTCCTGGCCCGGCTCTTTGCCCGGCCGAGCAACCTGCTGGTGCTCGACGAGCCGACCAACGACCTGGACCTGGAGACCCTGGACCTGCTGCTCGACGTGTTGGACGACTATCAGGGTACTTTGCTGCTGGTCAGCCACGACCGCGATTTCCTGGACCGCCTGGTGACCGGAGTCATCGGCCTGGAGGGCGACGGCCGGGCCCGCGAGGCGGTCGGCGGCTACAGCGACTATCTGGCCAAATTCCGCGCGGCGGCAGCGCCGCCAGCCGCGGCCGAACGGCCCAAGCGCGGGAAGCCGCAACGCGCCACCCCCCCCGTGGCCAAGCTCGGCTACCGCGAACAGCGCGAACTGGAGCGGCTGCCTGGCGAGATGGAACGCCTGGCCGGCGAGATCAAAGCGCTCGAGGAACGCCTCGCCGACCCGGGACTCTACGGCCGCGACCGGCCGGCTTTCGAGGCCGCGGCCGCGCGGCGCGAAATCCTGGCAGCCAAGCTGTCCGCCGCCGAGGCACGCTGGCTCGAGCTCGAGCAACGGCGCGAAAGCCTGATCGCCGCCGAGACGGGGAACAGGCGTTGACCCTCGAAATCCGCCCCCTGCATCTGGCCGCTATGGTCGGCATCATGGCGATCTGGGGGCTCAACTTCGCGGTCGCCAAGATCGGCCTGGAGCAGTTGCCGCCGATCCTCATGATGGCGCTGCGCTTCGGTTTCGTGGCGCTCGTGCTGGGGCCTTTCGTCAAGCTGCCCAAGGGCCGCTTCCTGCCGATCTTCCTGATCTCGGTCAGCCTCGGCCTGCTGCACTTCTCGCTGATGTTCACCGGGCTGGCCGGCATCGACGCGGCGACCGCGGCGATCGCCATCCAGCTCCAGGTGCCCTTCGCGGCATTGTTGGCCGCGATCGTCTTCCAGGACCGGCTCGGCTGGCGCCGGGCGCTCGGCATGGCGATCGCCTTCGGCGGGGTGGCGCTGATCGCCGGCGAGCCGCGCCTGGCGGGCAGCTACCTCGCCCTCGCGATGGTCGTGGCCGCAGCCTGCATTTGGTCGGTCGCCAACGTCCAGATCAAGCTGCTGGGCGAGATCGACGGCATGGTGCTGAACGCCTGGGTCGCGATCTTCGCCACGCCGCAGCTGCTGGCCGCCTCGCTCCTGCTGGAAGCAGGCCAGTGGGCCGCGATCACCAGCGCCGACTGGCGCGCCTGGGCTTCGGTGTTCTATCAGTCGGCCCTGGTGTTCGGCCTGGGCTACGGCATCTGGTACCGCCTGCTCAGGCTCTACCAGGTCAACCAGACCATGCCCTTCCTGCTGCTGGTACCGGTGTTCGGCGTCGCCGCCAGCGTCGCCCTCCTGGGCGAGCAGCTGACCGCCACCCTGGTCACCGGCGGCCTGCTCACCGTCGCCGGCGTCGGCATCATCGTGCTGCGCCGGCCCAGGGTCGCCGGCGGCGAGGTCGAGCGGGTATAGTGGCAGCCATGGAGATCCAAGAGCGCCCCTCGCCCAACCACGACGCCCGGCCGGACGGCCAGGCGGTCGATATCCTGCTGCTGCATTATACCGGCATGGCGAGCGCCGAGGCGGCGCTGGAACGCATGGGCGACCCGGCGGCCAGGGTAAGCGCGCACTACTGCGTCGAGGAGGACGGCCGGGTCTGGCGCCTGGTGCCGGAGGACCGGCGAGCCTGGCACGCCGGGCGCGCCCTGTGGGCCGGGGCGGACGACATCAATGGCCGCTCGACCGGCATCGAGATCGTCAACCCGGGCCACGAGTTCGGCTACCGGCCCTTCCCCGAGCCGCAAATGGCAGCGGTGATCGAGCTTTGCTGCGACATTCTGGCGCGCCATCCGATCCCGCCGGCGCGGGTGCTGGGCCATTCCGACGTGGCGCCGCTCCGGAAAGAGGATCCAGGCGAGCTGTTCGACTGGGCCGGTCTGGCCGCCGCGGGCATCGGGCTCTGGCCGCAGGGCGCCGGCATTCCGTCCGAGGTTCCGCCCGAGCCCGTGATCAAGGCCCAGCTCGCGCGCTATGGCTACGGCGAAGGCTACCTGGAAGCGGACTTCGGTGCCGTCGTGAAGGCCTTCCAGCGCCACTTCCGGCCGGCGGCACTTACCGGCACCGTGGACCCCGAGACCGCCGGCCGCTTGGCGGCTCTGGTGGCGGCGCTTGACGGCGGCGGCGTCGGCACCTAGCTAAAAGGGGCCAGACGGCCGGATGGCCGCCTTCGCGCGCCGCTTCGGCGGCAGGCGGGGGAGGAAAGTCCGGGCTCCACGGAAACACGGTGCCGGGTAACGCCCGGCGGGGGCGACCCCAGGGAAAGTGCCACAGAAAGCAAACCGCCGGCTCAGGGCTTCGCCTCTCGGCCGGCAAGGGTGAAAGGGTGCGGTAAGAGCGCACCGCGCGTCCGGCAACGGAAGCGGCACGGCAAACCCCACCGGGAGCAAGACCAAGTAGGGGCGGCGGGCCGGCCTTAGGGCCGGTCGGGCGGGTTTTCGCGCCGCCGCCCGGGTAGGTCGCGCGAGGCGTCCGGCGACGG
>JBFJPL010000065.1:0-22580 GCA_041617155.1 Kiloniellales bacterium
GCCGCGAGGTCTTTACCGCCGAGGCGCGGGCCCGCGGCGTCGGCGTGGCGCCGGCCGAGGTCTTCGCCGTCGGCCGCCAGTCGGTACCGCATGCGGTGCGAGTCTGCCTTCAGGCGGCACGCAGCCGTGGCGAGGTCGAAAGGGCGCTCGCCATCCTGTCCGAAATTTTGGCCGGCCCGCCGCGCAGCCACCTGCCGCTGGTCTGAGCTCCAAAATCCCGGATGCCGTAACGCCCCGGAGCTCTAAACGCAGTTGGAGAACAGCAATACGTAGGCAACGGTACCGAGAAACGAGGCACCGTAGAGAGCTACGGCCGCAACAATCGCCAAGAACACCGCGTTGCCGATGGTCGCCAGGGGGCGCCGCCGTCGCTCGTCGACCCGGCGCGCCTTGCTACGGCGTTCCTGGCCACAGATCAGCACCATGTAATAGCGTCTGATCAGCAATGGAATGCTGAGCCGAATATCGACCGCGTGATTGCCCCACTTGCACTTCTGTGCGGCGATCCGGAGCGCCGCGAGCTGGGCCTCGGTAAAGCTGCCACGGGCGTCGTCCGGCAGTCGGGCGACTAGGGCCTCGAACAGGCCGTTTTCTTCGAAGAATGTGTCGATTGACACGGCGGAATCCGGTGGCATCTGACTATTTCCCGTAAAGATTTAAAAACTCGCAGAGTTGACCATAAGTTTATTATACTAATTTAAAGTTATTATCATTTGCCTCGTCGACTCCTCTGGCGACAGCTCAGCAGCACCAGCTCGACATCGGGCGGTACGGCTCGGCAATTTGCCGCTTCCGTTGAACGGCAAGCCACGGTATGAGCATGCCGACCCGTCCACAGTCAGAGGCAAACCATGGCCCGTCCCGCTTTCGAGATGTCCGATTTTCTGATCCGCTGGGCCGTGGCCTTGGTACTAGTGCTGGGAACCTTCAATCCGACCGCCTATTCCTATTTCCGCTGGGTCACGGAACCGGGCTCCGACTACATGGCGCTCAAGGCCTTTGTCGGGGTGGCAATCGTCATCGTCTACGTGATCTATCTGAGGGCCACCTGGCGTTCGATCGGCCCGATCGGACTGGCCCTGGCGGCGGCCTTTTTCGGCGCCATGGTCTGGGTGCTGATCGACTTCGGGCTGCTGAACCTGAAGAATCCAACGGGGCTGACCTGGGTGATCCTGGTCGTATTGGCGACCATTCTGGCCGTCGGTATTTCCTGGTCCCATGTGCGCCGGCGTGTGGCCGGTCAGGCGGATATCGACGACGTCGACGAGTAATCACCGCCAAATCGGCAGGCTTTGCGGCGGGTTCGACCGTCAGGCCCAGAAGGGCGTTACGGTGTGGCCGTGGCAGACCGGTCCGCTGCCCCGACCCAGACCGGGTGCCAGGCGGATCGCCTCCTGCAGGTAGGCGCGCGCGCGCCGATAGGCATCGGGCAGACTCAGGCCCTGGGCCATACCCGTGGCGATTGCCGAGGCCAGTGTGCAGCCGGTGCCGTGCAAATGCCGGGTTTCGATTTTCGGATTCTCGAAAACCATTACCTCGCCCTCAGCGGCGAGCACGTCCGATATGGTGTCGCCCTCGAGATGGCCGCCCTTGACCAGAACCGCCTTGCTGCCGGCCGTGACCAGCTTCGCCGCCGCCCGTTTCATGTCGGCCACATTCCCGATCGCCTGCCCGGTCAGTTTCTCCGCCTCGTGCAGATTCGGGGTGAGCAGCGTGGCATGACCGACAAGGCGCCGGGTCAGGGTGTCCAGCGCCGCCGGGTCGAGCAGGGAATCGCCGCTTTGCGCCACCATGACCGGGTCGACGACAACCGGTATGCGGCCTTGCAAAGTGTCCAAAGCGTCCGTGACCACATCGATCACCGCCGCCGAATGGAGCATGCCGGTCTTGATCGCATCGGCGCCGATATCCTCCAGCACCACTTCGATCTGCTGGCGGATGAAGGCCGGCTCGACACCGACGACGCCGAAAACGCCTCGAGTGTTCTGCGCGGTCAGCGCGGTCACCGCCGTGGCTGCATAACCGCCCAGCGCGGTTACCGTTTTGATGTCGGCCTGAATGCCGGCGCCGCCACCGGAATCCGAGCCGGCGATAATCAGAACCCGTCCCTTCACCGGTGCGTCCTCAGCCATTCCCGAGCGCTCAACCGGCAGCCCGCTGGATGGTTTCGACGATGCCGTCGACCACTTCGACGACCAGGGCCTCGTCGTCACCCTCGGCCATCACCCGGATCACCGGCTCCGTCCCCGACTTGCGGATCAGCAGGCGCCCGCCAGCGCCCAGCGCCGTCTCGCCCTGCTTGATCGCCGAACGAACGTCGGCGTTTTCCAAGGGTGCCACGTCGCCGACCCGCACGTTCCGCAGGCGTTGCGGCAGCGGCTGGAAGACTTGCATGATTTCGCTGGCTGGCCGGTCCGCCTCGACCAGAACGGCCAGCATCTGCAAGGCGGCGATGAGGCCGTCGCCGGTGGTGCTGTAGTCCGACAACACGATATGGCCGGACTGCTCACCGCCGACGTTGTAGCCCTGCGCGCGCATCTGTTCGACCACGTAGCGGTCGCCCACCGGCGTGCGCAAAAGACCGAGACCAAGGTCCCCGAGATAGCGCTCCAACCCGAGGTTCGACATGACCGTGCCGACGATACCGCCGCCGGTCAGGCGCCCGGAGCGAAGCCAGGAATGGGCGACCAGTGCGAGCAATTGGTCGCCGTCGACCAGCTTGCCCTGCTCGTCGGCCAGTATGATCCGGTCGGCGTCGCCGTCGAGCGCCATACCCAGGTCGGCGCCGTGTTTCACCACCGCCTGCTGCAGGTTTTTCGGCGCGGTCGCGCCGCAATCGCGGTTGATGTTAAAACCGTCAGGCGCGACCGCGATCGGGACCACCTCGGCGCCCAGCTCGTAGAGCACCGTCGGCGCGACCTTGTAGGCGGCACCGTTGGCGCAGTCGACCACCACCTTCAGGCCATCGAGCCGCAGATGGCGCGGAAAGGTGTTCTTGACGAACTCGATATAACGGCCGAGCGCGTCGTCCAGCCGCCGGGCCCGGCCCAGTTCCGCGGGCGGCGCCAGATCGCCACCGGCGCCGTTGCCCATGCGCGCCTCGATCGCCTGCTCGACCTCGTCCGACAGCTTGTAGCCGTCCGGGCCGAACAGCTTGATGCCGTTGTCCGCATAGGGGTTGTGCGAGGCCGAGATCATGACGCCGAGATCGGCCCGGAGCGAGCGGGTCAATGTGCCGACGGCCGGCGTTGGCAGCGGCCCGAGCAGCACCACGTCCATGCCGACCGAGATGAAGCCGGCGGTCAGGGCCGGCTCCAGCATGTAGCCTGAAAGCCGCGTGTCCTTGCCGATCACCGCCAAATGACGGTGGTCACCGCGCTGAAACTGAGCACCGGCCGCCATGGCCACGGCCAGCGCCGTCTCGGCCGTGATCGGCTCGCTGTTGGCGGTGCCCCGGATCCCGTCGGTTCCGAAAAGTTTGCGCGTCATGGCGACTTCGACCCGGTTTGCGATCCTGTGTCCTTCATAGCGCCACCTTTTAGCAGAAGCCCCTTGCCCTGTCCCGGCCTAAGGATCGGTGGCCGCAATCGCTCCCCAGACCTCCAGCGCCTGGGCGGTTTCGGCGACGTCGTGCACGCGCAGCATCTGCACGCCGCGGGCCACACCGGCCAGAGCGGCGGCCAGCGAGCCCGGCACCCGCGCCTTGGGCGCAACGTCGCCCGCAAGACGAGCGATGAAGCTCGTGCGGCTGACGCCAAGCAGCAGAGGGCAGCCGAGGCCGTGGTAGAGTGCCAGTTGCTCCAGGATCTCAAGATTGTGGTCCAGCGTCTTGCCGAAACCGATGCCGGGGTCGAGCATGATTCGCTCGCGTCCGATCCCGGCCGCCTCGCAGGCGGCGACCCGAGCCGCCAAATAGTCGTAGACGTCGAGCGCCGCGTCGTCGTAGCTCGGGTCGGCCTGCATGCTTTTTGGTTCGCCCTGCATGTGCATCAGGATCACCGGCACGCCGGCGCGCGCGGCGAGTTCAAGGCTTTCCGGATCGCCGGCCAACGCGGTCACGTCGTTGATCACGGCCGCGCCGGCGTCCAACGCCGCCGCCATGACCCGGGCACGGCGACTGTCGATGGAAACCGGCGCGCCCTGGTCGGCGAGGCCGCGCACCACCGGGACCACGCGGCGCCGCTCCTCATCCAACGGCACGGCCTCGGCGCCCGGCCGGGTCGATTCGCCGCCGACGTCGAGCATCGCCGCACCCGCTTCGTGCATGGCCAAGCCGTCCTCGATCGCGCGCGCCGCGTCGAAGCGGTCGCCGCCGTCCGAGAAGCTGTCCGGCGTGACGTTGATCACGCCCATAATCGAGGGTCGGTTCATAGCGATCCCGGCGAAGGGCGGCCGCGCCTCGGTCAAGCGTTGGAATAGCATGTTGGCGGACTGGCCACCCAGGCCTCCCAGGCCAAGGCATTCTGGCAAGCGCCCGACCGGCAGGGCCTCGCGCTCGATGACCTGAGGCCCGCCACGCCGGATCACCTCGCAGTGAGCGAAGCAAAGCGGTCCGCCCGCCAGGTCCGCGCTGCCCGGCAGCTCGGTGGCCGTAGCGACCAGGTCCAGGGGACGTAGGTAAAGAGCGTTTCTTTCGATGCCTTGATCCGTGCTCATGACCCGCAGCTTATAAATAAACAAAACCCCGCCGGAAAGCGGGGCTTTGCTATTCGAAGGGGACGCTTGGAAGCCGCGTCAGCTCCCTGGCTGGGGCTCCGGTTCCAATCCGCCCGGAGATTCTTTGCCCGAACCCTTACCCTTGGTGGGCTTGCCGCTCGAGGGCACCGAGGAGCGCCGGCCGCTGTCGCCGGTGGTGCCGGTCGGGTCGGAGCGATCGATCGCCTCGTCGTTGAGCAGCGCCTGTACCTCGGCACCGGTCAGGGTCTCGTATTCGAGCAGACCCTTGGCGACCTTGTGCAGGTCTTCCATATGCTCGGTCAAGACCTCGCGCGCCTTGGTCTCGGCCTCCTCGATGATACGGCGGACCTCCTGATCGATCATCTTGGCGGTCTCGCCAGAGATGGTTTGGCTGCGCGCCACCGAATGGCCCAGGAAGATCTCCTCCTGGTTGTCGACGTAACGCAGGCGGCCGAGCTTGTCGCTCATGCCCCACTCGGTGACCATGGCGCGGGCCATGGCGGTCGCCTTCTGAATGTCGCTGCTGGCGCCCGTGGTCACGTTCTCCGGACCGTAGATCAGCTCCTCGGCGATGCGCCCGCCGAACATCATGGCAAGGCGCGCGGTCAGCTCCTTGAACTTGTAGCCGTAGCGGTCGCGCTCCGGCAGGTTCATGGTCACGCCAAGCGCCCGGCCGCGCGGGATGATGGTCACCTTGTGCAAGGGATCGTTGCCCGGCACGAACAGCCCGACCAGCGCATGCCCGGCCTCGTGATAAGCGGTCAGTTCCTTCTCGTCCTCGGTCATCACCATGGAGCGCCGCTCGGCCCCCATCAGGACCTTGTCCTTGGCGGCCTCGAAGTCGATCATGGTAACCACGCGCTTGCCGGTGCGCGCGGCCAGCAACGCGGCCTCGTTGACCAGGTTGGCCAAATCCGCGCCGGAGAAACCGGGTGTCCCCCGGGCGATCACCCGGGCATCGACATCCGGCGCCAGCGGCACCTTGCGCATGTGCACCTTGAGGATCTTTTCGCGGCCCAGAATGTCCGGGTTCGGCACCACGACCTGTCGGTCGAAGCGGCCGGGGCGCAGCAGCGCCGGATCCAGCACGTCGGGCCGGTTGGTCGCGGCGATCAGGATCACACCCTCGTTGGCCTCGAAGCCGTCCATCTCGACCAAGAGCTGGTTCAGCGTCTGCTCGCGTTCGTCGTTGCCGCCGCCCAGGCCGGCACCGCGGTGGCGCCCGACCGCGTCGATCTCGTCGATGAAGATGATGCAGGGTGCGTTCTTCTTGCCCTGCTCGAACATGTCGCGCACGCGGCTGGCGCCGACTCCGACGAACATTTCGACGAAGTCGGAACCGGAAATCGTAAAGAAGGGCACGTTCGCCTCGCCGGCGATAGCCCGCGCCAGGAGCGTCTTGCCGGTGCCCGGCGGGCCGACCAGCAGACAGCCTTTGGGAATCTTGCCGCCCAGGCGCTGGAACTTCTGCGGATCGCGCAAATATTCGACGATCTCCTCCAGCTCAACCTTGGCTTCGTCGATGCCCGCAACGTCATCGAAGGTCACCCGACCCAGTTTTTCGGTCAGTAGCCGCGCCCGGCTCTTGCCGAAGCCCATGGCCTTGCCGCCACCCGATTGCATCTGGCGCATGAAGAAAATCCACACGCCGATCAGCAGCAGCATGGGGAACCACGACAGCAGCAGCTGCAAGAGCGGATTGACATCATCTTCCGGCGCCGCGGTAACCCGCACATTGTTTTTGATCAGTGTGGGCACCAAGGTCGGGTCGTCGGGGGCGAAGGTTTGGAACTGCCGACCGTCGGTGAAGTGGCCCGTCACCTGGTGGCCTTGGATAGTCACCTCGCGCACTTCGCCGGACTGGACCTCAGCCATGAAGTCGGAGAACGCCAACGGCTGGGAGGGCCCACGCGTCGCCGTCCCTTGAAAAAGGTTAAACAGCAAGAAAAGAAGCAGCACGATGAAGATCCAAAGTGCCGCATTCCGGCTGAAGTTCACGGTCGGTATCCCTTCCTTCTCACAGCCACCCGCCTCTAGCGGCCTGTTGGATGGTTAGTATCCGGGTAATCATCTTAGCATAGAGATAATGCGCAATGCGAACTAAGCAACTGTAAAACGCCCGTCCGTTAACGCACGATTCGGAGCAAAGCGGCACCTTCCGAAAGGCGCCCGGCCGGCGCCGCCCCTGAGAAAGCCCAGATGAGGCACGGCGAGCACGCCATCGCAGTCCCTCAAGGCCGGTAAGGCGGCGCGAGCGGCGGCGGGAACCACCTCGGCCTTAACCAAACCGGGGGTTCTGGAGATTTCACTCCAACCGGCCTCGCCCAGTGGGCCCAGACGCAGTGGCCCCGGCGTTTTTTCGCTGTGGCGGGCAATCTCGACCTCGAATCGGCCGTCCCAGTGCAATCGCATGCCGGGCCGGACATTCGCGATCGGCATCCTGGCGACCTCACGAGCGATCAAGAGTCGGCCGCGGCGCGGCGCAACGCGACATCCCGCCAATGTTGCACCGGAGAAATTTTTTTCACTCATGTGTTGATAAAGGCGCGAAAGACGCACGATACGAGGCGGATAGGTCCCGCCGCCCACGGCCAGGAGGACGCGGGACAAGGCGCGCAGGCCGGTTTCCCTGGCGGCCATGGCCAAGGGCTCCGGCAGGACCCAGGCAAAACCGGCCGGGTCGATCGTGACGCATTTCGCCAACAAGGTCGCCACGGTGCCATCCAGGGCGCCACGGGCCCGTCCCAGGTGGCGCGCTGTCTCGGCCAGCCTGCCCGGTTCCAGGCCTCGTGCCGCCAATGCCGGTCGCAAGCCGCGCAGCTGGCTGCGGGCGAAGGCGGGATCCCGGTTGCTGGGGTCCTCGACCCATGGCACGCCCTGCGACCTTAAGGTGGCCTCCAGGCGAGCCTTGGGCACCGTGAGAAAAGGCCGCAAAAGCCGTAGGTCGGGCGTCTCCCGCACCGCCGCCATGGCGGCCAGGCCGTCCAGGCCGCTGCCGCGGCCAAGCCTGAGCAGAAAGGTCTCTGCCTGATCGTCCAGGTGATGGGCGGTCGCCAGATGCAGGATTCGATGCTCACGGCACCATTCGGCCAACAGCCGGTAGCGGGCGGCACGGGCGGCGGCCTGCCGGTTGCTGCTTGGTTTCTGGCCGCGCCAACTCAAAAGGCCGTACCGCAGGCCGCGCGCCTCGAGCCACTGCCCGACCCGACGCGCCTCGGCGGCCGAACCGCTGCGCAATCCGTGATCGACCACGAGCGCGAGGGCCTCGCCGCCCAGCTCTGCCGCCCAGCTTTTGAGGAGCACCGCCAGGGCCATACTGTCCGCACCGCCGGACACCGCGACCGCGACTTGCGGCGACGGCTCGAACGGCGCGAACCGCGCCATCAAGCCCTTCAGCTCAAGATCGCCGAGCGGCCGGACGGCGCTCACTGACAGGACAGGCGTTTCTGCTCGCGCTTGGCCTGTTGCAGGATGGTCGGCGCGGCATTCGAATAGCGCTTGCGCAACTCGGCAAAAATACCACAGGCATCGGATTTCTGATCCAGGGCCGCCAGCGACTTGCCGAGTTTCAGCAGGTTGTCCGGGGCCTTGCTGCTATCCGGATAGCTCTCGTAACCCTCGGCAAAGGCCACGGCCGCATCCGTATAGCGGCCGCGGACATAGTAGGTTTCGCCCAGCCAGTATTTGGCGTTGCCGGCCAACTTGTCCTTGGGATGCTCCTTGAGGAAGGCGCTCAAGGCCCGCTCCGCTTCACTGAAGTTCTGCTTGCTGAGCAGATCGGTGGCATAGCGGTAGCGTTCCTCCGGAGTGCCTTCCGGCAGGGGCCCGAGGCCCTCGCCGAGCGCCGGTGCCGCGGCCAGTTCGCTGCCGGCCAGGGTGCCGAGCGCCTTGGACCCGGCCTTTTTGGAATCTCCGGTCGTGGCCTTCGCACCATCGGCGGCGCCAGGCTGCTCGAGCCGCTGCAAACGCAGATCGATATCCGCCACCAGCCGATCGAGCCGCTGGGCCATCTGGTTGATCCGGAAGGCCTGTTCCTCGACCTGGCCGGTCAGTCCTCGCAGCTCGCTTTCGAACTGTGAGAGGCGAAGCTCGATACGCGCCGCCTGGGTATCGGAGACCTCGCCGCCGGCTGCCGCCGAGCTCTGCGACGATGATGGAGCTTCGCCGCGATAGACCTGACGCTGCAGCGTAGTGATATCACGCTGCAAACGCTCGACGCGGTCGACCAGGGTTTGGATACTGGTGTCCTGCGCGCGCGAATTCGGCACCATGACGGTCAGGATGGCGATCACACCAGCTACCGTCCACAAGGATACTGCGGTACGACGGTCGCGCCGAGTGGCGGCACGGTGGCGATATGGCGGGATCATCGGTTCAAACTCCGATTCGGCAATTTCCCGGAGAAGCGCCCTTTTAATTGACCGATTTTCTTGGCAGAAATATGGCACGCACACAGCGGACCTGCCGCTCGGTGCCAAAGGTCACCGTCAGTGGCCCTTGGCACGATGCCGTGACCGTACATCGCCGGCGGGCTTTGACCAGTAGCCGGAAACAGTACCGCCCGGCGCACTCGCTTGTCGCGAGGCCCGGGCGGACCGTACCTGCGGAAAACTCAAAAAGCGATCAGTTAACGACAAAAACGTCGCGGCGATTCTGCGCCCAGGCATCCTCGGAGGAACCGAGCACGGCCGGCCGTTCCTTGCCATAGCTGATGGTCGTGATGCGCCCCCCGCTGATACCAAGCGCAACGAGATAGTCCCGCGCGGCATCGGCACGACGCTCACCTAAAGCTAAGTTGTATTCGCGAGTTCCGCGCTCGTCACAGTGGCCTTCGATGGTGATGGTCGCCCTGGCATTGTCTTCCATCCAGTCCTTCAACTTGCGGAGGGTGGACTGCGACTCACCGTTCAAATCACTGCGATCAAATGCGAAGAAAATCCGGTCCCCGACTTTGAGCAGCATGTCTTCCTGCAAGCTCAAATCGCCCGGCTCCGTGGGCGGGGGAACGACCACGCTTCCGCCGCCGGTGGTGTTGGCGGAGGTCTCAGGTGTCGTCTCACAAGCAGCCATCAACAGGGCGGCTGCAAACAAACTTAGAAGCTTAAAGCGCATGTTATGCCCTCTCAAGACAGACCCCGGGGCCGTCGCCTCTCAAAGCGTCCCCAGGGCGTTGTTAGGTTAGATTACGAATGTCTCCGGCAAAAGAGGCGGTCGCGACATACTGGACTAGCCCCCGATTTCATGGCCTCTTGCCCCGCGAAGGCCAGCGGAATATAGCGACCAAGCCTTAGGGAATCAAGGGGGACCAAGCCGGATCGGAGGCGTCTATCGGCGTTATAACCTCACGTTCGTTAAATCCCGTTAAGTCGATTGTGTAGATTTTGCTGGTAAGCCTGCCACGGCTGTCGGCTGGGGTTTGACGAAAAAACGACAGAACCCGCCCGTTCGGCGCCCAGGTCGGGCTTTCCACCAGGAAGCCCTTGGTCAGCATCCGTTCGCCGCTGCCGTCAGGGCGCATGACACCGATATAGAATTCGCCGTTCGCGATCCGGGTAAACGCGATCAAATCGCCGCGCGGCGACCAAACCGGCGTGGCATAGCGCCCTTGGTTGAAACTGATGCGGCGCACGTCACCGCCGTCGGCTTCCATGACATAGAGCTGCTGAGTGCCGCCGCGATCGGAGTTGAACACGATCTGGCGGCCGTCCGGCGAATAGGACGCCGAAGTGTCGATTGCCGGGTGGTTGGTCAGCCGGCTCACCCGCCGGGTGCGCAGATCCATCGTGTAAACATCGGAATTGCCGTCCTCGGCCAGGCTCATGATGACTTTGTTGCCGTCGGGTGAGAAACGCGGCGCAAAGGTCATCCCGGGAAAGTCGCCCAGCACCTCCTGCTGGCCGGTGTTGAGGTTGAACAGGTAGACCCGCGGTGTTTCGTTGATATAGGAAAGGTAGGTGATTTCCTGGGTGGTCGGCGAGAAGCGCGGGGTCAGCACCAATTCCTGGCCGGCGGTGAGGAATCGATGGTTTTCACCGTCCTGATCCATGATGCCCAGGCGCTTGACCCGCCGGTTCTGCGGACCGCTTTCCGCGACATAGACGATGCGCGTGTCGAAATAGCCGTCCTCGCCGGTCAAGCGCTTGTAGATCACATCGGCGATGATGTGGGCGACACGGCGCCAGTTCGATGGGGTGGTAAAGTAGGCCAGTCCCGTCATCTGCTGTTCGGCGAAGACATCCCACAGCCGAAACTCGACGCGCAACCGACCGTCGGGTTGCATCTCCGCACTGCCGTGAATCAGTGCCTGGGCGTTGATCAAGCGCCAATCGGCGAAGCGGGGTCCCTTGCGCAGGCTGGCCGCGTCCTGGATGAAGGCGCCCTCATCGATCGGCTTGAACAAGCCGCTGCGCTCCAGATCCGCGGAAATGACGCCGGCAATGTCCTTCCCGGTTTTCACCTCGTTGGCGGTATCCGCGAAAAAGGCGGTAATGGCGACCGGCAGCGGTTCGACGAAGCCCTGGGTAATATCGACGGTCAACTGGGCGCGCGCGGGCCGGTCCGGCGTCACGAAGCCAGCCATCCCCAGCAGAACCGCCAACAGCGCGAATGCGGTGTTTGATTTCATATCCTACTCATTCCCTTCTTGATCGATTGGCAGACCTTCCGACCGACCGAGATCCCCCTCTTCGTAGCGTGCCACAACGGCTTGCGCTTTCAACCGCCGAACATGCTGCGCGGATCGAACTTAAGTGTCATGTCGCGCCAGACTTCGTAGCGCTTGATCGGCAACTCAAACGGTTGGCAACTCAGGATGGCGCGCCGCGCGTTTTCGGCGGCGCTACGATAGAACGGGTCGCTGGCCATACGGTTCCGGTCGATGATCAGCGGCTGGCCGCGCACCGAGCCGTCCCGATTCAGAATGACGCGGATCTCCACCACCATCTCGTCGGCATCCCGCGCACCGGGCTCGACCCGCCAGCAACTCGACATCTGCTGCTGTATCGCGCGCGCCAACTCATTGATCTCCAACTGGCTGGTCTTGGGCCGCGGCGCCTGGAACTCCTCCTCTTCGCTCGGCGCCGGCTTGGCCGCCTGTTGCTGTTTCAGCTTCTCGACGTTCTTCAGAATCGAGGTCAGCCGATCCTCCGGCGGTTTTTCCGGCTTCTTTTCCGCCACCTTGAGTTCGGGCTTGCGGGGCGGCTCGGGCGGCAACTGTTTGGCTTCTTCAACGGGTTCCGGCTTGGCCTCGGGCTGCGGCGGCTCGGGAACCGGCTCCGGCACAGCCGCTTCCTCGGGCTCAGGCTCCGGTTCCGGCGCGGGTGCCGGTGTCGGCGGCGGAAGCTTGGCCTCCTGCTGCGCCGGTTCGGGTTCCGGCTCGGGCGCCGGTTCGGGTTTCTTCTCGGGCTCCGGCTTGGGCTTGGGTTTGGGCATCGGCTTTTGCGCCAGGTCCTCCAACTCGGCCAGTTCAACCGCGATCGGCGGCGCCACGTCCGGCACCGACACGAAGGACGGCAACCCGACGACAAGCAACAGGATCACCGTCAGATGCAGCGTACCGGACAGGAGGACCGCTTTGCGCATGGGTCAGTTTTGCTTTTTCTTCTTCGACTTGCGGGGCGACTCGGCGATCAGCGCCAAGCGCGAGAATCCGGCCGAGTTGACTCGGGCCATGACATCCATGATTCGCCCGTAGTCGACCGCCTGGTCGCCGCGCAGGTAGATCCGTGTATCGGGTTTGTTGTCGGTTATCGCAGCCAACCGCGGAACCAGGTTCTTCAGCGGGACCTCGGTGTCTTGAATGAATACCACGCCCGCGGAATTGATCGAGATGACCAGGGGCTCTTCCGGCTGGGACAGGGCGCTTGCCTTGGCCTTCGGCAGGTCGACCGGCACCCCGACCGTCAGCAGCGGCGCCGTGACCATGAACACGATCAGCAGCACCAGCATCACGTCGACGAAAGGCGTCACATTGATTTCGCTGATCGGACGGTAGCGACCGCCTTGGCGCCGCCCCTGCCGATTGCCCATGAACTGCCCGGCCATGGCTATGTTTGATCCTCGAGCTGGCGCGAGAGGATTGCCGTAAACTCGCCGGAGAAGGCTTCGAGCCGCGCGGAGTAGCGCCCCAGGTCGGTCGAAAGCTTGTTGAAGCCGATCACTGCCGGGATCGCCGCGACCAGACCTAGGGCCGTGGCGAAAAGGGCTTCGGCAATACCTGGCGCGACCACCGCCAAGGTCGTGTTCTTCGCAGCGGCGATCGAAGTAAAGGCGTTCATAATGCCCCAGACCGTACCGAACAGACCGATGAACGGCGCCGACGAGCCGACCGAGGCGAGGAAGATCATCTGCTTCTCCAGGCGCTGCATCTCGCGGCCCAGGGTGATGTCCATGATCCGTTCGATCCGTTCCTTGAGACCGGCTTTCAACCGTTCCGCCTTGGCACCAAGGCCAACCGTCGATCGGCGCCACTCACGCATCGCCGAGACGAAGATCGCCGACATGGGGTCAGGTGGCTGGTTGTCGAGTTCGTCATAGAGATCATCCAGCGAGCCGCCCGACCAGAAGCTGTCCTCGAAGTCGTCGGCCAGTCCGCCGAGCCGCCGCATGCGCAAGATTTTTTCGAAGATGATCGCCCAAGACCAGAAAGACGCCAGCAGCAGAATCACGATCACCGCCTTGACGATGATGTCGGCTTCCAAAAACAAACCCCAGATCGTCAGGTTGCCGTCGAACGACCCGCCCAGGGCAAGAGTGTCGACCGATTGGTTCTCCATGGGTTAACTTTGCTCCAGAGGTTCCAAATAAGTTGCCAGGGCCGTGCGCAGCGCCGCAGGTATGCGGGCCGGACGGCCGTCACGATCAACGCAGGCAATTCGCACATCGAGCCGGACCAGCGCCGTCCCGTCGCGATAGATCAGCTGCTCGGCCTCGGCCGAGGCCGCCCGCAAGGCGATCAGCCGAGAACGCACCTCGATCAGATCGTCCAGCTTGGCTGGTCGCCGGTAGTCGACATTGCAATCCCGCACCGCGAAGGCCAAGCCCTGCCGGCGCGCCAACTCAACCTGTTGGATGCCGACCAGACGCAACATTTCGGTCCGGCCACGCTCGGCAAACTTCAGATAGTTGGCGTAGTAGACAATACCGGCCGTATCCGTGTCCTCGTAGTAGACCCGAACCGGCAAGACATGCTGACCGCCGTCGATGTGTCCGGAGATCGCGGAGTCTCGGGTCACGGCGCCGTCTCCGCGTCGTCGTCCTCCAGCAACGGCAGCTGTGCCAATTCGCGTGGCTGTTCGAGCCCGAGATAGCCATAGCCGCCACTGGTCAACATGCGACCGCGCTGGGTCCGTTGCAAGAGACCCTGCTGGATCATGTAGGGTTCGATCACTTCTTCGAGCACGTCGCGCTGTTCCGAGAGCGCGGCGGCCAGGGTTTCAACGCCGACCGGGCCGCCACCGTAGTTCGCGGCGATACAGCTGAGATAGCGCCGGTCCATGGCATCCAGCCCCCGCTTGTCGACATCGAGGCGTTCGAGCGCGTCGTCGGCAACTTGGGCGTCGACCTGACCGGCTCCGGCCACCGCGGCGAAATCACGCACCCGGCGCAGCAGACGTCCGGCAACACGGGGCGTGCCGCGCGAACGCCGCGCGATCTCCTGGGCGCCGTCCGCGGTTAGATCCATCTTGAGCACCCCCGCGCCCCGCTGGACGATCAGTTGCAGCTCTTCGGTTTGATAGAAATTGAGCCGCAGGGGAATGCCGAAACGCTCGCGCAGGGGCGTGGTGATCAAGCCGGAACGCGTGGTCGCGCCGACCAGCGTGAAGGGCGGCAGGTCAATCCTCACCGATCGGGCCGCCGGCCCCTCGCCGATGATCAGGTCGAGCTGGAAATCCTCCATCGCCGGATAGAGGATCTCCTCGACCGCCGGGTTGAGGCGGTGAATCTCGTCGATGAACAGGACTTCGCGCGGCTGCAGATTGGTCAGCACGGCCGCCAGGTCTCCGGCGCGGGCGATCACCGGGCCCGAGGTCGCCCGAAAGCCGACGCCGAGCTCGTGCGCGACGATCTGCGCCAGCGTGGTCTTGCCCAGGCCCGGCGGGCCGAAGAACAGCGCGTGGTCCAACGCCTCGCCGCGCGCGCGCGCAGCGGCGATAAAAACGCCAAGGTTCTCGCAGAGCTGCCGCTGGCCGATGAAGTCGTCGAGGCGGGCCGGACGCAACGACACCTCGAGCGAGTCTTCCTGTCCGAAATCGGCCGTCACGACCCTGGATTCCGTCATAGCGAAAGCTCCTGGAGACCGGCCTTGAGTAGGGCCTCAAGGGAGGCCTCCGCACCGAGTCGCTGGCTCGCCTGTGCCACGGCACCGAAGGCCTCCGAACGGCCATAGCCGAGATTGACCAGCGCCGATACCGCGTCCTCGGCCATGCTCGCAGCCCCCGTGGCCATGCCGTTCGGGCTGCGAACGACAGCGGCGGGTCCAAGCACCAGGTTGCCGACCTTGTCCTTCAGCTCGGCGGCGATCCGGCCGGCCAGCTTGGGGCCCACGCCGCTGGCCCGGGTCAACAGGGTCTTGTCCTGGGCGGCGATCGCCTGGATCAGTTCCTCGGGCGACAGGGCCGATAGGATTGCCAGCGCCATCTTGGCGCCAACGCCCTGCACCGTGCCGAGTAGGCGGAACCAGTCACGCTCCGACTGATCGATGAAACCATAGAGGTGGATGTGGTCTTCGCGCACGTGGGTCTCGATCAACAGGCTGACCGGATCACCGCGTGCCGGCAGGCGGCCCAGGGTTCGGCGCGACGAAAAGACCTGATAGCCGACACCGGAAACGTCGACCAGCGCCCAATCGTCGCCACTCGAATCGACCAGGCCGGTCAGCTTGCCGATCATCTTCGTCCTCCCTGCAGGGCGCGCTGCGGGCTTGCCTCTGCCTCGGCCCAGCGTCGGCTGGTCGCGGCGTGGTGGCTGTGGCAGATGGCTACGGCCAAGGCGTCGGCGGCGTCCGGATTGGTGATCGCGCAGCCGGGCAGCAGATGGCCGACCATGTTCTGAACTTGCTCCTTGGTGGCGTGGCCGGTACCCACCACCGCCTTCTTGACAATCATGGGCAGGTATTCGGCGACCGGCAGGCCGTGCCTGGCCGGCGTCAGCAGAACCACCCCGCGCGCCACGCCGAGCTTCAGGGTCGAGGCGGCGTTTTTGTTGACCAGGCTCGATTCGACCGCCGCCTCGCTCGGCCGATGCAGCCGCAGCACCTCGGCAAGACCTTCGTCGAGTTGCAACAGGCGCCGGGCCAGATCGAGCTTGTCATCCGACTGCACGACGCCGTTCGCCACGTGCCGCAAGCGCGTTCCCTCGGCCTCGATCACGCCCCACCCGGTGCGCCGCAAGCCGGGGTCAAATCCTATGACGCGCATCGATACTCCGCCGTCCGCTCCCAATGGTCGATCACGCCGTCAGTCGCTCCAGGACATCATCGGCGATCTCAAAGTTCGCGGCGACCTGCTGCACATCGTCGTTGTCGTCCAGGGTGTCGAGCAACTTGAGCAGGTCCCCGGCGACGCTTTCGTCGACGGTGACGGTGGTTTGCGGTCTCCAGGTCAGGCCTGCCTCCCGCGGATCGCCAAAGCGCTCGGCCAGGGCGTCGCGCACCGCGGAAAAGTCGTCCGGCGCGCAGATCACCTCGTGACCCGCGGCGCTTGATTCGACGTTTTCGGCGCCGGCTTCGACGGCGGCGTCGAAGATCTCGTCATCGGCCGCCGCCTCGGCATCGAAGCTGACCATGCCGACCCGGTCGAACAGGAAGGAAACGCTGTTGGTCTCGCCGAGCGAACCGCCGTGCTTGCTGAACGCGGCGCGCACCTCCGAGGCGGTGCGGTTGCGGTTGTCGGTCAGCGCCTCGACGATGATCGCAGCACCGCCCGGGCCGTAGCCCTCGTAGCGCATCTCCTCGTAGTTGGCCTCGTCGTCGCCGCCGGCCACGCGCTTGATCGCCCGGTCGATGTTGTCCTTCGGCATGTTGGCGGCGCGCGCCGCCGAGATCGCGGCGCGCAGGCGCGGGTTCTTGTCCGGCTCGGGCAGGCCCGAGCGGGCGGCGACCACGACCTCGCGGATCAGCTTGGCGAACAGCTTGGCCCGCTTTTGGTCCTGCGCGCCCTTGCGGTACATGATGTTCTTGAACTGGGAATGGCCCGCCATGACCGTCCGTTTCGACTCTAGATGCTGTGGATGTCGAGAGAGCACACTACCATATATCGGGGCAAGGCGCAGCGATCCTTTGCCCCTATAGAGCAGCTTTATGGCGACATTTGGGCGCCCTCTAGCAGCTTTG
Source organism: Kiloniellales bacterium (assembly GCA_041617155.1). Classification (GTDB taxonomy): domain Bacteria; phylum Pseudomonadota; class Alphaproteobacteria; order Kiloniellales; family JAKSDN01; genus CAMYKD01. Next base: position 17,009 of record JBFJPL010000065.1, read on the forward strand.
CGCGGCGCTTTGAAGCCTTCGCGCACGCGGCCGCCCGGCGTTTACCCGGCCTTAAAGCAGTTTTGCCAGACTCACCGCCCGGCTCGACCGCCTTGGAGGACTTGCGACCCATGGCCCAACCGCGCGACTTCCTGGTCCTGACCAGCGCCCCGGCGCTGCCCTCGGGCGGTGCCCAGAGCGGCGCCGAGATCGCGCGCGCCGCCCAGCTGGTGCAGAACTTCACCGGCCAGAACACCCTGCCGGCGCTGGAGGACCTGCTCGAGGCGGCCGAGCAGCGCACCGCCCGCCTAAGCGCCGCCGAGACACTGCGCCGCAAGGCCAACAAGATCACCCGCCAGACCGGCTTGCTCTACGAGGAGGTCAGGAGGTTCTTGACCCTCAAGTGAGTCTCTTCCCTTAAGCCCTCAGACGCCGGGCGGTCGAGTCTCTTCCAATCGCCCGCCCAGCCTGACCGGCGCGATGCGCCGGGCGAGGCCCGTCTGGTCGTCGGTCTCGACGAACAGGCCCGAGAGCGTGCCCTCGCCGCTCGCCGCGGAGAGCCGCTCGGTCGGCAGCTTGCGGGTGAAGCGGGCGAGCGGCACGGCCTTGTCCATGCCGATCACCGAGTCGTAGTCGCCGCACATGCCGGCGTCGGTCTGGTAGGCGGTGCCGCCCGCAAGGATCATGTGGTCGGCGGTCGGCACGTGGGTGTGCGAGCCGACGCAGAGGCTCGCGCGGCCGTCGACGAAGTGGCCCATGGCCATCTTCTCGCTGGTCGCCTCGGCGTGGAAGTCGAGCACGATCGCCGCCACCGTGGCGCCCAGGCGCTGGCGGGTAAGCGCCGCCTCGACGCAGGCGAAGGGGTCGTCGAGCGGGTCCATGAAGAGCCGGCCCATGACGTTGAGCACCAGCACCTTGCGCCCGCCGGCCGCGGGAAAGACGCCAGCCCCGCGCCCCGGCGTCCCGGCCGGATAGTTCGCCGGCCTGAGCAGGCGCGGCTCGCCGTCGATGAAGCCGAGCGCCTCGCGCTGGTCCCAGGAGTGGTTGCCGCCGGTGATCACGTCGGCCCCGGCCTCGAACACCTCGTCGCAGATCTTCTTGGTGATGCCGAAGCCGCCGGCCGCGTTCTCGCCGTTGACGATCACGAAGTCGGTCTTGAGGCGCTGACGCAGCCCCGGCAGGTGGTCATAGAGCGCCTGCCGCCCGCTGCGGCCCACCAGATCACCGCAGAACAGCAGGCGCATGGCGGCCTCCGGTCGGCGGGGGGTGGTTCGGGACGGTGGTTTGGCGGGCGGGGGGCAAATGTCACCTCTATTTTGTCGACACTGAGCGCGACCCGATGATTCAGCACATGGTGCGGCGGCAGGCGCTTGCCTAGATTCCCGGACTGCGCAGCAGGGTGCGATGCGGGGTCCGGCCATGATGGAAGGGGCCGCCGCGCAAGCCTTCGTCTTAGATCATTTTCGAAAAGATTCCAGGGTTTCCGGCCAGGCGCGGTGGAGTTAATCCCGATTTGCTGAAAACAAGCTTGATCACCACGGAGGCGGCGGCCCTATGGTATGCCTTCTCGGCAATTGAAAAGCGGCAGGATTTTCATGGCCGATTGGCGCGTCGATAACGTGAAGCATTTGCGGGGTCTCGCGCTGCGCCGGCAGAGGTATACCCGACGGAGCGAGAGCTGGGACCACGATCATTGCGCCGCTTGCTGGGCCAAGTTCGCGGAATTCGACGGTCCGGGAATCCTGCACGAAGGCTACGCGACCGGCGAGGATTACAAACACGGCGCCGGATATGAGTGGGTCTGCCCGAATTGCTTTTCGGAGCTAAGCGAAGAAATGGGATGGACCGAAGCGAACTAGCTGGCTGCCGCTTGGGCAGGCGTGGCGGCATCGCTGAGCGCCTGTCGCCCGCTGCGGCCGACCGGATCACCGCAGAACAGCAGGCGCATGGCGGCCTCCGATGCCTGGAGGGTGGTTCGGGCACGGGGTTCGGCGGGCGGGAGACAAATGTCACCTCTATTTGTCATCACCGGGCTCGACCCGGTGATCCACCACTTGGTGCCGCGGCCAGCGCTTTCCTGGATTGCCGGATCAAGTCCGGCAATGACGGAAGGGCCGCAAGCGCGAAAAGGGAACAGCCCCCTTTCTCGCCCCTGCACCTTTTCCCTCAACCCAGCAAGCCGAGGCTCCGCGCAATTTCCGCGCGTACGGGGAAACCTTGCCCCGGGTCCTCTTCATAGCGGGCCTGGAGCCGGTAGGCGTCCTGCTCCAGCGGGATGGACTTGTAGTCGTAGCCGTTTTCGGTCCAGCCGGTCACATAGCGCCGCACGAACCCCTCGATGCCGAGCAGTTTGTACTGCACCACGTGGACCAGCTCGTGGAAGACCAGGCCGTCTATCGGTTCACCGCCTTGCTCCACGGTGCGGGACAGGAGGACGGTGTCCGCCAAGGTGATGGCAACCATGTTGGAGAAATCCGGCGGTGCCGGTTGCCCCCTGCCCTCCAACTCTCTGTAGAAATCGGGGTTCTCTATCCGAGGGACGGTCTTGAACCGGGCTTCAGCCAGCAGGTCGTGGTCGAAGAACGCGCCGAAAAGCGGTCCCAACGAGGGTGCGCCACGAAGCGGCGATGCCTCGGGCCGGTGCAGCTCGCGCTGAGCGCGCACCCAGGCCGCACCCTTCTCGATCAGAAACTCCAGAAACTGATCCGGTGTCATGGTGTCCCGGCCATCTTACGCCCGCTGCCCACGCCCCCGAACGCCGCCTTGCGGCCGTGAGCCGTAGAACGACGGCTCAAGCCCGGGCGATCTGTCAAGTCCCCGGCACGGCATCATTTGAATTCCCAGCCTTCCGGCGGCGGCCAAAGTTCGGGGTCTTCATGCCAGTTGACTTGGCCGTCACCCAGTGTCGGATGGTGGGCCATGCACATGGCGTAGAAGTAGGGCGGCTCGGAGAACAGCAGCGGATCGTCGTCGATCCGGTCTCGATGCTGCCAATAGGCAGCGATCAGCGAAACCGCCTCGTCCTGCGTCTTTCCGCAAAAGCGCATCAAGGCCTGTTCGATCCGACCGCAGAACGACCGGCTTTCGGGCGTGGTCGCAAAACCGTATCGCGATTTCTCCTCGGCCATCGATCAAGCCACGGGTTTCATATGGACCAGCCGGCCGTCTTCGATGTCGGCCCACCAGTGCGTGTGGTTGACCGTCTCCATGAACAGGCCGATCTTGTTGTCGGCGTCGATTTCCAACCGTCTGTATTTCATCGATCCGATGTAGGAGTCCGCGTCGATGTAGCTCGGCACGACATCCATGTAGTCTACATCTCTGTCATGCAGCCCGAGCGCGACAATGTCTTCGTAGCGCTCGACAGGCGCCTGCAGATCGAGGCGCGGCATGATGGCGTTTCGGAAATAGAACAGATAGGCCTCGCGCTTGATCGCCTGTTCGACGTCGGCGAAATTCTCCGCGAGCTTCAGATAGGCTTGACGCTGCGCATCGGTCGGGCCCGCGGTGACGCCGATGATCCTGACGTAGCGGAATTGATTCAAGCGGCCGTACTTCAGCGGGAGTTCGTGGCAGTAGGCCTCGAACACGGTCTTTTTCTCGGCGGTCGCCGGCCGACCGGGCCGGGCCGAGGCGACGACCAGGCCGAAGACCGGGTCATCGATCTCGCCGAGATCGAGCCGCCCGCCCTTGCTGCGCGCTTCGAGGCGTCCGAAGACGGCGTCATCGACCACGATCTTCGGTCCCCAAATCACCCTTTTGAGAAATTCAAGCAACGCTGTTCAGGCAGTCGACGATCCGCCCCTCCTTGAAGAAAATTTGCCAGGCCATGTGATCGAGCCCGGTGTCGGCCCAAAGGCAGGCGTCGCCGTCGGCCATGATCCGTTGGCGGATCCAGTCGTTGTTGCAGATCTCGAGTTTGGTGAAGCGCACTTCCGAGAGCAGCGCGTCAGCGCTTAGGAAGACCATCTCTTTCGGAAGTTCGCAGCTCGCCGGATCGTAGGTATCGGGGTCGAAATCATGCACCAGGCGGTAGTCTTCGAAGATAGGAACCTTGACCTTATCGCGAATAGCGCCGCAGCCTTGCGCTGTCATGGCGAGCACACTCAGCTGGGCGGCGTCGGGACCTGAAGTCGGGGCATAGACGATAATGGGTACGGCCTGCTCAGGTACCGTCGTGATGAGCAGAGGTTGCTCAGACTTCCATGCGATCGAACCGTCGGCGGCGGCGCCGAAAAGCCCCCCGACTCGGCAACTGGTGAATCTTCCGAAGGCGTCATCCAAATGGGCAAGGCTTTTGCCGAGAAGCGCCTCTCCAAACTGCTGCCACATGAAACGCCTAACAGGAAAAACCGAAGAGGAATCACGCTAGCATGTGGTGGTTGACGCGAAATTAAGTGAAGCGAATCAGACGGATCAGGCACGATTGATTTCCGCGGCTACCCCCTTCTCACCCGGAAGCGGCGGGTGAAGCCGAAGGGGCGCCAGACGCCGGCCGGCTCGCCGACCAGCGGCAGGCGGAAGGCCGGGCGGTCGAGCAGCTCGACGAACCAGGGCCGGTCGTCGAAGAACTCGAACCGGAGCCGGCGCGGCGCGCCGGGGGATTGCCGCGCGCCGTTCTAGCGGTTCCAGAAGAGGTAGAGCAGGCCGTACAAGATGACCCCGGCGGTCAGCACGATGGTCGGCACGAGCGGCCGGTTTTCCGGAAAGATCGATTCGCTTTCGCCGAGTTCCCGTTCGAGCTTCCTGATCTCCAGCAGCTCTTTCGGATTGTAGAACGATCTCGGGCTCCAGAGCGCGAGCAGAACGAAGGACGCGACGACGGCCAGGAAGGTGTGCAGCGCGAAGACGAAGGCTTTCGGGTCGTTCATGGTGGAGGCGGCGACGGCGAACACGGCGTTGCACACCAGGACGATGAGCGCGAACAGCTTGAGCGGCGACCCGGTCGCGTCCAGGATCTGCGACCATGCGCCTCTCGTCTTCTCGGGTTCGGCCTTGTCCGGCATGGTGCTGTTCGTCCTCGGCTTCGCCGATTTGCGCTTCGGCTGGTTGGTGGTGCGGGAGCGCATGACGTCCGATGATGGGCGACCCGGCGCACCGTGTCCACGCCTTAGCCGACAAGCCCGGTTCGCCTCGGGCCCCAGACCGACCCTAGCCCCTTCTCACCCGGAAGCGCCGGGTGAAGCCGAAGGGGCGCCAGACGCCGGCCGGCTCGCCGACCAGCGGCAGGCGGAAGGCCGGGCGGTCGAGCAGCTCGACGAACCAGGGGCGCTCGTCGAAGAACTCGAAGCGCAGGGTCCGGTCCGAGAGCGGGCAGAGGTCGCGGAACAGGCCCGTGCCGGTCGGCCAGACCAGGGTGGCGCGGTCGCGGTGCGGTGGTTCGGTTCGCCCTCTTCCGCCCAGGCCTCCTCGCCGGCGTCGCATCAGGCGATCCGGAACGGCCGGTTCAGGTGACATGGCTGCAATCGGCGGCGCGACGACGGGTCGCACTGCCGCCTAGGCCCGCATTTCTCCTCCTGGCCACGGTCTGCGCGGCATTGTCCGGCCGGCAGGGTAGGAAAGCCGTGCGGCGCGATGCCGGCGCATCGGGCAA
>JBFJPL010000066.1:0-22288 GCA_041617155.1 Kiloniellales bacterium
CGAGGACGTCGAGGGCGAGGCCCTGGCCACCCTGGTGGTCAACAAGCTGCGCGGCGGCCTCAAGGTCGCGGCGGTCAAGGCCCCGGGCTTCGGTGACCGGCGCAAGGCCATGCTCGAGGACATCGCCATCCTGACCGGCGGTCAGATGATCTCCGAGGATCTCGGCATCAAGCTGGAGAACGTAACCATCGACACGCTCGGCACCGCCAAGAAAGTGGTCATCTCGAAGGAGGAGACCACGCTGATCGACGGCGCCGGCAAGAAGAGCGAGATCGAGGGCCGTTGCACCCAGATCCGGGCGCAGATCGAGGAGACGACCTCGGACTACGACAAGGAGAAGCTGCAGGAGCGTCTGGCCAAGCTGGCCGGCGGCGTTGCGGTGATCCGCGTCGGCGGCGCCACCGAGATCGAGGTCAAGGAGCGCAAGGACCGGGTCGAGGACGCCATGCATGCGACCCGCGCCGCGGTCGAGGAGGGCATCCTGCCCGGCGGCGGTGTCGCCCTGCTCTATAGCGCCAAGGTGCTCGACAAGCTGAAGCCGGCCAACGACGACCAGAGAGTCGGCATCGATATCGTTCGGCGGGCGCTGCGCGGGCCGGTCCGGCAGATCGCCGAGAACGCCGGCACCGACGGCTCGATCATCGTCGGCAAACTGCTCGAGCAGTCGGACACCAACTTCGGCTTCGACGCCCAAACCGGCGCCTACGTCGACATGGTCAAGGCCGGCATCATCGACCCGACCAAGGTGGTGCGCACGGCTCTGCAGGACGCGGCTTCCGTGGCCGGCCTGCTGATCACCACCGAGGCCATGGTCGCCGAGAAGCCCGAGAAGAAGGACTCTCACGGCCACGGCGGCGGTATGGGCGATATGGGCGGCATGGGCGGCATGGATTTCTGAACGCCGGTCATCCCTCCGTTCCGAACCGGCAGGGCCGCGGCTTCGACCGCGGCCCTTGCCGTTTCGGGGCCGCCGGTCTAAAGCTGCTGCCATGCTGCCCGATCCGGAAGCCGTCAGCCTAATTCTCGCCGAAACCGCCCAGGAGGAAATCCTGCCGCGGTTCCGCCGGCTGGAGAGTCACGAGATCCAGCGCAAGGAGTCCGGCGAGTTGGTGACCGTGGCCGACGAGGTGGCGGAGCGGCAGATCGGCCGTCGGCTGCTCGAGCTGCTGCCCGGCTCGCTGCTGGTCGGCGAGGAGGCGGTCGCCAGGGAGTCCGCCGTGATGGAAGCCCTGGCCGGCCGTGATCAGGTCTGGCTGATCGATCCGATCGACGGCACCGGTAATTTCGCGGCCGGCAAGCCGGTCTTCGCGGTCATGGTCGCCCTGGTGCGCGAAGGCCGGACCCTGGCCGCCTGGATCCACGATCCGATCGGCGCGCGAACTGCGGTCGCCCAGGCCGGTGAAGGCGCCTGGCTGGACGGCAAGCGACTGCGCGCCGCGGCCGGCGGGTCCGTGGAGCGCCTCGAAGGAACGCTCCACAGCGGCCAGTTCGCCACGCCGGAACTGGCCCGCCATGTCGCTTCCCGGCGCGGCCGATTGAACACCGTCAAGTCGCTGCGCTGCGCCGGGCAGCAGTACATCCTGTTGGCCGGCGGGCAGAACCACTTTTCGCTCTTCACCAAGCTGATGCCGTGGGACCACGCGCCGGGCGTGCTGATTCACGGCGAGGCGGGCGGCATTGGCCGCACCCTCGACGGCATGCCCTACCGACCGGCGCGTCGCGGCGCGCCGGCCCTGTTGCTGGCGCCGGACGAGGCCAGCTGGCTGGCCCTGCACGACACTCTGTTCGGCGGCAGCCCGTTCGACACACTGCAGAGCTAGCGGGTCGCCCGGGCGCCAGCGTAAATCGCTTGTCCGGGACCTGCACTTTCCTGTACATGCGATTGATCGCAAGAGGGATATCGAGGCCAGGGACGGGAGGGCAAGCCGTGTCGAATTCACTGCCAGGGGAAACGCGCGTCGTCATTGTCGGCGGTGGCATCATCGGCTGTTCGCTGGCCTATCACCTGACCAAGCTGGGCTGGCGCGACGTCGTCCTGCTCGAGCGCAAGCAACTCACCTGCGGCACGACTTGGCATGCCGCCGGCCTGGTCGGGCAGCTGCGCGCCACGCTCAACATGACTCGCCTGGCGCAGTACACCGCCGACCTCTACACCACCCTGGAGCGGGAGACCGGGCAGGCGACCGGCTTCAAGCAGAACGGCAGCATCTCGGTCGCGACCAACGACGAGCGCTTCGAGGAGTGGAAGCGCGGCGCCTCCATGGCCAAGACCTTCGGCCTCGAGGTCGAGGTGGTCGGCCCGGCCGAGATCAAGAAGCTCTGGCCGTTGATCAACGTCGACGACATCGTCGGCGGCGTGGTGCTGCCCAAGGACGGCCAGACCAACCCGATCGACACCGCCATGGCGTTGGCCAAGGGCGCGCGCAGCGGCGGCGCGCAGATCTTCGAGGACACCAAGGTCACGGCGGTCCACCAGAGCGACGGCCGGGTGACCGGCGTGGCGACCGGCTGGGGCGACATCAAGGCCGAGTTCGTGGTCAACTGCGGCGGCATGTGGGGCCGCGAGATCGGCCGCATGGCCGGGGTCAACGTGCCGCTGCACGCCTGCGAGCATTTCTACGTCCTGACCGAGCAGATGGCCGGCGTGCCGGCAAACCTGCCGGTGCTGCGCGACCAGGATGGCTATGCCTACTACAAGGAGGACGCCGGCAAGCTGCTGCTCGGCGCCTTCGAGCCCGAGGCCAAGCCCTGGGGCATGGACGGCATTCCCGAGGACTTCTGCTTCGACGAGCTGCCGGAGGACTTCGACCACTTCATGCCGGTGCTGGAGGCCGCCATGAAGCGGGTGCCGGCGCTGCAGGACGTCGGCATCCGCAAGTTCTTCTGCGGGCCCGAGAGCTTCACGCCCGACGACCGCTACATGTTGGGCGAGGCGCCGGAATTGCGGAACTTCTACGTCGCCGCCGGCTTCAATTCGATCGGCATCCAGTCCGCCGGCGGTGCCGGCAAGGTGCTGGCCGAGTGGATCGCCGAAGGCCATCCGCCGATCGACCTTTGGGATGTCGACATCCGCCGCATGGCGCCCTTCCAGGGCAACCGCACCTACCTGTTTCAGCGGGCCAAGGAGGCGCTCGGCCTGCTCTACGCGCCGCACTGGCCCTATCGCCAATACGAGACGGCGCGCGGCGTCCGGCGCTCGCCACTGCACGAAGAGCTGGCCGCGCGGGGCGCCTGTTTCGGCGAGGTCGCGGGCTGGGAACGGCCCAACTGGTTCGCGCCCGAGGGTGTCGAGCCCGAGTACCGCTACAGCTACAAGCGCCAGAACTGGTTTCCCTATTCCGCCGAAGAGCACATGGCGGTGCGCCAGGGGGTGGCGCTGTTCGACCAGTCGTCGTTCGGCAAGTTCCTGGTCCAGGGCCGCGATTCCGAAGCCGTGCTGCAGCAAATCTGCGCCAACGACGTGGCCGTGCCGAACGGCAAGATCGTCTACACTCAGTGGCTCAACGAGCGCGGCGGCATCGAGGCCGACCTGACGGTGACCCGCCTGGCCGAGGACGCCTACCAGGTGGTGACCGGCGCCGCGGTCGCCGGCCGCGACTTCGGCTGGCTCAAGCGCCATATCCCGGACGACGCCCGCTGCATCGCAACCGACGTCACCTCGGGCAGCGCGGTGATCGGCCTGATGGGACCGAACAGTCGCCGGCTGCTCGCCAAGCTGACCGGCGCCGACCTGTCGAGCGAGGCCTTTCCCTTCGGCACCGCGCAGGAGCTCGACCTGGGCATGGCGCGGGTGCGGGCGCTGCGTGTCACCTACGTCGGCGAGCTGGGCTGGGAGATCTATGTGCCGAGCGAGTTCGCCGCCAGCGTCTTCGCGGCGGTCATGGCCGAAGGCGAGGGCCACGGGCTCAAGCTGGCCGGCATGCACGTGCTCGATTCCTGCCGCATCGAGAAGGCCTTCCGCCACTGGGGCCACGACATCACCGACGAGGACACCCCGCTCGAGGCCGGTCTCTCCTTCGCCTGCCGCCTCGACAAGAACCGGGGCTTCATCGGCCGCGACGCGCTCTTGCGCCAGAAGCAGGCCGGCGTCAAGAAGCGCCTGGTGCAGTTCGCCCTGGAGGATCCGGAGCCGTTGCTCTACCACAACGAGCCGATCTACCGCGACGGCGAGATCGTCGGCTACCTCTCGTCCGGAAACTACGGCCACTTCCTGGGCCGCGCCATCGGCCTCGGCTACGTCAGCCACCCAGACGGCGTCGACGCCGATTTCGTCACCGGCGGCACGTACGAGATCGAGGTCGCCTGCGAGCGCTTCCCGGCGCAGGCCAGCCTGCGGCCGCTCTACGACCCCAAGGCCGAACGGGTCAAGGTCTAGCTCGCGGCGATCAGCGCTCCAGGTCGGCGCCGCCTTCGCTCTCGCGGCGCGCGATGAGGTCGTCGATCTCGCCAAGAATGCTCGCGTCCAGTGCCGGCGGCTCGAAATCGGCCAGGGTCTGCTTGTAGATCCGGTTGGCCCGCCGGGTTGCGTCCAGCGCGCCGCTTTCCTGCCAGGTCTCGAAGTTGCGCCAGTCGGACAGCAGGGGCGCGTAGAAAGCGGTTTCGTAGCGGGCGAGGGTGTGGCGGGTGCCGAAATAGTGTCCGCCCGGCTCGATCTCGCGCACCGCCGAGAGCGCCAGCGCGTCGTCGTCGAAGCTCTCGGTCTGCATCAGAGCGGCGAACATCTGCAGCATCTCGACATCGATGATGAACTTCTCGAACGACGCGGTCAGCCCGCCTTCCAGCCAGCCGGCCCCGTGCATGAGCAGGTTGCAGCCGCCCATGATCGCACCCCACAGGGCCATCTGGGATTCATAGGCGGCCTGGGCGTCCGGCGCGTTGGAGGCGTTCACGTTCGAGGAGCGGAACGGCAGCCGGTAGCGACGGGCGAGCTGGCCCGAGGCGAAGGCGGCCTTGACGTACTCCGGCGTGCCAAAGGCCGGCGCGCCGGATTTCATGTCGACGTTGCTGGTGAAGCCGCCGTAGGCGACCGGCGTGCCCGGCCGAACCATCTGGGCCAGCGCGATGCCGGCCAGGGCCTCGGCGTTCTGCTGCGCGAGCGCCCCGGGCAGCGTGATCGGCGCCATGGCGCCGGCCAGGGTAAAGGGCGTCAGAATCATCAGCTGGCCGCGCCGGGCAAATTCGATGATGCCCTTGCACATGAGGTCGTCGAGCTGCAGCGGCGAGTTCGCGTTGACCACCGTGAAGCAGCAGGGCGTCCGGGTGAAGAGCTCCTCCGTCAGGCCGTTGGCCAGCCGGATGATATCGAGCGCGTCGGCGACCGCCTGGATGCCCCGGCAGTAGACGAAGGGCACCTTGTCCGACTGGGTCACCATGGTGCGGGTCATCCGCAGGTGGCGGAACGGCGGGGCCACGTCCATGGGTTCGACCATGGGGTTCAGCAGGTGAATGACATCGAAGGACTGGGCCAGGCGGGCCAGGTCCCTGAAGGCGGCCAGGGTTCCGGGCCGGCGGCCGTTCTCAATATCCGAAACGTTCGGCGGGCCGCCGACGGTCGCGAAGGCCAGCGCCTTGCCGCCGGCCGTTACCTGCCGGACCGGGTTGCGCGTCCGAAGGGTGACCTGGGTCGGCGCCCGACCGACCGCGTCGAGAACCAGCGCAGCCTCGATGCGCACGTGTTTTGTGGCCTCGTCCACATCGGCCCCTGCCGCGCGGTAGATCTGCCGTGCCTGATCGCTCAGCACCCGAATGCCGATTTCCCTGAGGATGGTCAGCGACGTGTCATGGATCGCCTCGATCTGATCCGCGCTGTACTGCTCGATCGGCGCATAGGGGTTGGAGAGCCGCCGGAAGGCGGGGTTCGCCATCGGCTTGCCGGCGCCGGCCCTCGCTGCGCCGCCGGTCCGCCGGCCGCCGCGCCGCCGCTCACGCAGCCGTTCCGCGGTCATGACCGGCCGCCCAGATGGCGGGCCCGGTAGGCGGCCGCCTTCTCCGCGTCGATCTCGAGACCCGTGAAGCTCTTGAAGTAGGCCTCGAGATAGCTGATTCGCTCGGCCAGGGGCTCCTTGATGTGCAGGGCGTAGTAGCCGACCTGGGTGAAGTAGATCACCCGCGCCCGAATGAAGGCCTCCGGATTGTCGTAGCCGAAGCTCCCGAACAGCGCGGCGATGGCGCTGACCCGGGCCCGGTCGGCGTCGTCGATGGCTTCGCGCACGGCATCGGACCGCCGGGCCCAGTCGCGCAGGGCCGAATCCAGCAGCGGGTCGAAGCGTTCCGGGTCGAGCCAGGTATCGAACAACGCGAGGATGCCGTCATCGATCGTGTCCGCGCCCTCAACCGCCGAAGCGATTGCCGCCGTGTTCTTGCGCTGCCAATGGCCGACCAGCGCCTGCAACAGGTCTTCGCGGTCCTTGAAGTGCCAGTAGAAGCTGCCCCGCGTGACCCCCAGGGCGTCCGCCAGCCGGGTGATGCGGAGGGCATCCACCCCTTCGCCGACCAAGACCTCGAGCGCGGCTTCGATCCAATCGGCGCGGCCCAGCCGCGGCTCGGCCGTCGCCTCGTCATCGCGCGACGTTCGTTCGGCAAGTGAAGATGATTTCATGGGACTCGACTCTCACCATACAGACTTGTATGGTACCATACAGTAATGTATGGATGTTGCAATGATGGAAAGCCTACCCTCTAAGATAGGGGCCTGTGCCGCGTCCGCCCGACCTTCCTGTGACGGAGAAACGATGCAGCCTTCCACGCTTCCCTTCACGGCGATCGTCGACCTGGAGCGCTATCCCCTGGCGGAGCCCGATTTCCGCGCCGCCTGCCGCGCGACTCTGACAGAAACCGGCGCGCTGGTCATGCCGGGCTTCCTGACCGCCGAGGCGACCGAAGCGGTGCGCTGCGACGGCGAGGCACGGCGGGCCGACGCCTTTTTCTGCACCTCTCGGCACAACGTCTACCTGACTCCGCCGGACCCGGCCTTCGCGCCCGACCACCCGCGCAACCGCGAGGTCGTCTCCTCCAAGGGCTGCATCGCCGACGACCAGGTGCCGGCGGCCTCGGCCCTGCACGCGCTCTACGACGCGGCGGATTTCCGCGACTTCCTGTGCGCCGTGCTCGGCGAGCGGCAGCTGCACGACTACGCCGACCCCTTGTCCTCGATCAACCTGCACTATGCCGAGCCCGGGCAGGAGCTCGGCTGGCACTTCGACAACTCCGCCTTCGCGGTCACCTTGATGATCCAGCCGCCGGAGCGCGGCGGCGGCTTCGAGTATGTCCGCGACCTGCGCGACGCCGACGCCGGCGACATGAACTTCGAGGCCGTGCGCCGCGTTCTCGACGGCGAAACGCAGCCACGGCAGCTGGCCATGGAGGCCGGCACTTTGGTGCTGTTCCGCGGCCGCAACGCGCTGCACCGCGTCGCCCCGGTCGAAGGCGCCCGCACCAGGATGCTCGCCGTCCTGGCCTACAACGCCGAGCCGGGCATCGCGCTTTCACAATCCGCGCGCATGACCTTCTATGGGCGATTGGGATAGGTCGCACCAGTGCGCTCTGGGAAAGGCATCAGGGGAGGAGGCTCATGAAATCGCATGTGCAGGTCGCCGTGATCGGCGGCGGCGTGGTTGGCTGCAGCGTGCTCTATCACTTGACCAAGCTGGGCTGGCGCGACGTGGTCCTGATCGAGCGCTCGGAGCTGACCTCCGGCTCGACCTGGCACGCCGCCGGCGGCTTCCACACGCTCAACGCCGACACCAACATCGCCGCCCTTCAGGGCTACACCATCCAGCTCTACAAGGAGCTGGAGCAGATCTCCGGGCAGTCCTGCGGCCTGCACCACGTCGGCGGCCTGACCATCGCGACCGACAACGACCGCATGGACTACCTCAAGGCCGAGCGGGCCAAGCACCGCTACATGGGTCTGGACACCAAGCTGGTCGGGCCGAACGAGATCCGCGAGATCTCGCCGATCGTCGACACCAAGGGCATCGTCGGCGCGCTCTACGATCCGCTCGACGGCCACCTCGACCCCGCCGGCACGACCCACGCCTACGCCAAGGCGGCGCGCGCGCAGGGCGCCGAGGTCTACCTGCGCAATCCCGTGAAGGCGCTCAAAGCCCGCGGCGACGGCACCTGGGACGTGGTGAGCGAGCAGGGCACGATCCGCGCCGAGCACGTGGTCAACGCCGCCGGCCTGTGGGCCCGCGAGGTCGGCGCCATGGCCGGGGTCTACCACCCGCTTCACCCCATGGAGCACCAGTACCTGGTGACCGACGACATCCCCGAGGTCTACGAGCACGGCAGCGAGCTGCCCCACGTCATGGACCCTGGCGGCGAGACCTACCTGCGCCAGGAGGGGCGCGGCCTGGTGCTCGGGATCTACGAGCAGGACTGCGCGCCCTGGGCGGTCGACGGCACGCCGTGGGATTTCGGCCACGAGCTTCTGCCCGACAACCTGGACCGCATCGCCGAGCCCCTGGAGGCCGCCTACCACCGCTACCCCTGCCTGGAAAAGGCGGGTATCAAGCAGGTCATCAACGGCCCCTTCACCTTCGCGCCGGACGGCAACCCGCTGGTCGGGCCGATGCCGGGCCTGCCCGGCTATTGGGCGGCCTGCGCCGTGATGGCCGGCTTCAGCCAGGGCGGCGGCGTCGGCCTGACCCTGGCCGAGTGGATGGTCGAGGGCGAGCCCTCGCGCGACGTCTTCGCCATGGACGTGGCGCGCTTTGGCGACTTCACGACCCGGACCTACACCCGCCTCAAGGTGGTCGAGAACTACCGGCGGCGTTTCGCCATCTCCTACCCCAACGAGGAGCTGCCGGCCGCCCGGCCGCTCGCCGCCACGCCGGCCTACGGCATCTGGCAAGCGCGGAACGCGGTGTTCGGCGCCGGCTACGGCATGGAGCACGTCAACTACTTCGCGCCGCCCGGCGAGGAACCCTTCGAGATCCCGAGCTTCCGGCGCTCCAACGCCTTTGCCGCCGTGGCCGAGGAATGCCGGGCGGTGCGCGAGGCGGTCGGGATCAACGAGATCCATAACTTCGGCAAGTACGAGGTGACCGGACCGGAGGCGGAGAGCTGGCTCAACCACGTCATGGCCAACCGTGCCCCGGCCGAGGGCCGTATGGCGCTCACCCCCATGCTCAGCCGCAAGGGCAAGCTGATCGGCGACTTCACCATGACCCGGCTCGGGCCCGAGCGCTTCCAGCTGACCGCCTCCTTCTCGGCCCAGGCCTATCACCTGCGCTGGTTCCAGCAGAACCTGCCGGCCGCCGGCGTCGCCGTGCGCAACGTCTCGACCGAGCGGATCGGCTTCCAGATCGCCGGGCCTCGGGCGCGCGATCTGCTCGCCCGGGTCACCCGAGCCGACGTGTCCAACGCCGCGCTGCCGTTCCTCCATGCCCTGGAGACCGAGGTCGGGCTGGTGCCGGCGATCGTCTGCCGGGTCACCTATACCGGCGACCTGGGCTACGAGATCTACGTCCGGCGCGACCACCAGCTTGCGCTCTACCGGGCGCTCAGCGACGCCGGCGCCGATCTGGGCCTGCGGCCCTTCGGCATGCGCGCCATGATGTCGCTCCGGCTGGAGAAGTCATTCGGCTCCTGGCTGCGCGAGTACAAGCCCGACTACACGGCCGCGGAGACCGGCCTGGACCGCTTCGTCTCCTTCCAGAAGAACGACTTCATCGGCCGCGACGTGGCCATGGCCGAGCGCGACGCGCCGCCGACCCGCAAGCTCGTGACCCTGGTGGTCGGGGCGAGCGACGCCGACGTGGTCGCCGACGAGCCGGTCTGGCACGACCAAGAGGTGGTCGGCTTCGCCACTTCCGGCGGCTACGCCCACTATGTCGAAAAATCCGTCGCCCTGGCCCTGATCCCGCGCGAACTGGCCCTCGACGGCGCCGGCTTCGAGGTCGAGATCCTCGGCGAGCGCCGCCCGGCCAAGCTGATCACCGAAGCCCTCTACGACCCCAAGGGCCAGCGCATGCGGGGCTGAAGCGGTCATCGATTCGCCTCCTGGCCTCACGGTATCGCCGGATTTGGCTCTAGCCGCTCGCACGGGGCGGGACTAGGTTGCGCCCGTTCGCGGTGCCGTGGTCCCGTCAACCGGGCCGCCGGTTCGCGCCGTGACAGTCGAAATGCCATGAACCGGACGCGCCGGCGGGCAGGGGCCGGGCGGGCGGTCGTCCTATGAGGGAGGAAGACGATGCTGATAGGTGTTCCCAAGGAGATCAAGAACCACGAGTACCGGGTCGGCCTGGTGCCGACCAGCGCGGGCGAGCTCGTGCATAACGGCCACGAGGTCATCATCGAGACCAATGCCGGAACCGGCATCGGCATGACCGACGCCAATTACGAGGCGGTCGGCGCCAAGATCGTCGCAACCGCCGACGAGGTCTTCGCCCGCGCCGACATGGTGATCAAGGTCAAGGAGCCGCAGGCCGCCGAGCGCAAGAAGCTGCGCCCGGGCCAGATCCTCTTCACCTACCTGCACCTGGCGCCCGATCCCGAGCAGACCAAGGACCTGGTCGAGAGCGGCGCCGTCTGCATCGCCTACGAGACCGTGACCGGCCCGACCGGCGGGCTGCCGCTGCTGGCGCCCATGAGCGAGGTGGCCGGACGCATGTCGATCCAGGCCGGCGCCGCCTGCCTGGAGAAGGCCCAGGGCGGGCGCGGCGTGCTGCTCGGCGGCGTGCCGGGCGTGCCGCCGGCCGACGTGGTGATCCTGGGCGGCGGCATCGTCGGCACCAACGCCGCGATGATGGCGCTGGGTCTCGGCGCCTCGGTGACCGTGGTCGACCGCTCGGCCGAGGTGCTGCGTCGCCAGGTCACGCAGTTCGGCACCGATATACGCACCATGTTCTCGACCCGCAGCGCGGTCGAGACCCTGGTCGCCGGCGCCGACCTGGTGATCGGCGGCGTGCTGATCCCGGGCGCCGCGGCGCCCAAGCTGGTGACCCGCGAGATGGTCACCAGCATGAAGCCGGGCGCCGTGGTGGTCGACGTCGCGATCGACCAGGGCGGCTGCTTCGAGACCTCGCGCGCCACGACCCATTCCGAGCCGACCTACGTGGTCGACGACGTGGTGCACTACTGCGTCGCCAACATGCCCGGCGGCGTGGCCCGGACCTCGACCTTCGCGCTCAACAACGTGACGCTGCCCTTCGCCCTGGCGCTCGCCAACAAGGGCTACAAGCAGGCGTTGGCCGACGACCGGCACCTGCGCGAGGGCCTGAACGTCCACGAGGGCAAGATCACCAACCAGCCGGTCGCCGAAGCCCTCGGCTACGACCACCTCGCCGCCGACCGGGCACTCGGACTCTAGCCGCCACACCCCTAAGCCCCTCTCCTCGGGGAGAGGGGTTGGGGTGAGGGGGAAGCTCCCTTGCGCCAACGCCAGAAGCATTATCTGGCGTTGCCCCGGTTCCGTGAAGAACTCCGGAATCGCCGGGCGGTCGCCTTCTACGTATTGGACGGCGCCCGGCGTCATGCTATCCCTGCGGCGGCAGCGACAGTGACGGGGGATCCGCGAAATGCTGGTCGGCGTACCCAAGGAAATCAAGAGCAACGAATACCGGGTCGGCCTGGTACCGGGCTCGGTGCGGGAGCTGGTGCACCACGGCCACGAGGTGCTGGTCGAGACCCTGGCGGGCGCCGGGATCGGCTTCGACGACCAGGCCTATGAAGCCGCCGGCGCCAAGGTGGTGAAGAGCGCGGACGAGATCTTCGAGCGGGCCGAGATGGTCGTCAAGGTGAAGGAGCCGCAGGCAGCCGAATACGGCAAGCTGCGCGCGGGCCAGGTGCTCTTCACCTACCTGCACCTGGCGCCCGACGAGCCGCAGACCCGCGGCCTGATGGACTCCGGCTGCATCGCCATAGCCTACGAGACCGTTACCGGCGCCAGCGGCGGCCTGCCTCTGCTCTCGCCCATGAGCGAGGTCGCCGGGCGCATGTCGGTCCAGGTCGGCGCCCATTGCCTGGAGAAGGAGCAGGGCGGCTCGGGCATGCTGCTGGGCGGCGTGCCCGGCGTGGCGGCGTCGCGGGTCGTGATCATCGGCGGCGGCGTCTCGGGCACCAACGCGGCGCGCATGGCCATGGGCATGGAGGCCCACGTGACGGTGATCGACAAGTCGCTGGAGCGGCTCTACGCCCTCGACCTGCAGTTCGGCCCCATGCTCAACACCATCTACTCCACGGTCGACGCGATCGAGAGCCACGTCACCGGCGCCGACCTGGTGATCGGCGCGGTCCTGGTGCCGGGCGCGGCGGCGCCCAAGCTGGTCACCCGCGAGATGGTGAAACGGATGCGGCCCGGCTCGGTCCTGGTCGATATCGCGATCGACCAGGGCGGCTGCTTCGAGACCTCGCGCGGGACGACCCACGACAACCCGACCTATGTCGAGGAGTGCTGCGTCCACTACTGCGTCACCAACATGCCGGGCGCGGTCGCCCGCACCTCGACCTTCGCGCTCAACAACGCGACCCTGCCCTTCACCCTGGCGTTGGCCAACAAGGGTCACCAGCGCGCCCTGGCCGAGGACATTCATCTGCGCCAGGGCCTCAACGTGATGGCCGGCAGAGTGACCTACAAGGCGGTCGCCGAGGCCCACAAGCTCGACTACCAGCCACCCGAAGAGGCGCTCGGCATCAGCTATTGAACAGCCTTTTGGCCGGCCTCAAGCTGTATCGGCCGGGCGCGGCCGGATCATCCAGGTGACGGCGAGCAGCGCCGGGGTCAGCACGGCCGGCGCGATGGCGAGCCACAGCAGGCCCGCGGCCGCCACGGCCGCCGTGCCGGCCCAGAGGATCGAAGATAGGGCTTCGGCCAGGGTGGCGACGCGTGACGAGATCTGCCGGCGGCGGAAGTTGCTGCGCTTGGCCTGGGCCCGGAACCAGATCTGAATCAGGGTCGCCGACGCGGCCGAAACCGCGATGCCGAGCCCGGCGGCCAGCGCCAGCCTCGGCACGGCGAAGGCGAGCGCGATCAAGAACGGCGCGACGATCACGGCGATCGTGATCAGCACCGCCTCGATCTTGGCCTGGATGATGGCGCGCGCGGAAATCGGCGCCGAGGCCACCAGGTCCGGCGCGTCCTCGCCGGAAACCGCCAGCCAGGCCAGCCCGCCGGCCAGCTGACCGGAGGCCATGACCAGCACCGGCACGAGAATCATCAGCGTCCCGATGTCCTCACCGTAGTTGCGCCACAGCAACAGTGCCGGCGGCAGGAGATAGAGAACCTGCATCAGGCTCTGCGACACCAGCCAGGGGTCGCGGCGCAACAGCATCCATTCCTTGCGGCGCAGCGCTCGCTTGGTCGAGGCCGCGCGGAAGCCCGGGACGCGTCGCCGCGCCTCCTTGGGGCTGAACGAGACGCTCGAGGCCGCGATCACGTGCTCGCCGAAGCGCGGCGCGAAGACCGTGATGGCCAAGCCAAGCAAAATCAGACTGCCGCCGAGCACGACGGCGAGCGCTGTCATGTCGCCCATGGCGGCGCGGGCCGGCGACCAAAGCAGGCTGGCGAGCTCCGGCATCCGGGAGACGAAAGCCTCCGAGCGCAGCGCCGAAAGCCGCGAGATGCTGCCGGTCGAGAGGATCGCCGCGGCCTGAACGCCGATCACGAAGGCGGCGCCGACCACGGCCGCCACGATCTGAGCGATCAGCCGCGTGCGCCTGGGCCCCAGGGCGCGGAACAGGCCGACCGTCAAGGCGACCGCGAAGGCCGCGGAGACCGCCGCCATGGCCGAGAGCACGCCATAGGCCGCCAGCCATCGGAGCCCGCCATAGAGCGCCAGCGCGTTGATGAAGGGCCCGGCCAGCAGCATCGCCAGCAGCAGGGTCGAAAGCGCGATGGCGCCGATCCGGATCGCGAACAGACGGCGGGCCGAGGCCGGCGACGAGAGGATCAGGTCCAGATCGGCGCGCGCATAGAACGCCCGCGTCACCGATTCCATCGCCTGGGACAGCATCAGGGTCCAGGACAGGAACGCGCTGCCGGTCACCAGGGCGAGGGTGCCCTTGTCGGGCACGATGCCGGCGCGCGCCAGGGGCGCGACCAGGAAATAGGCCAAGAGATGTATCAGGGCCGCGAACACCAGTACCGCGACCGCCACCAGGGGCTCGCGGCTGCGCTTGCCGGCGGTCATCATCGAGAGCCAGTCGCGCCAGACCAGGCTGATCTCGTGCCGGGCGAACCAGGCCAGGCTCGCCGGCTGACTTGTGTTCATGCGGCGTCGCTCTGTTCCGCGACCAGATCGAGGAAAATGTCCTCGAGGCTGGAGCCGTCCTTGCCGGCCTGCCGGCGCAGCTCATCGAGCGTGCCCTGGGCGATCAGCCGTCCCTTGTCGATCACGCCGATGCGTTCGGCCATGCGCTCGGCGACTTCGAGGATATGGGTGGTCATGATCACCGTCACGCCGCCGCGCACCCGCTGAACCAGCACGTCCTTGACCTGGCGGGCGGAGCCGGCGTCGAGCCCGGTCAAGGGCTCGTCGAGGATGATCAGACGCGGCTCGTGGACCAGCGCGCCGGCCAGCGCGACCTTCTGGCGCATGCCCTTGGAGAAGCCCTGGCAGCGTTCGTGGGCATGGGGGTCGAGGCCGAGCCAGGCGATCAGCTCGCGCGCCCGCTGTTCGGCGCTCGCCGCGTCGATGCTCCACAGGCCGGCGACGAATTCGAGGTATTCGTAGGGTGTCAGCTTGTCATAGATCATCGGCTCGTCGGACACCCAGGCGGTCACCCGCTTGGCCTCGATCGGGTCTTGCAAGGCGTCGATGCCGAACACCGAAATCGACCCGTCATCGGGCCTGAGCAGCCCGGCGACCATGCGCAAGGTGGTTGTCTTGCCGGCCCCGTTGGGCCCCAGGAGCGCATAGAACTCGCCGCCCCGGATGGTCAGATCCAGGCCGTCGACCGCCGGCCGATCGAAGCTCTTCTTCAGGCCTTTGATCTCGAGAGCGACGGAGGGAGGGCTCATTCAGGTCGAAATCCCTTGGGGCTAAGGCGCGTTGCCAACCTCATTACAGCGATAAGGTTTCAGAGGCTTAAAGCCGGACAAGACCGTGCTGGTCCAGCACCGCCAGCCAGCACGCCGCGGCGAAACCGAGGAAGACACAGGCGAAGAGCAGTCGCTGCCAGGACTTGGCGATGGTCGCGTGCTGCGGGTTGGCCGGCCTGTAGCGCAGCTGAACCGCCTGTCCGAGCGGCCACTCGTCGTTCAGGCCGATATCGCCCTTGATCCTGTAGGTCCTGCCGTCCGCCGCCTGGAATTTGATCAGCGGAAAGTAGGCCCACTGGTCGAAACCGGCGTCCGATCTGCGGCCCGCCTCGTTGCCGACCACCCGGCCCGTGGTGCGCGGCCAGGCATTGGCCATGAGGAAGTAGTGGAAAAAGCTGCCCACGCCGATAACCGTGGCGATGATCGCCGCGATCAGAGTTATGGTTTCTTCCGACATGGGCGGATCGCCGATGTTGCAGACAAGCGGCCGAGCCTAGCAAAGCCGCGTCACCGGCGCGTTAAGGCGCAAATCCTTCACCGGCCGTCGCCCGCGCCGGGCCGCGCCCGCGAGGAGAAGGCCGCAATACCTGGCTGGAACACCATTTCGGTTTGCACCCGGACGCAACCTAAGGTATAGCTGAATCCATAAAAGCCTCAGTGTGCTGGGCCATGACTGGGGGCCCGCAGCGATCAAGACGATTCCGCGCCCGAGGCTGCAAATAAGAAAATCCAAGAGACAGCTGTTCGTACCGCGCCGATAGCAGCGGGAGGTGGCTTGTGCGCTCGAGGTGCCATGGCCGCACCGTCATTCCGAGACCCGCCGCACCGCGGTGCGCGGAGCGGCCCCCCGTTACGCTGTCGGGCGCATGTGCGCGTGCTTCGCGCCGCGCGGCGAACCGCATCCGGGACGAAGACCCCGAGCCATTCGAAGAGGGAGAAGTCAAATGAAGACGCGGCACAAACTCCTTAGGTCTGTTGTTGGACTGTTTGGATTCTTGCTTCTATTGCCCAACGTCGGGCCGGCATGGAGCGCCCAGTGCGGTGACGTGGCGAACCGGATGCCGCGGCATCTCAACGTCCTCACCCTCAACCTCGCGTTCTTCGAGATCGAGCGGCGGGACGAGAGGCTGGAGCTTGTCGCCGAGTTCGCCAAAGACAGTGCATTGGCTGGAGAGCCGATCGACGTATTTTTGCTCCAAGAAGTCGTCGGCGGCGCCTTGGTCGGCACGGCCAACAGCGCGCAGGACCTCCAAGCGGCGCTGGCGCCGTTGAACTACGATCTGAAAACCGTGTTCGAATCCGGCTTGCCCGGCGTGCTGGCGACCGCCAACGCGATCCTCAGCCGTTGCGAGATAGTCGCCACGCTTTTCAGGTTCCTGCCGCTCACCTCCGAACAGGTACAGATCGAGGGGCTGGAAATACCCATTACCCGGAACGTGATGTTGGCCCGGCTGAAAATCCCCGGGGCGCCTAGATTCGTCCGCCGGTTGAATGTCTACAACACGCACCTCTGTGCCGGCGGCAGCGGCTCAATCGGGGGTATCGAGGTAACCGGCTGCACCGTTCCGGAACGCGCGACCCAGCTTGGCGCCGCATTTCGCTTCGTGAAAAACGTGGAACGCCTGTTTTCTTTCTTTCGCGCCAGGCCCCACCTTTTCGGCGGCGACTTCAACATCGACCGCTTCCGGGACGACAATGCGGAGCGGCCCTTGTACGAGGGCATCATCGCTGCGGGCTTCGCCGATTCCTATGCGGACGCTCAGGCGGAGTCTTTGGACGATCTTTGCGTAAGAGGGGATAAAACGTTTACACCCTTTCCAGATCGATTCCCAACGTTGGTTCAACAATGGGAGCCCGACCAGCACTGCACGACCGGTGTCTCTTTCTTCAGCGCCATTAATGGCGTTTTCCCGGAGTTTGTCGACACCACGCCCCGGCGCATCGACTACATCTTCGGCAAAGGCCTCGATGCCGGGGCGGGCGAAGTTGTCTTCAATCCGAATGCCAGCCCGCCGGAGCTTTTCGAACCGGTGGTGTCCGATCATGCCGGCGTCCTTGTTCGGCTTGAGTTTTGACCGGGCGCTCGGCGGGCAAAGGCGGCGAGGCCGGCGCCGATGTCCAGAGCCTTCGGGCGTGAACGCAGAGCCGGGACCTGACCTCGAGGATCGAATGCCACCAGGGTGTCGCATGAAGTTTGACCGTTTGGCGGGGCTTGGCGCTAGCGCCCTGCTCGTTGTCGGCTGGTGCCTGACCGCCCAGGCGGGGGGCGCGTGCCGGCCCGACGCGCCCTTTTCGCTCGTGCTCGAGGGCGGCGACTTGAGCCTGGACAGCAAAGACACCTGCTTGGGGACCGTTCTCGAGGCATTGGCGCGCCAGGCCCACGCCCGGATCGATCTGCCGCCATCGCTCGCCGACAGGCCGGTCGCCGCCTCGTTTCGCAATCTGCCGGTCGAACAGGGTCTCGGCCGCATCCTGGCGGGCACCAACTATGCCCTGCGAAGCGGGGCGCCGGGCAGCCTGCCGGCGGGCCGGGCGGCTGCCGCGCCCGGAGTGCTCGGGCTCTGGGTCCTGTCGGAAAAGACCGAGTCGACGGCGACCGGCCCGGCCCGGCCGGTTGGCCCGGAAGCTCCCTTTGCGGAGCTGCTGGACGAGCTCTGGGACGAAGACGAGGAATTGGACCTGCACGCGCTGGCGCAGCGGGCGCGCGCCGCTCCGGAGCCCGAGGTGCGGGGTTACGCCCTGCAGCTCGTCGTCCAAGGCGACGACAAGAAGGCGGCCGCCCGGATGGTCCTCGAGGGCTTGCGGGACCCGGCCCCGGAGGTGCGTGGTGCGGCGCTCAGCGTGGTCGGCGAGCTCGGGCCGGCGGCGGCTTCGGCGCTCGGACCGATCACCGAGATCGCGCGCCACGACGAGAGCCCCGAGCTGCGCATGCTGGCGCTGCACAAGCTGGTGGCGGGAGACTATCCCCGGGCAATAGCCGCCGCTGCCGTGGCCGAGGCGCTGCACGATCCAGACCGGAAGGTCAGCGACTTGGCCCGAAACCTGCTCGATTTGGTGACACCCTAGCCGGCCGGGCTTGGCAAAGCCCCATCACCTAAGCATCAATCCAACAGATCCTCCAGACGCCCCTCCAGAAACCGCCGCTCGGCCGCGTTACGGGTGAGCGCTAGAGCCTGGCGATAGGCCCGGGCGGCCGCGCTCTTGCGGCCGGCGCGGCGCAGCGTGTCGGCGTGGGCGGCATGGAACGGCTGGTAGTAGGCGAGGGCACCGTCGCGCTCGAGCTCGGCCAGCGCCAGCAGCGCGGCTTCGGCGCCCTCGGCGAAGGACAGCGCCACGGCGGCGTTCAGCCTGACCACGGGCGAGGGCTGGAGGGCATGGAGCTGACCATAGAGCAGCGTGATCTGCCGCCAGTCGGTCTGTCCGGTGCTCGGCGCCTGGGCGTGCAGCGCGCTGATCGCCGCCTGGATCTGATAGGGCCCGGGCCGGCCGCGGGCGAGCGCGCCGTCCAAGAGGCGGGCGCCGGCGGCGATCAGCTCGCGGTCCCAGAGCGCGCGGTCCTGCCGCTCCAGGGTGATCAGATTGCCTTGGCGGTCGCTGCGCGCCGCACGCCGGGAGTCGTGCAACAGCATCAGGGCGAGCAGGCCGGCAGCCTCCGGCTCCGTCGGCACCAACTCGACCAGGATCCGGCCCAGGCGGATCGCCTCCCGGCACAGCTCGCCCCGGGTCGGCGACTCCCCGGCGGTCGCGGCATAGCCCTCGTTGAAGATCAGGTAGATGACCGCGAGCACCGAGCCGAGCCGCTCCGCCCAAAGCGCCGGCCCCGGCACCTGGTAGGGGATGCCCGCGGCCTTGATCTTGCGCTTGGCGCGGGTCAGGCGTTGCGCCATGGTCGCCACCGGCACCAGGAAGGCGCGGGCGATCTCCTCGGTCGCCAGGCCACCCAAGGTGCGCAGGGTCAGCGCGACCCGTGCCGGCTCGCCCAGGGCCGGGTGGCAGCAGGTGAAGATCAGCCGAAGCCGCTCGTCGCCGATGGTCTCGTCCACGTCCTCCTCGCCGGCTTGGCGGTCGAGCTCGCCGAGCACAGCAAGCTCGGCGCTCTTGGCCTGGAAATTGATGTCGCGGCGCAACCGGTCGATCGCCTTGCGCCGGGCGGTCTGCAGCAGCCAAGCGCGCGGTCTTGCCGGCACGCCGTCCCTGGGCCAGTGGTCCAGGGCGGCGACGACGGCATCCTGGAGCACGTCCTCGGCCAAGTTGAAGTCGCGCAGCAGGCCGACCAGGGTTGCCAGGACACGGCCCCATTCCTCGCGGACGATGCCTTTGACGGCCGCCCGGGTCTGCTCCAGCGATGCCGGCGTCAACGAACCTCCGTTACCGGAGCCACCTGCCTGGCGGCGGCCAAGAGTCTGACTCAATTGATACTGTATGATACCAATGTGTTAGCGAAGCCCCGTCTGTCATCGCCGGGCTTGACCTGGCGATCCGGGGCAGCCTTTGCAGCCGGCAACCCCTGCATGGCCGGATCAAGTCCGGCCACGACAAACATTGGCGGGAAGGTGCTAAAACTCTGATTCATATCAACTTTTTTTGGTCAGGCTCTAGGAAATCGGCTTCATTCGAACACCATGATCGGCCTGACCTCGACCGAACCGAAGGCCGCGGTCGGGATCCGGGCAGCATAGGCGATCGCCTCGTCGAGGTCCTTGCAGTCGAGGATATAGTAGCCGCCGAGCTGCTCCTTGGTCTCGGCGAAGGGGCCGTCGGTGGTTTCGGTCTTGCCGCCGCGCACCCGCACCGTGGTCGCGGTCGCGGTCGGCTGCAGTGGATCGCCCGCGACCATCATGTTCTTCTCCCGGATAACCTGGGTGAAGGCCATGTAGCCCTGCATCAGCTGGTTCATTTCCGGCGTACCGGCTTGCGGGTGCTTGGCCTCCTCGCCGTAGATCAGGCACATGTATTTCATCTGACAACTCTCCCGATTTTCGCCCCGCCACCGGGGGCTTCCGTTTATAGACGAACGGCAGACGTCGGAATCGACATCGAAGCAAAAATTTTTTCCCCTATTCGCCCTCGCCCGCGTCTTCGCTCGCGTCACCGCGTTCGGCCGCCTCGGCCTCGCGGGCTTTGCGGACCCGCTCGAACGGCGCCAGCACGCGCTGGAGGCGCTCGGTGTCCGTCAGTTCGCGGTATTCGGCATACTCGTCAGGCTCGGGCGGCTCGCGGTAGATGCCCAGGTGGCGGGCCAGCTTGTCGAGCGCCGCCGGCTTGTCGTGCAGCTTGACGCGGATCGTCTCGCCGGTCCTGGTTTGGCTGCGGGTAATTTCGGCGACCGTCGCCTGCTGATCGGGCGTGAGCATGGTCTTGTCCTTCAGCACGACACCGTCCGGTCCCCAGTGGAAGTAGTCGCCGATCGAGCCGAAGGCGATCAGGGCGAGTTCGCGGCGGACCCGCTCGGCGCTGATCTCGGCGCTCTCGCCGCGGCCCGACTGGCCGTCGGCCACGGCGCGGCGCACCTCGGGGTGCTTGAGCATGCGCCAGCCGGTGGTCTTGGCCCATCTGGCGGGGTAGCCGGCGCGCCGCGCGGCGTGGGTCGGGCTGCGGTCGATCAGGTATTCCTCGACGAAGCGTCGCTGTCTCGGAGTCATGGCTCTGCACCTTTCGCTCGGGATCGGAGACGGCATGAAAAAACCCGCCGCGGGGAAACCGGGCGGGTTCGGCTGGGCGGCGCGGTCTTGCGCGCGCAGCAACCATGATTAGCCGAGACTCTTACCTTAGATGTACATGGCGGATCAAGCCCGCCGGCCCGGGGGTTCGCAACTGTTTTCGGGAAACCGGGGTTTCACCGCACCGGCATCAAGGCACGGGAGAACCGAAGGGAACATGAACCGGGGATAACCACAAAGACACGAAGAAACAGCGAAACAAGCCCGGTTGGCATGGCGCGCGCAGACCGACTGTTTGGTTTGCGTCGTGTCTTGGTGTCTTCGTGGTAAAGCCCTGTTCTAGTTTTCCCCTGACCGGCCGGTCACTTGACGTAATAGCGCGCCGGGTCGCCGCCGGCG
Organism: Kiloniellales bacterium; assembly: GCA_041617155.1. GTDB lineage: Bacteria > Pseudomonadota > Alphaproteobacteria > Kiloniellales > JAKSDN01 > CAMYKD01. The sequence continues at coordinate 21,043 of JBFJPL010000066.1, forward strand.
TTGATCGACTTGCCGGTCAGGCGTGACACGCTCTGGCCCATGACCTCGTACTGGTAGAGAGTGGCACGCGGCATGTTGCAGTGGATGCGGATCTTGCTGGTGACCAGCTGCTGCGTCTCGGCGCTCTCGCTCGGCGGGTCGAGCACGATGCCCGGCTTGCCGCCGAGCCAGGTGATCGGCTCCCAGTGCGGAAAGAAGACGAAGTCGTTGGAGCCTTTGTCGATCGGTAAGAGGGTCGGGGCGACGAAGTCCGCCGCGCCGTTGTCGTCGGCCACCGCATACTCGAAGGTCAGCAGCTTGGTGCCGAGCGCGCAGTCACCCGGGGCGTGGCTGCCGGGCAGGAACTGGGAATGGAGGATGCGGCTGGGCGTGTCGCGGATCGCCAGAGAGCCGAGCTGGGCGACGTAGGTCTTGCCGGTGGTTTCGAACACCAGCTCCAGATTGTACTGACCGTCGGCGGCCGGAACCCGCACCTGGATCGGCGCCAGGTAGGGCGTCTTCTTCTGCTCCGGCAGGGGCAGCTCGACCCGGGTGCCGGCGGCGAGCGTGTTCTCGGGAAGTCCGCGCAGGTAGACGCGCTCGACCGCGGCCGGATCCTCGACCTCCAGGCTGAAGGCGACCACGACGGTATCGCCGGGCGAGATCTCGCGCGGCGACAGTTCCCGGTCGCCGACGGTCGGCCGGACTTCGGGCCGGCTGGCGCAGGCGGCGAGCCCGAGAACGATGGCCAAAACGAGCGTTACGAAAAATCCCTTCATGGCGGCATTCCCCTTCGCGCCGACGTTGCCCAGGCGGCCTGACCGGCCGTCGGCTAGGCTATCACGTATGAAACGCGGAGGGGACACCCGGCGCGCGCCCGCGCCTGTGTCAAATGCGAGTCAAGTAGAGAGGGCGCGGGGGCGGCGATCTAGTGGTCTAAATCAGACATATGGTACCCCTAGGACGGTCTTCCGAGATCATCCGGCTAGGCGCGTGGCGCGGCGTGATGCCGGCGCATCACAAGCGCCGCGCAACGACGCCGGGGGGCTCGCAAGGCCGCCCGAAGGGTCGCCTTTGCCGTTTCCTCGGGGCGTCAGACACGCTTGACGATGCGCACGGCATCGCCCGCGCGCGTCTTCCACCCGAGCCAACGGCAAAGGCGATCCTAGGGGTACCATATGTCTGATTTAGACCACTTGGAGGCTGGACATGAACGACATCCCTGACCTGCCGGTGGATCTGGCGGCGGCGCTTGCCCTGGACCCGC
>JBFJPL010000067.1:0-22093 GCA_041617155.1 Kiloniellales bacterium
AGGCTTGCCGATGCGCACGGCATCGCCCGCGCCTTCGCTCCTAACCCTCGCGTCTGTCCAGCCGATGCAGTCCATGACCAATACTCGGACAGGCTCCTAGACTGGGCTGGCTTGGGGCGGCCGATGTGAAACTTCAGCCGGCCGTTTACCTTTCGTTAACGCCAATTGGTCTCTGGTTCTCGGCGACAGGTGCGAACGGCGCCTCGTTCGTATCACAACCGGAACCAGGGGTCCTTCATGCTGAGCCGCGACGACCAAAAGATTATCAGTGACCAGACGCAGGCAACATTCCAACTCCTGGTCGCTTCGGGCGCGGATCTTGGTGGCCTGCTGACTCTGATATCGAGCGCCTATGCCGACGGCGGCAACTACGTACTCGACCAGTTTCACGAGAGAATGACCGCCGAGGGCACCGGGCTTTGAACCGCGGGCCAGTCGCAAAGAGTGGTTCGGGAGTCCGCGCCAGGCGCAGGCTCCCGAACGTCCGATGCTAAACTGCAGGCGCTCCGTGGTTTGGCGAACGCACGGCTATTTCTTCGATATCGCGATCTTCTTTGCCTTTGCTTTCGCCTCTGGCCGCTTTGGCAGCGTCACCTCGAGCACGCCCTTGTCGAATGTGGCCTCGATCTTGTCCGCGTCGACCGAGTCGGGAAGCCGGAACGAACGGGTAAAGGACCCGAACCGCCGTTCCTTTGAATAATAGTTCTTTTTCTTTTCTTCGGACTCCGCCTTCTTCTCCCCTTTGATGGTCAGCATGCCGCCCGAGAGGGTCAGTTCGACGTCCTTCTCCTCTATTCCGGGCAGTTCGGCCGAGATTTCGATGGCGCCTTCGGTGTCGGAAACATCGAACTTTACGTCGATCAAGTCGCCGTGAATTCGCGAAAGCGAGGGGAAATCGGCAAACGGGTCCAGCTTCCAGGGATCGTGCCTCAGAGACGGCATGCGCCAGCCGTGCATGAAGTCATCGAACAGGTTGTCCATTCGATGACGCAGCTCCGCCAGTGGCGTGAAGACGGACTCACCGCCGGGCACGGTGGCGGCCTTGCTCTTCTCGGACTTCTTAGCAACGTGTTTTGTGGCCATTGGAATTCTCCCTCACGGCGTTTGGAAACGTGAAATTGCCGGTTGTCTTCGCGGCAAGTTACAGGGTGGGCGAGCGCGCGGCGACAGCTTCGACATGGGTCAAATTCGCTTAGCAAATCTCCCCGATTGCCCTTGTTCGGCGCCGTCTACGGGGCCGGACCTTCGCCGCCTGATCGCGGCAGCGCCGGCAATTGTCCTGCGAGATCATCGCGCGTCGAGATCTTGTGCGCCTCGAGACCGTGCCGCATTGATTTCGATCAAGAACGCGCGCCGGAATCGACCGTGTTCGGGCCGAACGTCCGGGCGGTGGTCCGGGCGGCGTCAGGCGGAGCCTGCGACCGGGCCGTCCGGCTCGGACGGCCGCGCGGCGTTGGTGCCGCGCGGCGTCATGGACCATGGTCTGCGATGAAGCGGGTGGTGGAGCCGAGGGGAGTCGAACCCCTGACCTCTACAATGCCATTGTAGCGCTCTCCCAACTGAGCTACGGCCCCATGGCGCGCCGGCTGCGGGCGCGTCGAAAGACGGCTGGAAGTTAGGAACGCGGCCGGATCAACGCAAGGGAAAAATCGCCACGGCCCGGCGCGGGATTTCAGGTGTCTTCGTTGTCGTCGTCACCGACCACCACCTCGACCACGACGTCGTCCTCGCCCAGGTCCGAGGTGTCCTCGATCAGATCGTCGTCGTCATCGTCGTCGGTAAGATCCTCGAGGTCGTCGTCATCGGCGAGCGCCGCAACCTCGAGATCGTCGTCGTCCTCGTCCCGCTCGGCATCCGCCTTGCGCGGCGCCTTGCTCACGCTTGCGGCGACCACCTCCTTGGCGGCCGCCGCCGGCCGGCTCCGCCGGGAGCGCAGCAGGGCGTCGGGATTGAACGCCGTGCCGCATTTCGGACAGGTGATGGGGTTGCGATTTAGATCGTAGTACTTCGCACCGCAACTCTGGCAAGTGTGCTTGGTACCCCACTCCAACTTGGCCACCAATCACTATCTCCGTCGCTCGACCAACCAAGAACGATTGAGCCAATTGCCACGATAGAACGCGCCTGTCAAAAGGTAATTGACGCGGCCGCGACGCTGTTGTCCGACCGCCGGTTATGCTAGAGACGGGCGCCGCCCATGCGCTCCGGCGGCGCGTAAACCAGGCCGTCCATGACCGAACTGACCGCTCATCCGATCGACGCGCTTTCCGGCACCCTCCGGGTGCCGGGCGACAAGTCGATCTCCCACCGGGCCCTGATGCTGGCCGGGCTGGCGGTCGGGGAAACCACGGTGGAAGGCCTGCTCGAGGGCGACGACGTGCTGCGGACCGCCGCCGCCATGGTCGCCCTGGGCGCCGACGTGAGCCGCGGCCAAGACGGTCTCTGGCGGATCTTCGGGCGCGGCATCGGCGGTCTCCGCGAGCCGGCGGAGGTGCTCGATGTGGGCAACTCGGGCACCGGCGCGCGGCTGCTCATGGGTCTGCTGGCAAGCCACCCGATCACCGCGGTCCTGACCGGCGACCAATCCCTGCGCAGCCGGCCGATGGACCGGGTCAGCCGGCCGCTCGAGCAGATGGGCGCCCGGATCACGGCGCGCGACGGCGGGCGGCTGCCGCTGACCATAGAGGGCACGGCCGCGCCCCTGCCGATCCACTACCGGCTGCCGGTCGCCTCGGCCCAGGTCAAGTCGGCGATCCTCCTGGCCGGTCTCGCCGCGCCCGGGGAGACCACCGTGGTCGAGCCCGCGCCGACCCGCGATCACAGCGAGCGGATGCTCGGCCACTTCGGCGCCGAGCTGCGGATCACGCTCGAGGGCGCGGGCCGCGCCATCACCCTGGTCGGGCAGCCGGAGCTGAGCGCGCGGCCGGTCGTGGTCCCGGCCGACCCTTCTTCGGCCGCCTTCCCGCTGGTCGGCGCCCTGCTGCTGCCCGGCTCCGACCTGCGGGCACCCGGCGTCGGCATGAACCCCGGGCGCATCGGCCTGTTCCACACCCTGCAGCAGATGGGCGCCGATATCCGCTTCGAGAATGAGCGCCAGGCGGCCGGCGAGCCGGTTGCCGACCTTCGGGTCGTGGGCGGCCCGCTCACCGCAATCGAGGTGCCGGCCGAGCGGGCGCCGGCCATGATCGACGAGTATCCGATCCTGGCCGTCGCCGCGGCCGCCGCCAAGGGCCGCACGGTCATGCGCGGCCTGGGCGAGCTCAGGGTCAAGGAGAGCGACCGCCTGGCAGCCGTGGCCCGCGGCTTGGCCGCCTGCGGTATCGCGGTCGAGCAAGGGCCGGACAGCTTGGCGGTCGAGGGCTGCGCCGGCCGGCCGCCCGGCGGCGGCCGGGTGGCCAGCGAATTGGACCATCGCATCGCCATGGCCTTCTTGGTGCTGGGCCTGGTCGCGGACCGGCCGGTCACGATCGACGACGGCGGCCCGATCGGCACCTCCTTCCCCGGTTTCGAGGCTTTGATGACCTCCGTGGGCGGCCGCTTTACCGCGAATGGGGCCAGCTCATGATCTCAACCCGATGATCGTCGCGATCGACGGACCAGCGGCGGCCGGCAAGGGGACGCTTGCCCGCCGCCTGGCCGAGGCGCTCGACTTTGCCCACCTGGACACCGGCATGATCTACCGGGCGGTCGCCGCCAAGCTGATCGCCGCCGGAAAGGCCCCGGACGATGCCGCGGCGGCGGCCGACATCGCCGCGGGCCTGAAGCCGGAGGACCTGAAGCGACCGGAACTGCGGGACGAAGCGGTCAGCCAGGGCGCCTCGGTGGTCGCCGCCATTCCGGCGGTCCGCATCGCCCTGCTCGCGTTTCAGCGCCGTTTCGCCGAGAACCCGCCGGGCGGCAAGGCCGGCGCCGTGCTGGACGGCCGCGACATCGGCACGGTGGTCTGCCCGGCCGCCGAGGTGAAGTTCTACGTGACCGCGAGCCCGGAAGCCCGCGCCAGGCGCCGACACAAAGAGTTGCTTGAACGCGGTGAGCGGAGTATATACGCGCGCGTCCTGCAAGAGGTGCAGGATCGTGATGCCCGCGACAGCGGGCGGGTGGCCGCGCCCTTGAGGCCGGCGGAGGATGCGATCGTCCTGGATACCACCGGGATGGACGCTGGCGCGGTCTTCGAGGCCGGGCTTCAGCATGTGGTTTCGCGCCTGCCCGCCGCCCGGCTCTGACGGCACGCTGCCCAGAACGATGAGGTCAAAGCCCGGGATGGTCCCGGGAAGACCGCCGGATGCAACCGGCCGGCCCGTAAATCGCAACCGAAGCCAGAAGGAAGACCGCAGTAATGGCCACCGCCACAACCGACAGCACCACCCCCTCGAAGGAGAGTTTCGCCGCCCTGCTGGATGAATCGCTGGGCGACACCGAGCGCCTGGAAGGCACCGTGCTGAAAGGCATCATCATCGCGATTGACGGCGACAGTGCCCTGGTCGACGTCGGCCTGAAGTCCGAGGGCCGGGTCGCCTTGAAGGAATTCGCCAAGCCGGGTCAACCGGCGGAACTGAAGGCCGGCGACGAGGTCGAGGTCTACCTCGAGCGGATGGAGAACAAGAACGGCGAAGCCGTGCTGTCGCGCGAAAAGGCGCGCCGCGAGGAGGCCTGGGTCCTGCTGGAGCAGGCCTTCGAGAAGAACGAGCGGGTCTCGGGTGTCATCTTCGGACGGGTCAAGGGCGGCTTTACCGTCGACCTTTCCGGCGCCGTGGCTTTCCTGCCCGGCAGCCAGGTCGATATCCGCCCGGTGCGCGACGTCGGCCCGCTGATGGGCTCGCCGCAACCCTTCCAGATCCTCAAGATGGACCGTTCGCGCGGCAATATCGTGGTCTCGCGCCGCGCGGTGCTCGAGGAAACCCGGGCCGAACAGCGCTCGGAGCTGGTCGCCAACCTGAAGGAAGGCCAAGTGCTGAGCGGCGTGGTCAAGAACATCACCGACTACGGCGCCTTCGTCGATCTGGGCGGCGTCGACGGCCTGCTGCACGTGACCGACATATCCTGGAAGCGCATCAACCATCCGAGCGAGAACCTGTCGATCGGCCAGCAGGTCGAGGTCCAGGTGATCCGCTTCAATCCGGAGACCCAGCGCATCAGCCTCGGCATGAAGCAGCTTGAGTCCGACCCTTGGGAGGGTGTCGCCTCGAAGTATCCGGTCGGCACCAAGTTTACCGGCCGGGTCACCAACATCACGGACTACGGCGCCTTCGTCGAGCTCGAGCCCGGCATCGAGGGCCTGGTTCACGTCTCCGAGATGAGCTGGACCAAGAAGAACGTCCATCCCGGCAAGATCGTCTCGACCAGCCAGGAAGTCGAGGTCATGGTGCTCGACGTCGACGAGCAGAAGCGTCGTATCAGCCTGGGCCTGAAACAGTGCCTGGCCAACCCCTGGGACCAGTTCGTCGAGCAGTTCACCGCCGGCTCGGAAATCGAGGGCGAGATCAAGAACATCACCGAATTCGGCCTGTTCGTCGGTCTGCCGGGCGATATCGACGGCATGGTCCACCTGTCCGACCTCGACTGGAACAAATCGGGCGAGGAAGCAGTCAAGGCCTATTCCAAGGGTGATATGGTCAAGGTCAAGGTGCTCGACGTCGACGTCGACAAGGAGCGCATCAGCCTCGGCATCAAGCAGCTTTCCGAGGACCCGTTCGGTCAGGCCATCGAAACCATCAAGAAGGGCGCCGTCGTCACCGGCACGGTGAACCAGGTGCAGGACAACGGGATCGAGCTGCAGATCGGCGACGGCGTTGTCGGCTTCATTCGCAAGGCGGAGCTGTCGCGCGACCGCAGCGAACAGCGGCCGGACCGTTTCGCCGTCGGCGAGCGGCTCGACGCCAAGGTCATTGGCATCGACAAGAAGACCCGCAAGGTCACCTTGTCGATCAAGCAGCGCGAGATTCAGGAAGAGAAGCAGGCGATGGCCGAGTACGGCTCGTCCGACTCCGGCGCCAGCCTGGGCGACATCCTCGGCGCGGCAATTTCCAAGGCGGCCAAGATAAAGGGCCCCGCCAAGGAGTCGAAGGCCGAGGAGCCTAAGGCCGAGGAGCCGAAACCCGAGGAGCCTAAGGCCGAGGAGCCGAAACCCGAGGAGCCTAAGGCCGAGGAGCCTAAGGCCGAGGAGCCGAAAACCAAGAAGGCCGGCGCCAAGAAAGCCGCCGTCAAGAAGACCGCCGCCAAGAAGTCCACCGCCAAGAAGGCGAGTGCCGAAGCCGCCGTGGAACCGGCCGATGCCGATGGCGGCACCGCCGACGACCAGCCGGCGGCCAAGGTAGAAAAGAAGAAGGAAACCAAGAAGGCCAAGGCGCCCAAAAAGAAAACAACCACGGCAAGAAAGAAGACCGACGACAAGGCCGGCGCGGAGGCCGCGGAACAGGCCGAGGCCGAGAGCACCTGACCGCGACGAAAGCGGCAAGGGGCGCGCGACGCTCAGGCCGCCGCCCCCACGCTTTCGCCCGAGTCTCTTCGCGCGTCCTGTTGCGGTGCGAAAAATCTCTTTGTTCTGAACCACTTACACTTGACGGCACGAAGCACGTCTGGCACCCTCTAAGGATGTTGGTGGGATCCGGGTCGTTCGCTCGGCTATAGCGGTCTAATTTATTTCGCCGAACCTGCCGCTCGGTGCTCAGTCAGGGGTTATGGGGCGATGACAAAGTCCGAATTGATTCAGCGCATTGCAGAGATGAATCCACACCTCTACCATCGCGATGTGGAGCGCATCGTGACGACAATCTTCGATGAGGTCGGCCAAGCTTTATCGCATGGCAACCGGGTCGAGTTGCGGGGATTCGGCGCCTTCTCCGTCAAGCACCGCGATGCGCGGGTTGGGCGCAACCCGCGCACGGGCAGCGCCGTAGCCGTGTCGGAGAAGTACATTCCCTTCTTCAAGACCGGTAAGCAGCTACGTGAGCGCCTGAATTCCCGGCCCTGATTTCCGACATGGGGTCTTTGCCGAAACCGATTGCTGACCGTCGAGTGAAGATTTGGCCTTGCCCGTGAAACATTTTTCCTGGCTTGTCACCGTTCCTTTGACCGTGCTGGTCGTGGTTTTCGCGGTCGCGAACCGGTCCTTCGTTCCGCTCGATCTCTGGCCCTTCGCGATCGAGATTCAGATACCGGTCTTTCTGTTGGTCCTGGGCAGCCTGCTGTTCGGGTTCCTGATCGGCGCGCTGGTCATGTGGTTGTCGATGGGCAAGCTGCGGCGGAAAAGCCGCGCGGCCAGGGGCGAGATCACCAAGCTGGAACGCCAGGCCCGGGAGTTGGAACAAGCTCGGGACCGCGCCGAAACGCCCCGCGCCGCGCCGGCACCGGCCGCACCGCCCGCGGTCCGCCAGCGCGACGACAGCGATCTCACCGTCGCCTGAGCCGGCTCCTAGGAGCGTCATGCGCATCATCGCCGCCGCCGAGGTCGAAGGTGCGCTGGACTGGGAGACGCTGGTCGAGCGTCTGCGCCAGGCCTTCCGGCGCGGCGCCGAAGTGCCGGTGCGCCACCACCACAACATCGAAACCCCCGGCGGGCCGGGCGGCACGCTGCTGCTGATGCCCGCCTGGCAGCCCGGCCGTCACCTCGGCGTGAAGGTCGCCACTGTGTTCCCGGGCAACGCCGAGCAAGGGTTGCCGGCGGTCATGGGCGCCTATCTGCTGCTCGACGGCAAGACCGGCGCCCCGCTGGCCTTGATCGACGGGCCGATGCTGACGCTGAAGCGCACCGCCGCCGCCTCCGCTCTGGCGGCGGGCTATCTGGCGCGCCCGGACTGTGAGCGCTTGCTGATGGTCGGCACCGGCGCGCTGGCGCCGCACCTGGTCATGGCGCACGCCTCGGTCCGGCCGATCCGCAACGTGCTGATCTGGGGCCGCTCGCCGGATAAGGCCGCCAAGCTGGCCAAGCGGCTCAACCGTCGGGATTTCCGGGTCAGCCATACCGACGATCTGGAGGCGGCGGTCAAGGGCGCGAACATCATCACCTGCGCCACGCTCAGCCACGACCCCCTGGTCAGGGGCGAATGGCTGCAGCCGGGCCAGCATGTGGATCTGGTCGGCGGCTTCAAGCCGGACATGCGCGAGGCCGACGACGAGGCGGTCCGCCGCGCGCGAGTCTTCGTCGATACCCGCGACGGCGCCTGCAGCGAGGCCGGTGACATCGTCCAGCCGCTCGAAAGCGGGGTGCTCGGCGCCGAGGATATCGCCGGCGACCTGTTCGACCTGACCCGGGGCGAGCGCGCCGGCCGCCGGTTCTACGACCAGATTACCCTGTTCAAGTCGGTCGGCACCGCGCTCGAAGACCTCGCCGCCGCCCAGCTCGCGGTGGAGCGCGTGTAGAGTAGCCGGCAAAGCGGGGTTCAAATGCCACGGGCGCCCCGGCAATGAGAGTTGATCGCCCCGACCGAATCCATGGTGACCGAGACGACGATCAGCAGGCTGCTGCCGCCGAAGTGGAAGGGCACGGCGAACTTGGAGATCAGGATTTCCGGCAGCAGGCAGACCAGGGCCAAGTAGGCGGCTCCGATCACGGTCAGTCGGATTTGTAGGTATCTCAGGTCGTCGGCCGTATTCTTGCCCGGGCGGATGCCGGGGATGAAGCCTCAACCAGGGTGTCCAACGAGCGGAGCGGCGAACCTTCAAGCGGCTGTCCGGCCCCGTTCGGTCCAGTGCATGACCAGGAGTGCGCCGACACCAAGCACGGTGAAGCCGCCGACCAGAGGCAGGACCGTCCCATCGTAGATCTGCCCGATCCAAGTCCCCAGGATCAGAGAGATGACCGTGGTGAGCGATCCGACCACCGCCGCGGCCACACCCGCGATGTGGCCCATCGACTCCATGGCCATCGCGTTGAAATTGCCGAACAGGATGCCCATGCAGAAGAAGGCGGAAATGCCCCACACCATGAGCGTCCAAAGCGGCGGCTGTCCGGCGGCCACATAGGCGACACCGAAGTAGACCAGAGACAAGCCGCTTAGAACCTGCAAGGCCCGCCACGACAGCGGCCGCATGCCATGGCGCATCACCAACCTGGCGTTCAGGTAGGACGCGCCGCCGATCGCAAGCGCGAGCGCGCCGAAATAGAGTGGAAACTGTTCTCCGAGGGCAAAGAGCTCCTGAAAAATCTGCTGGGCCGAATTGAGGTATCCGACAAAGGCCCCGAAGATCAATCCGGCCGCGAGGGTGTAGCCGAGCGCGCAACGCTCCGCGAGCGTCTCCAGAACGCCTTTTGCGATTCCGCGCAGCGAAAGCGGCCGGCGTAGACTCGCGGCCAGGGTCTCTTTCTGCCGGAGGCCGAACCAAATGAAGGCGACGAGCGCCAGCAGCAATAGGATCACGAATATCATCCGCCAGTGGGCGAACAACAGAACCCCCTGGCCCAACGCCGGTGCGATCGCAGGCACGATGATGAAAACCGCCATCACCAGTGACATGATCCGGGCCATGGCGCGGCCCTCATACTGGTCGCGCACCAAGGCGATCGTCACGATACGGGGGCCGGCGGCGCCCAGACCTTGAAGAAACCGTCCGGCGAGCATGGCCGAAAAATTCCACGACGCGATGGAAAGTACGCAGCCGATGACAAACAGGACAAGCCCGCCATAGATCGCCGGCTTGCGGCCGACGCTGTCCGACAAGGGACCGTAGATCAGCTGCCCCGCGGCCAAGCCGAGCAACAAACCGGACACGACCAGCTGGCTGTCGTTGCTCCGTTGCACGCCGAGTTCGCCGCCGATCTCCGACAAGGCGGGGAGCATGGCGTCGATGGAGAGAGCGACGAGGGAAATCAACAGGGCCATCAGCACAACGAACTCACCGAGCGCCGGCTCCTGCCCGACCGTTTGCTTCACCATCGCCGCTCCCTTGTTGGCGGCAAGATATATACGCATCGACCTGGGCAGGCCAGCGGCCCATGCTGTCCGGTTAAAACCCGACCGGAAGGCGGCCGAACCACGCACCCTCACCCTACCGACACCGTTGGGGGTTGGGAGAGTGAGGGCAGGTGACTTCCTGGGCCGGGCGCCGGACTCATGCCGGACCGCGCGGCTCAGGACCTGCTTTCGGCATGAAGGCCGGGCCCGCTGCAAGGTTTCGCCATGACCGCGATCGATCACCAGGACCCAAGCTTCGCCGAACCGCGGAGTTAGCGCGGCCCCACCGTTCTGGGCGCTTTCCCAGGACCGGCCGGTTCTGGTAAAAGGGCCGCGCGGCGGGCGGCGCGCACGGGGCACCCGGACGCGGGAAAACAGCGGTAGGGGAGGAAACATGCCTTATCCAGGGTGGAACAGAAGCCTCGGTCTGGCGCTGACGCTCGGCTTGACGGTCTTTGCCAGCGCCGGGTTCGCGGCCGAGGACGGGGCGGACGGCGCGGACACCGCGTGGATCCTGACCGCGACGGCGCTGGTGCTGTTCATGACGCTGCCGGGATTGGCGCTGTTCTACGGCGGGCTGGTGCGCGCCCAAGCGGTGCTGTCGGTGCTGATGCACTGCTTCACGATCTGCTGCGTCGCCTCGCTCCTGTGGCTGGTCTGCGCCTACAGCCTGGCGTTCGGCGACGGCGGCGCGGCCAACGCCTGGATCGGCGGATTCGACCGGGCCTTCCTCGTCGGCGTCGACGTCGAGAGCGCGGCCGGAACCATCCCCGAGTCGGTCTTCTTCATGTTCCAGATGACCTTCGCGATCATCACCCCGGCGCTGATCGTCGGGGCCTATCCGGAGCGCATCAACTTTCCGGTCGTCATTCTGTTCAGCGCCGTCTGGCTGATCCTGGTCTACGCGCCGGTCGCGCACTGGATCTGGGGCGGCGGCTGGCTGGGCGAGCTGGGCGTGCTGGATTTCGCCGGCGGCCTGGTGGTGCACCTAACCGCCGGCGTCTCGGCGCTGGTCCTGGCGATCATGCTCGGTGCCCGGCGCGGCTTCCCGCGCGAGGTCCGGCCGCCGCACTCGCCGGGCATGACCATGACCGGCGCCGCCATGCTGTGGGTTGGCTGGTTCGGCTTCAACGCCGGCAGTGCACTCGCCGCCGACGGCAGCGCCGGCATGGCCATGACCGTGACCCACATCTCCGCGGCGACAGCCACCCTGGCCTGGATCGTCGTCGAGTGGGTCAAGTACGGCAAGCCCAGCCTGATCGGCGCGGTCACCGGCATGGTCGCCGGCCTGGCGTCGATCACACCGGCCTCCGGCTTCGTCGGGCCATTGGGCGCGCTGATCATCGGCCTGGCCGGCGGCCTGATCTGCTTCTCAGCCGTGGTCTTCATCAAGCGGGTCGCCGAGATCGACGACTCGCTCGACGTCTTCGCCGTGCACGGCGTCGGCGGCGTGCTCGGCACCTTGTTGACGGCGTTGTTGGCGGGCGAAGCGTTTGGCGGCATAGGCCTGGGCGAAGACGTGACCGCGGCGGGTCAGCTTTGGGTGCAGCTGGTCGGCGTCGTCGCCGTCGGCCTGTGGTCGGCGGTCGTGACCTTCATTGTCGTCAAGGCGATCGCATTGGTCGTGCCCCTGAGGGTCGCCGAGGATATCGAGATCGAGGGCCTCGACATCAACGCCCACGGCGAGCGGGCCTACGAGCTGTAGCGCCGGCCTAGGGTCCGAGGCCCGGGTCTGCTACAAGATCACGCCATGACCGCGATTGACCCCAAGGACCGCGTGTTCGTCGCGCTCGACACCCAGGATCTCGGTCGCGCCGCGGGCCTCGCCCGGGCGCTCGCCGGGATCGTCGGCGGGGTCAAGCTGGGCAAGGAGTTCTTCACCGCCCAGGGGCCGGACGGCGTGCGCGCGGTGGCCGGCGGCGAGCGCCTGTTCCTTGATCTCAAGTTCCACGATATCCCCAACACCGTGGCCGGCGCGGTCCGCGCCGCGGTTCACCTGCGCCCCGCCTTCCTCAACGTCCACGCGGCCGGCGGACGGGCCATGATGCAGGCCGCCGCGGAGGCGGCGCGGGAGGCCGCCGAGGACGCCGAGACGCCGCGCCCTCTGGTGCTCGGCGTGACCGTCTTGACCAGCCTGGACGACGACGACCTGGCCGCGGTCGGCCAGCTGGGGCCGGCCGGTGAGCAGGTCATCCGCCTGGCCCGCCTGGCCCAGGCAAGTGGGCTCGACGGCGTGGTCTGCAGCGCCCGCGAGATCGCCGCCCTGCGCCAGGCCTGCGGCCCGGATTTCCGGCTCATGGTGCCGGGCATCCGCCCCGCGTGGGCCGCCCAGGGCGACCAGAAACGGGTCGCGACACCGGCCCGGGCGGTCGCGGCGGGCGCCGATTACTTGGTGATCGGCCGGACGATCACCGGCGCCGACGACCCGGCCGCCGCGGCCCGGCGGATCGTCGACGAGCTCCACGGCGAGTTCGGCGGCTGAACCATGGGACCGCCGCCAAGCGCCGTCCAGCCCGTGCCGATCGGCGAGACGATCAGGATCGCTTACGCCAGCGTATTCGGCCAGATCAGCTTGGTGGCCAAGGCCGCCTTTCTGCCGTTCCTGATCTCCGCGGTGCTCGTGGTGCCGTCTCTGGCGGCGCGCGACAACCTGGTCATGGTCATCGTCGTGACGCTCTTGCGGCTGGTCCCCTACACCCTGTTCGGGGTGACCTGGCACCGGCTGATCCTGCTCGGCACCCGTCTCGCCCCGCCGGTCGCCTTTCCCGGCTGGCGCCGCCGTCACTGGCGCTTCTACGGCTTCGCCCTGGTGATCACGGCCCTGACCACCGCGCTGGTCGCGATCACTAGCGTGACGAGCGTCGGTCTCACCGGCGGCGGCGCCAGCCCGGAGTCCGCGGAGGTGAGCTTGGGCGCGCTCATGGCCATCCTGGCGGCCTTGCTCGTGGCGATCTACTTCATGCTGCGCTTCAGCTTCGTTTTCCCGGCGGTCGCGGTCGACGAGGCCTATGGCCTGGGCGATGCCTGGCGGCACACCAAGGGACAGGGGCTGCGCCTGCTCCTGGTGATGTTCCTCGCCCTCTCGCCGGTGCTGCTGCTCGGCTGGATGCTGATCGCGATCCTGGTCGCCCCCTTCACCGGGACGGCCGACGCCGGGTCACTCGCGCTCTCCGGCGGCGTGATCGCCTATGCGCTCGGCACCGCACTCGGCTATCTCTCCCTGGCGCTCAGCCTGAGCATCATCTCGAGCGCGTTTCGGATCTGCACCGGCTGGATCCCCGGCCCGCAACCGCCGGCAAGCGGGATCGGCGGCGACGCCTCCTTCGACGAGGGTGCTTGACGGCGGCGGCCGGATCGTGGTGCTTGAGCCCTCATGACCGTCGAGACCAAGATCTGCGGCATCAGTACCGCCGAGGCGATGGACGCCGCCGTGGCCGGCGGCGCGGCCATGGTCGGCCTGGTGTTCTATCCGCCCTCGCCGCGCTACCTCACGCCGGACCGGGCCGCCGCCCTGGCCGCGCGGGTCCCGCCCGGCGTCGCCAAGGTCGGCTTGCTGGTCGACCCGGACGATGCCCTGGTCGCCGAGGTCCTGGGACGGGTCCCGCTCGATATCCTGCAGCTGCACGGCGGGGAATCGCCCCGGCGGGTCGCCGACATCCAGAAATTGGCGGGCCGGCCGGTCATGAAGGCGATCAAGGTGGCGAGCGCCGAGGACCTCGAGGCGGCGGAGCCCTACGCCGCGGTCGCCGAGCGCCTGCTGTTCGACGCCAAGCCGCCGAAGCACATGAAGCACGCCCTGCCGGGCGGCAACGCGCTGTCGTTCGACTGGCGGCTTTTGGCCGGGCGCAGCTGGCGGCGGCCTTGGATGCTGTCCGGCGGCCTCACTGCCGAAAACCTGGCCGAGGCGGTGGCGATCTCCGGCGCTCGCGCGGTCGACGTCTCCTCGGGCGTCGAGGACCGGCCCGGCGTCAAGAACCCGGCGAAGATCGCCGCCTTCCTGGCCAAGGCCAAATCGCTCTAGCGTTGGGCGCTTAGGGGGGCCAATAAATTCGGTGGTGCCCCGGTTCAAATCCGAGTGTTCGAGGTCGGCCGTTCATCTTGGCTCGTACGAAGTCAGTTTGCGGATCAATGAGCGGTCGTTCGCGCCGCCGATCTTCCACCGCCGGTTTTGACCCCTGCCGAGCAAAGGACTCCCTTTTTTGTCACCCCTATCGAGGTCTCGCGAACTTCCCCCAGGTTGCCTCGGTGGCCCACCAGATGATCTTGCCGCCGAACAGAATGGTTACACCCAATATCCACCAGGTGTAGGGGCCGAGCGAAAACTGGCCAAAGCCGTGCAGCAACACCGGTATGGTCAGTAACAGATAGAACGGTCCTGTGAATCGGCAATGCGTGCGACCACAGCGACGAGAGTTCATGAGACACGCCGTTCCCATCCAGATCAAGGCCACGGTCCAGATCCCAGTGCGCGCTGGCGCGTCAACAAGGGAACCGGCGATAATGGCGAGTGACGGCATGCCCCAGGCGAGTGCATAGGCACGCGCATTGCCGGCCCAGTCTATTGCCGTCTTTTCGGTCGCTTCGGTCATGCCCGACTAACCGGCACAGCACGACAGTTTGGTTACGTCCCCGTCAAACGTCTGCGCGGCAAGTTTCAAACCCTCGACCGTGGTGAGATAGGGAAAGATCATCTCCCCAAGCTCCGTGAAGGTCAGGCCCTGCCTGATGGCGAGAGCGGCCGTCTGAATGCTGTCGGCGCCCTCCGGCGCCAGAATATGAGCACCAATCAATTTGCTCGTTGCGCCATCTGCGACGAGTTTGATCAGACCCCGCGTGTCCCGCGCCGCAAGCGCGCGCGGCACATTATTGAGAGACAAGGTTGAAGCCCTTGCCTCGATGCCTTGCGTCCTGGCGGCCGCCTCTGTGAGGCCGACGCTTGCCACCTGCGGGTCGGTAAACACGACCGCCGGCATGGCCAGATTATCGTAACGACGCCGATCGCCATTCATGGCATTGGTTGCCGCGATCTTCGCGCCATGGGCGGCCATATAGACGAACTGATCGCGCCCGGTAACGTCGCCGGCGGCGTAAACGCCGGCCTTGGTCGTACGCATTCGATCGTCCACCTTGATCCCGCCGTTCGGCAGCAGCGCCACACCGGATCGTTCCAGGCCCAACCCGTCGGTGTTGGCCTTGCGGCCGGCGCTCAAGAGAACGCGCTGCGCTTCGAAGGTTTCGGATGAGCCGTCAATGGTCGCCGACAGTGCGACACCGCCATCGCGGGTTCGGATGCTTTCGTACTCGCCGACCCGTCGCACGGCAATGCCCTCCGCTTCGAAATAGCCCGCGAGGGCTTGGCCGATTTCGGGCTCGGCTTGCGGCAAAAGCCGGCTACGAAACAAGATCGTGGTCCTGACGCCGACCCTGGCAAACATCTGCGCCAGCTCGCAGCCGACGTAACCCCCGCCAATCACGATCAGAGAGTCAGGTAGGTTGTCCAGCTCGAACGCAGACGTACTCGTCAGATAGGGCACATCCTCGATGCCGGAAATGTTCGGCACAAATTCATGCGAGCCGGTCGTGATGATGACCTTGCCGACCTCGATGTGCTTGCCTGTTACCGTGACACCGCCATTTGCGAGCCGGGCCTTGCCTTCCAGATAAGCAACTCCGTTGTAGGCGGGCAGCAGGTCAATATATTTCACCTGCCGGAGCGATGCCACGAGCTCATCCTTTTGGGCCCGCAGCGCGTGCCAGTCCTTGAGGCGGGCTTGGGATGTGACGCCGGCGAAGCGAGACGCGGTATTGGCGTGGCGAACAGCTTCGGCTGCGCGGATCAATGCTTTGGACGGCACGCAGCCCACATTCACGCAGGTGCCGCCAATCGTGCCGTGGCCGATCAAGGCAACCTGCGCGCCCTGTTCGGCGGCCGTGATCGCGGCTGAAAACCCGGCCGACCCGGCGCCGATGACGGCGAGATCATAATGTCCGTTTGACTTCTTGGTGCCGCGACTCTCGTCGGTCATGGCCGGTGCTCCGAGGTCTGGGCCTGCCTTTTCTGCCGCCGGTAAACGGCATAGATGGTGAGGCCGATGAAAAACGCGAGGGCCGGAAGAAGCACGTAATCGAGCCATCCGAGCGCCGCCGAAAGCCCGACAATTCCGAGCAGCACGACAAGGAGCGGCGTGAAACAACACAGAGCGACGATCACGGTTCCGATAATGCCAGTGCCAAGGAGTTTCTTATCTTCCATCGCCCACCTCTCCTCTCATGGTCATCGAGGGATGCCGCGCTCTGCGCCGGCGGACACTTTCGCAAACCGCGATTCCTGCGACAAGAACCAGGCCTGTCGTTACAACAGGATCGAAGCCGCCAAACCAGCCCACGATGCCTGCCAGAATCGATGTGAACATCGCCGGTCCGAAGACGCAAAGCGCACAAATGGGCGCGACGGCGGCGGCGGTGACAAGCCCGGCGATGAATTTTTCACCCATCGTAGTGCCTACTGAATCACGGTCGATGGGAAGCCAACATCCGAGGTGGCTGCCGTGAGTGCGGCAATGTCAGTTTCGCTGTCCTCATAAACGACGACGGCTATAGCCACTGAAGATTTTTGCTCATAGGAGACGTCGACCTCGCTAACGCCCGGAACACGGGCCAAGGTCTGCTTCACAATGAAGGGGCAGCTGGCGCAGAACATATTTTCCACACGCAGTGTGACCCTCCGTTCGGCTGCGAAACCTTCACCAGAAGAGAAAAAAGCCAGAGAAAGAACCGCAGCAGCTATAATCTGTCTCATAAGCCGTCCTCTTTTTACTTCAAACGCCGAGCAGCGCCTGTGTGGCATAGGGAAACACGACTGCTGCGGCCACCAGGATCGTGGCCACCCACAAGGCGATTTTGACGATGCGACTCGGGAGCGGCCGTGCACATGCAGTGCCATCCGCACAAGCTTTCCTCGGCTTCCAGTAAACCAGGTAATACCCGTATCCGAGAAAGCCGGTCGTGCTCAGCACATAAATCGGCTGATAGGGTGCAAGCGCCGCGAGATTGCCAATCCACACGCCGCTGATGCCCAGGCCGAACAACGCCAAGGGCACGATGCAGCAGGATGACGCAGCGATCGCGCCCAGGATGCCGCCGGCGGCGACCAGGCCTTGCCGCCGGGATTCCCTGACGTCGGCGGATTTCTGTACCCCGTTTTTTGTCTCTGTCATCGTCATTATGGTAGTATAGGGTCTGTAGTAACTACAGGTTCAAGGGAAAATTCTCTTCATGTCCTTTACGACAACCAGTGCCCCGATCACGCGCGGCGCGCTTGCCAAACGCTTTGGCTGCCACCTGGAAACGGTACGTTACTATGAGAAAATCGGGCTGCTTCGTCCGCCCGCACGCTCGGAGGGCGGATACAGGCTCTACCAGATCGATGATCAGCGCCGCCTGCGCTTCATTTTGCGCGGGCGAGAATTGGGCTTCAGCATCGATGAGCTACGAAGCCTGCTTTCTCTCGTTGATTCCAGTTCCTACACCTGCGGCGAAATTCATGACCTGACGATCGATCATCTTGGGAGCGTTCGGCGGAAAATAGCCGATCTCAAGCGCCTTGAACGGACGCTTGCCCGGATTGCCAACGAATGCAGCGGCGGCGCTGTTCCAGAGTGCCCGGTTATCGATGCTTTGTGGGCAGACTGACGAGCGCCTTGGAATAGACATAAGATCGAGACGAATTGAATGCCGCCTGTTGGCTGTCAGCAGCCCAACCGAGCGCCGCAATTGGACGACCGGTTTGCAATCCGAAAGCCGACACTCGCGCCAACCGTCATGAAGGGCTGCTTCGGGTCGATGGCCGGCTCCCCATTTCAAGCCGAGGCGCAGCTAAATTCCCCAAGCATTGCGGCAAGGGGCGGAATCGGGCAGATTGCGCGCTTTGGGGAGCCAAGGGCCGAGCCGAGAGATGAAGACCCTCAACACCTATCGTGGCGGACCCGACGAGCAGGGCCATTTCGGCATGTTCGGCGGGCGCTTCGTGGCCGAGACCCTGATGCCGCTGATCCTGGAGGTCGAGCGCGCCTACGACGCGGCGCGAGCCGATGCCACATTCCAGGAAGCCTTCGACTATTACGCCAAGCACTACATCGGCCGGCCCAGCCCGCTCTACTTCGCCAGCCGCCTGACCGAGCACTTCAAGGGCGCCAAGGTCTACTTCAAGCGCGACGAGCTGAACCACACCGGCGCGCACAAGATCAACAACTGCCTGGGCCAGATCCTGCTGGCCAAGCGCATGGGCAAGACCCGCATCATCGCCGAGACCGGCGCCGGCCAGCACGGCGTGGCGACCGCCACGGTCTGCGCGCTGTTCGACCTGCCCTGCGTGGTCTACATGGGCGAGGTCGATATCGAGCGCCAGGCGCCCAACGTCTTCCGCATGAAGCTGCTGGGCGCCGAGGTGGTGCCGGTCGCGAGCGGCTCGCGCACCTTGAAGGACGCCATGAACGAGGCGCTGCGCGACTGGGTCGCCAACGTCGAGAACACCTTCTACATCATCGGCACGGTGGCCGGCCCCCATCCCTATCCGGCCATGGTGCGCGACTTCCAGTCGGTGATCGGCCGCGAGGCGCGCGAGCAGATGATCGAGGCCGAGGGCCGACTGCCGGACAGCCTGGTCGCCTGCATCGGCGGCGGCTCCAACGCCATGGGCCTGTTCCATCCCTTCCTGGACGAGACCGAGATCCGCATCATCGGCGTCGAGGCGGCCGGCCACGGACTCGACAGCGGGGCGCACGCCGCCTCGCTGACCGGCGGTCGCCCGGGCGTGCTGCACGGCAATCGAACCTACCTGCTGCAGGACGACGACGGCCAGATCCTCGAGGCTCATTCGATCTCGGCCGGCCTGGACTATCCCGGCATCGGGCCGGAGCACGCCTGGCTGCACGACATCAAGCGGGTCGAGTACGTCTCGGCGACCGACGCCGAAGCGCTCGAGGCCTTTCAACTTTGTTCACGAATGGAAGGCATCATCCCGGCGCTGGAGCCGGCCCACGCGTTGGCCCACGTCAGCCGGATCGCACCCGAACTGCCGCCCGACCACCTGCTCTTGATGAACATGTGCGGGCGCGGCGACAAGGACGTCTTCACCGTGGCCGATGCGCTGGGAGTCAAGCTGTGAGCGGGGTCAAGCCATGAGCCGGACGGCGCCGAGCGAAACGAGCGCCGCGCGCGCGCCCGACTCCGGCCGGATCCGGGCGCGCTTCGCCGCCTTGAAAGAGGCCGGGCGCGGTGGCCTGGTGACCTTCCTGACCGCCGGCGACCCGGATCCGCAAACCTCGGAAACGATTCTCATGGGGCTGCCGGCCGCCGGCGCCGACCTGATCGAGCTCGGCATGCCGTTTACCGACCCCATGGCCGACGGACCGGCGATCCAGGCCTCGAGCCAGCGCGCGCTCAAGCACGGTATCAAGCTGGCCGACATCCTGGCCATGGTCAGGCGCTTCCGGGCTGCCGACGCGGCAACGCCGGTCATCCTGATGGGCTACTACAATCCGATCTACAGCTACGGGGTCGAGCGTTTCCTGGCCGACGCCAAGGCCGCGGGCGTCGACGGCCTGATCGTGGTCGACCTGCCGCCCGAAGAGGACCAGGAGCTTTGCCTGCCCGCCTTGGCCGCCGGCGTCAACTTCATCCGCCTGGCGACCCCGACCACCGATGACGCGCGGCTGCCCAAGGTACTGGCGAACACCAGCGGTTTCGTTTATTACGTATCGATCATGGGTATAACCGGCACCCGTTCGGCCAGCGGCAACGCCGTGCAAAAGGCGGTCGAACGGCTCAAGCGCCATACCGATCTCCCGGTTGCCGTAGGCTTTGGAATCAAGACGCCGGCACAGGCTGCCGAGGTCGCGGCAGCGGCCGACGCCGCGGTCGTCGGCTCCGCCCTGGTCGAACAGGTGAGAAGCCACCTCGATGCGGACGGCCGCGCGACGCCGGACCTGGTGGCGAGCTTGCTCGCTTCGGTCGACGCCCTGGCCCAGGGAATTCGCGGGGCCTAGAGCGCCCACTTTTGGACGAGACCCGATGAACTGGATTTCGAACTACGTGCGCCCGAAGATCCGGGCTTTGGTCAAGAAGTCCGATGTCCCGGACAACCTTTGGGAAAAGTGCCCCGACTGCGCCGCGATGATCTTTCATCGCGAGCTGGAGAGCTGTCTCCGGGTCTGCCCGCACTGCGCCCATCACATGCGCATCGGTGCCAAGGCGCGGCTCGATCTGCTGTTCGACGAAGGCGTCTACGAACGCCTTCAAATCCCCGAGACGGTCGGCGATCCGCTCAAGTTCCGCGGCGGCAAACGCTACAGCGAACAGCTGCGCGACGCGCGCACCAAGACCGGCGAGCAGGAAGCCATCATCATCGCCCACGGCACCATGGGCGGCCAGAAAACCGTGGTCGCGGCCTTCAACTTTGCGTTCCTGGGCGGCTCCATGGGCATCGCGGTCGGCGAAGGCATTCTGGCCGCGGCCAAGCTTGCCGTCGAGCAGCAGGCGCCGCTGATCGTGGTGCCCGCCTCCGGCGGCGCGCGCATGCACGAAGGCATCCTGTCGCTGATGCAGATGCCGCGCTCGATCATCGCGGTCGACATGGTCAAGGAAGCCGGCCTGCCCTACATCGTCCTGCTGACCGACCCGACCACCGGCGGCGTCTCGGCCTCCTTCGCCATGCTCGGCGACATCGCGATCGCGGAGCCCGGCGCGCTGATCTGCTTCGCCGGGCCGCGGGTGATCGAGGAGACCATCCGCGAGACCCTGCCCGAGGGCTTCCAACGCGCCGAGTATCTGCTGGAACACGGCATGATCGATATGGTGGTGCACCGAAGCGAGTTGCGCGATACCTTGATTCGGATCATATCTCTCTTGTGCGAGGAAGCGCCGGCCGAGGAGGCGGTTTTGATCGCCAAGCCCGAGGACATCGACATACCCCATGACAACCCGACCAGCGGTTATCACCCCGAACGCGGCGACCCGCCTCCCGAAACAGAGTGACCTCGTCCTCGAACGCCTGACCCGCCTGCACCCGAAGGTCATCGACCTCTCGCTCGGGCGGATCGAACGGCTGCTCTACCGCTTGGGCAATCCGGAACGCGCGCTGCCGCCGGTGGTCCACATCGCCGGCACCAACGGCAAGGGTTCGGTCATCGCCTATCTGCGCGCCATGCTCGAGGCCGCCGGGCAGCGGGTCCAGGTCTACAGCTCGCCGCACCTGGTGCGGTTCCACGAGCGGATCCGGCTGAACGGCGAATTGATCGACGAACGCGAATTGGTCGACCTGCTGGAGGAATGCGAGGCGGCCAACGGCGCCAGCCCGATCACCTTCTTCGAGGTCACGACGGCCGCCGCCTTCCTGGCCTTCACCCGCTACCCGGCGGACGTCCTCTTGCTCGAGACCGGTCTGGGCGGCCGGCTCGACGCCACCAACGTGGTCGAGCAGCCGCTCGTCTCGGTGATCACCCCAGTTTCGATCGACCACGTTCAGTTCCTCGGCGAAAGCCTGGCGGAGATCGCCTTCGAGAAGGCCGGCATCCTGAAGCCGGGGACGCCCGCCGTGATCGGCCGGCAGCCGCCGGAGGCGCTTGCGGTGATCGAAGCGCGTGCCGCCGCGCTCGGCGTGCCGCTCCGGCGCGCCGGCCGCGAATGGACCGCCGAGGCGACCGAGTCGGGCCTTTGCTTCGGCGACGATAAGGGCGCGCGGCCGTTCCCCGCGCCGTCGCTCGGCGGCGCGCACCAGTTGGAGAACGCCGCGCTCGCGCTGGCGGTCTCCGGGCTGCTGACCGGCTTCGGCCTCGACGACCGGGCCCGCGGCCACGGCTTGGTGAACGCGGAGTGGGCCGGGCGCCTGCAGAGGCTCCAATGGGGGCCGCTGCCCGCGCGCCTGCCGGCCGACTGCGAACTGTGGCTCGACGGCGGCCACAACGCCGCCGCCGGCCTGGCTCTGGCCGAGGTGCTCGACGGCTGGTCGGACCGGCCCTGCCACATCGTGTTCGGCATGATGAACACCAAGGCGGTCGCGGATTTCCTCAGGCCCCTGGCGCCGCGCGCGGCGTCGTTTCACAGCGTGACCATTCCGGGCGAGGCCAACGCCCTGTCCGCCGAGGCGGCGGCGGCCGAAACCCGCGCCGCCGGCATCATCGGCACCCGGCCGCACGCCGGGCTCA
>JBFJPL010000068.1:0-22014 GCA_041617155.1 Kiloniellales bacterium
ACGGTCGCCTTCGGCGACAAATGCTCTGGGCCCAACCACATCCTGCCGACCCGCGGGGCAGGCCGCTACACCGGCGGTCTCAACGCCGGAAAGTTCATCAAGACCCTGACCTACCAGCGGATGACGCGGGCGGCGGCCAGGACCATTGCGCCGGTCGCGGCACGGATCTCGCGGCTGGAGGGCATGGAGGGACATGCCATGACCGGTGATGTCCGGCTGGCGAAGTACTTTCCCAACGAAGAGTTCGAACTCGCGGCGGGGAGCGTCAAGTAATGGCGCAGACTGCGCCGATTGATGGCCAGGCCAATCGCAGCGTGTTCACCAGAGATCTGAGCGCTCCGGATCCGCTGCCGGATGAGGCGATCGAGGCGGCGCTTCGGCTCATGCGTGACGGCCGGCTTTTTCGCTACGGCGAGGATCGCGCGGGTCACTCCGAAGCGGCGCTTCTTGAAGAGGAGTTTGCCGCTTATCTCGGGGTACGCTATGCCGTGGCCCTGAACTCCGGCGGCTGCGCTCTGTTTGTGGCGCTCAAGTCTGCCGGCGTCGCACCAGGCGACGAAGTGCTTGTCAATGCCTTCACCCTGGCACCCGTGCCCGGAGCAATAGCCCACGCGGGGGCGACCCCGTTGCTGGTCGACATAACGGACAACTACGTCATCGATCTTGACGACCTGCGGCGCAAGGCCGAATCGTCGGGCGCCAAGTTCCTGCTGCTCTCCTACATGCGCGGGCATATTCCCGACATGGACGGGGTCTTGGATATCTGCCGACGTTTCGGTCTGATCCTGATCGAGGACTGCGCCCATACCATGGGTGCAAGGTGGGACGGGCGCATGAGCGGAACCCACGGCAAGGCTTCCTGCTTCAGCACGCAGACCTTCAAGCACGTCAATTCCGGGGAAGGCGGTCTTCTGGCGACCGACGACGCGGATCTTGCCGCCAGGGCAATCCTTCATTCGGGCAGCTATATGCTCTACGCCCAGCACAAGGCACGCCCGCCGCTCGAGGTATTCGAGCGCCATAAGTACCAAACGCCGAATTTCAGCCTGCGCATGTCAGGCCTAGTGGCGGCGCTCATACGGCCGCAGTTGGCGTCCTTGGACAGGAGGATTGCGCGCTGGCGCGGCATTTACGACTGCCTGGAGGGCCTGTTCGACGGCATCGACAACCTCACCGTCCCGGCGCGTTCGGAGAAAGAGGCTTTCGTACCCAGCTCGATGCAGTTCTCGCTGACCGGCCTCTCGGCCACGGCGATCCAGCTGTTCCTGAAGCAATGTGATGACCACGGCGTGCACATCAAATGGTTTGGCGGCCGTGAGCCGGTCGGCTTCACCAGCGCGCACGGCCATTGGCGCTATATCGCCGCACCGGCCGATTTGCCGCGTTCCGACGAGGTCTTGCAGGGGCTTTGCGATTTTCGTCTGCCCTCGAGTCTGACCGAGGAAGATTGCCGCACGCTGGCGGCGGTCGTGCGCGAGGCAATGCAACACGTGACCAGAGCGTGTCGGTAGCAAGAAGGGCGCGAAAAAACCCCGGTTTCAAGGTGTCAGGAACAGATGTGGCGGCTGCTCAGTCGGCTTGCCGCTGCGAAATAGGCCAGACTGTCCTCCACGTCGTTCGGGACGGCTTATCGCGCCGCCAAGCCCCCAGGGTAGGACGAGATATCCTTCAGGTAGCGAGCGATGGCTTGGTGGTCGGAGTCATTCAGATTCTGGGTCGTATTTTCAACAACCTCGGCCATTGCTCCGCCGGCGAAGTCGCCAGTGGGGCTCATGCCGAGCGACAAATAGGTTACGATATCGTCCAAGCTCCACTTCCCGATACCGTTGGATTTTTCCGCTGTAATACCCGGAACCTTTTTGTTGTCGGGGCCTTGCGGATTGCCGGCTAGGGCCCGGCTTGCGTCGACTTGGCCCAAAGGGCCGCGCGGCGAATGGCATTCGCCGCAATGACCTAGAGCATCCACCAGATAGGCGCCACGGTTCCAATTCCTGTCCCGGTCCGGCCTGGGCCGATA
The DNA here is from genome assembly GCA_041617155.1 of Kiloniellales bacterium. Taxonomy (GTDB): domain Bacteria; phylum Pseudomonadota; class Alphaproteobacteria; order Kiloniellales; family JAKSDN01; genus CAMYKD01. The sequence goes on from JBFJPL010000068.1 coordinate 2,018, forward strand.
GGGACCCTGTTCGAAGAACAGCCCGCGCCACGGCCGCAACAGCATCCGCAGATTGAATGGAAAGTTCAGATCGTGAGGTTTGTTGGCTTGGGAGGAAGCCGGCACGCTGCGCAGGTAGGCCCACAGGTCGTCGATGTCCGCATCGGACATCTTGGTGAACGACGTGAAGGGAAAGGCGGGGTAGTAGGGTTTGTTGGTTGGGGAAATCCCCTCGCGCAGCGCCCGGCGAAAGTCCTCTTTCGTCCAGTTTCCCAGCCCGTGCTCCGGGTCGGGTGTGATGTTCGGCCCGTAGAAAATGCCAAACGGGGTGTGCAGGGCCCTGCCGCCGGCCAGCCGAGGTCCTTTGTTCCGGCGGTCGGTGTGGCAACCCTCGCAGCCTGCCGCCTGAAACAGATAGGCGCCGCGCTGGACCTTCGATTCGTTCGCGCCGCTTGGCAAGGGCGCAATTGCCACAAGCGCGGCAACAAGTAGGACGACCGTGCGGCCGATCAGGCCGATGCCTGATCGTTCAAATTTTCTCGCGAAATCTTTCATGGCAGCCACTACATCCGTTCCTGCCGAGCACCCTGAACTGCTGGCCGATGCGCGATTTGTCGCCCGCGCTGGCGACATGCTTCAGCTTGGCCGCTTCCACCGACATCAGTTCCGCGTGCTTCGAAAAATCGGCCCAATTGGCCCAGATCTCCGACTTGGCGCCTGTCTCGACGTCAAGCGGGTCGTCCATACCGCTACCCTGCGGAAACATCGCGGGCAACTGGTCTGCGATCGCCTGGATTTCCGACGCGTAGGTTGCGATCTGCTCGGGCGATCCAGGACCACCTTTGACATAGGCGATGACAGCGCGCATGTGGTCGCCGACCCGCTTCATGGTCGCGCGCCTGTGTCTGATCATCGCTTCCAGCTTGCCGCCGGCACCGCGCAATTCCGGTTTTCCGGCTCTTTCTTGAATGTCGGCCAAGGCGCCGCCAGCGATCACGGCAAGGGTAAGCACAAGCACAGATGCCCCGGCCGCTTTTCGTCTGGATCTGAAGAAATGGACGGGTTTCATTGTCAATCCCTCTTGTCTTTAGGCGTTATTGAGTGGTCGATATGCGCGTCTCCCATTCCGCGGCCGAGTCGACCTGGGCTTTGAAGGCCTGGGCATAGGCGAGGAACTTATCCTTTGCCGCGGGGTCGTTGAATCCCTTCGGTCCGGCCCACGATTTGGCGGGCATGGCCTCCGCCTTAACCGCCCTGATGATTCGGTCAATTTCCCCGGCGGTATGAGCCGGCGTTTGGAGAAGGATCAGGTTCTTCATCTTCTCCGGATTGTTGGGGACGTGGCAGACCATGCAGTTGTTGTTGCGCATCTCCAGTGCGAACGCCGTGTAGGCCGCCTCCATCTTCCGCAGGTAGGGGTTTTCCGGTTTGTACAAACCGTCGAACAGCGTGACCTTGGGCTGCATCACGCCGTTTTCGTCCTTCCACATCCATTCGTCCTTGTTGAACTTCCTGGGTGGTTGTTGGCGGGCTAGCCTGAGCTCGGGATTGTCCTTGCCAAACGGCGACCTTTGTATGCCGAGCACCTTGGCGCTCGTAACGTCGATCGTGAAGACCAGCTCGTTTGCGTCGTTGTAGGCGCCCCACTTCGCCTCGGCATGCCAAAACGGGTAGGGGTATTCGCCGGGTTTCAAGGCGTTTCGAAAGCGGGACTCCAGTCGAAGCAAGAGTCGGCCGTCCTGCTCGTTCAATTCCTGCGTGGACTCGCCGGTAAACATGAAGAGAGGCAGGTAGAGCCCGACCCAGATTTTCTTGCCGAATTGGGTCAGCCCCCGGTCCTTGAGAGCGATGTCCAGTTTTCCGCCGCCCCACATGACGTAATCCGCCATGTTTTCAGGGATGAAAGTCGATTTGAACACTTTCGCCCGGCAGCTATCGAACGCTGCCTGATCTCCTGGATCGGAAATCGGGCACGCTTCCGACAATTCTGCGACAATGCCTTGAGCCACGTGCTGAGCCCACTCGACACGCCAGTCGTCAAGTTTCGCCGGCGCGATAGATGTCGTAGAAGCTAGCAGGATCAAGCTCGTGACGATGAGGGCGCTGGCACGACATTTTGGGGTCCTGAGGTCATTCATGATTTCAGCCCTTCTTTACCGATTTGACTTCCCGATACTGCATCACCTATTCCGGTTCTTGTTTCTACACTCTTGCGTTGCATCTTGCCGCGACGTAGGAACTAACCATAGAGTTAAATGCCACGATAAAAAAACAACTGATAGAGGAAATTTAGCTCACTTCCATGGGCAAATCTGTGAAGTGCTTCACAGTTATGGAAAATTGATATTCTCTGCCGAGCTTTCTGAATGGCTTACAAAATCGCTTTCAAAAGCCATTGCCAGCCTAGTGCTTTCGCGTGTGCAATTCGTTCGTCGTCTGGCGACGACTCGAGCCAATGAGCCGAAACGTCGATTGTCAAATGTAAAAGTTTAATCTAATAATATTAAATAAAATAATAAAAGGCTCGTATTTCCAGAAATATAACAATAAGACCCCTTAATTGCGAAAAAATTTATATGAATACTGTTATTTTATTATATTAGAAGAGTATTTTCCGACACTATACGCGCTTTTACTTATGCCTTTAACAATTCTTACACCTATTCCTGGAAATACTGGGCCCGGGAAAATCTCGGCCCGAGGTGTTGCGGGAGGGACCGTTCCAAAAGATTGGGCAACAGTTGTGTAACAAGTGCCGAGCAGCGTAAACGGCCCGAAGTGGGCGGCAAAATCGCACCACCGGGGCATACAAGCGGAGAGAGAAAATATGAGCAAGAAACCATCAATGCATCTAGTGATGAGCTTTGTGTTGGGATCCTTGGTGGCAGCAACCGCCATGACCGGACCCGCTCTTGGAGAAGAACCGAATAAACTTAAAGCCCTTGCGAGTGGGCCAGCCCTGACCGAGGCTCTGTCAAGGGGCGGCTATGTCCTTTACATGCGTCACACGAAGACCAATAGGCGGCAGAAGGACGTCGACCATCTCGGCGATCTTTCGAATTGCGCGAATCAGCGCAATCTTTCGGAAGAGGGACGTGAGCAGGCCAAGATGATTGGTCTTGCCATGCAACGGCTGCGTATCAACGTGGGCAAGATCTACAGCAGCCCTTATTGTCGTGCGGTCGATACGGCTCAACTTGCCTTCGGCAAGCTGCAGCTGGAAGACAATCTTCGCTATCTGACGTTTCTCAGTCGCGAAAATGCCATAGCTGCCACGAACTGGCTGCACAAGCAGCTTTCCATACCGCCCAAGGCGCGTACCAACACGCTCCTGGTCTCCCATACGGCGAATTTGAAGAAAGGCTTGGGCCTTTGGCCGGGCAATCCGGGCGACGTCTTTGTCTTTCGCCCCGCCGGTGACAAAGGCTACACCTACGTAGGCCGTATCACGCCCAAGGAATGGCTCGCATTGGCCGGGCTGTCTTAAATATCTGTTTGCCGGTCAAATAGCGGGCGTCGCTTTCGGCGTCGCCAAAGGGGTGCCCGCTATTCGGCCCGCTCCAGGCCGCGGAACCAGATCAAGATCCCTCAGCCATACAAGAGAGGTTGGGATTCTCGATAGCCGCGATGTTCACAAACCCTAGGAAAGGCATCTTTGCCGAAGCCGTTTGACTTCTTGGTCGACTCTAGGTCGTCGCGCTTTGTTTCCGTCACGGCCCGGCTCGCAAAATCGGTACTAGAGCGCCTCATACATCAACACCGCCTTGTTTGCCGCCTCGAGCAATAGGAGGCTTTGTTTCTCCACCTGTGCAACGGCTTTTCGGTTGGTTTCGCCGGTCTCGGCCGCCGATTGAATGAGCGGTCGCAAGATTTCCCAGTGTTTTTGTATGGATACCAGTTGCGTCCTAATTTCCGATGTCGGCGGCGGGATCAGCCGATTTTGCAGGTCGCCCTTGAGCAGCGCGTTCAAATTGAATTCGAATTGGTCCGCGGTTTGTTTGAGCCTGGTTTTATTCTGCTCGACCCCGTGTTGGTAGGCGACGAGGAAGAACTCCTTGGCCATCTTTTGACTCAACATGCGCTGCTGACTGCTGACATCAATCGCCACAGCGAGCAATGAATGCAACTGGCCCTTAGTTGCCTCGTCCACGTAGGCATTCACGGATTGGCTTATGGCCTCGAGCAAGGGCGGGTTGACCTCGGCCAAGGCATCCAACTGATCGCGTGTGACACGGCGATTCTGAATGCTCACCCGAATGGCATCGTCGAATGGGGGCCAAAGATTTTCGACCATATCGAGCTTCTCCAAAATCTCCGGCATTGTTGTCGGATGCAAACCCAAGCCCTCATCGCCGTCTCGAAGCCCCCATAGCGTGCGGTCGAAAAGCCGGTGCGAGGCATTGATCAATTTGAGGTTTTCTTCCTTGTCGATTTCCAAGGCGATAAGGACCATTTCCTTACTCATTTTTTCCAGCAGCATGCTTTGGTTGCCGGCTATATTTACCGTGTGATCGTAGTCGATTTCCACTGCGCTCACGCTCATGGGTGCAAGAGCAATCGCCAAAGCCACCACTCGGGGCAGGGCGTACAGGAACCCAAGACGTGCAGATTTTCCGGTTCCAGATGAAATGAATTCGATCATCGCCATATCTCATCTCCGATCCTAACCATCAGCCTGACCTAGCTGCAAAACAGTCGACTTCCACGTTTCCTAGTTGCAGAGAATAAAGATTTTGCTAATCCTGTTCAGCCGCAGTTTTCTTAGGTTGCGTCGTATTTGCTCGCCTCAAGGGTTGGAGATGCCGGCCCGCCGCCACCAGTACGTTTTTCCGCGGCATGGGCAAGGACGAGAGCCATTCGCAAATGGGTTGATCGGTCCTTGGACAAAGGTGCCGGTCATGGCCATGGCGACCCGTTGGAGTCGTCTGATCCTCACTGGAGGCGGCTGAGCGTCCGGCCCAAGCCATTCGCGCGCTCGTCTCCTATTGACAGGAATGGAGCAACCTACCCCGGGGCTCACGCCGGGAGGTGACGTCGCTCAGGGGCCGGGCGCATCGAGCCGAAGGCATCAATGGCGCCACGGGCGCGGAAGGAACTGCAGATCGTGATGCGGCTCAGTACTCGGCCGCGTAGCTCTCGAGCTGCGCGATCAGCGCGTCCTTCTCCGACCGGCCGAGGAACGAGGCCTCGAAGGCGTTTCGTGCAAGCGTCGTGACGTCGTCGCGGGATAGGCCGAGCGCTTGTTGCACGGCGTGGTAGTTCTCATTGAGATATCCGCCGAAATAGGCCGGGTCGTCGGAGTTGACCGTGACGAAAAGGTTCTGCCGCAGCATGTCGCGCAGCGGATGCGCCGTCATGTCCTTCACCACCGCGAGCTTCAGGTTGGAGAGTGGACAGACGGTCAACGGCACGCGGGTCGCGGCCAGGCGCCGCACCAGGGCCTGGTCCTCCAGCGAACGGTTGCCGTGGTCGATGCGCGCGACCTTGAGGCAGTCCAGCGCTTCCCAGACATAGGCGGCCGGGCCCTCTTCACCGGCGTGAGCAACGGCCAGGAAGCCTTCGTTCCGCGCCCGCTCGAAGGCGTCGCTGAATTTGCTTGGCGGGTGGCCGAGTTCGGAGGAATCCAGCCCCACTCCGACGATCCGGTCCCTGTAGGGCAGGGCCTGCTCCAGCGTCGCCATCGCGTCGTCCTGGTCCAGGTGCCTGAGGAAGCACATGATGATTCTTGAGGTGATGCCGAGTTTGGCCCGGCCGTCCACTAGCGCCCGGTCGATGCCGTCGATCACCGTGGCGAAAGCCACGCCGCGGCCGGTGTGGGCCTGGGGGTCGAAAAAGATCTCGGTGTGCAGGACGTTCTGCCGGTTGATTCTCTCCAGGTAGGCCCAGGTCAGGTCGTAGAAGTCCTGCGGTTCGCGCAGGACTTCCATGCCTTGATAGTAGATGTCGAGGAAGTCCTGTAGGTTGCTGAAATCGTAGGCCGCCCGGAGCGCCTCGACCGAGGCGTAGGGGAGCTCGATCCCGTTCCGCTCGGCGATCCGGAACATCAATTCCGGCTCCAGCGTGCCCTCGATGTGCAAGTGCAGTTCGGCCTTGGGCAACCCTTCGATAAAGCTTGTGATATCGTTCATTTTTTCCGCTTTTCCGCCAGTCGGTATGCACTATATGGGCGGATCGGCAAAAAAGACGATAGCGGCGCATCGATTCGAGCGGCGAAACTGCTCCGCTGCGCTTGATGGGGGACAATAGGCATGACCGTGGTCCGCAAACTGTTCGATGAAACGGAGGTTGCCCGGCGGGTCGAGGCGCTCGCCGCTGAGATTTCACAGGATTTATCCGAGGATTTCGTCATCGTCGGCCTGCTGAAGGGCAGCTTCGTCTTCGTCGCCGACTTGATTCGGGCGCTCGATCGGAGGGGCTGCAAGCCGGGCGTGGAGTTTCTGCGGGTCAGCAGTTACGGCGGCGGCACGGAAAGCTCCGGCCAGGTCAGGCTGACCGGCGAGATGCTCGACGATATCGCCGGGCGCGAGCTCCTGCTGGTCGACGACATCGTCGATACCGGCCGCTCGCTGGTGTTTGCCCGAAACCTGCTCCTGGAACGTGGCGCCTCGAGGGTCCGGACCTGCACGCTGCTCGACAAGCCGAGCCGGCGACAGGTCGAGTGCCAGGCCGATTTCGTCGGCTTCACCATCGAGGATGTCTTCGTCGTGGGCTACGGCATCGACTACGCCGAGGGCTACCGCCATCTGCCCTATATCGGCGTGGTCGGGTAGAGCAGCTAGTCGCCGATCAGGTGGAGCAGGATCTCGCGCCGATGTGGTGCGGTCCGATGTTCGAAAAGATAGATGCCCTGCCAGGTGCCGAGCGCCAGGCGGCCGTCGGTGACCGGGATGCTGAGCTGGGTTTGGGTGAGTGCGGCCTTGATGTGGGCCGGCATGTCGTCGGGCCCCTCCGTCCGGTGGCGGTAGCGGCCCGGGTCCTCGGGGGCGAGCTGCCTGAAGAAGCTCTCCAGGTCGCGCTGCACGTCGGGATCGGCGTTCTCCTGGATCAGCAGCGAGGCGGAGGTGTGCCGGATGAACAGGGTGAGCAACCCCTGGCGGATCGGCTGGCCGCCGAGCCAGGCGGCGATCTCGCCGGTGACCTCGGTCAGCCCCGACCCCTGCGAGTTCAGGCTGAAGCTGTGCTGGGCCTGCTGCATGACGGCGGCCGTGCGGGCCGGATCGTGGGTTACTTCGGCAGCTTGCCGATGACGCCCTCGACGTACCAACCGAAGCCCAGCATGTCCTGGTCGGACATTGTCTGGCCGCTTGGCACCCGGACCTCGCCGGACTGATCCGTCACCGGTCCCTGGAAGGGGTGCAGCTTGCCGGCTGCTATCTCTTCGGCCTTGGCCTCGGCCAGCGCCCGGACTTCGGGCGGCACGGCCGGTCCGAAGGGCGCCAGCTTGATCATGCCTTCCTTGATGCCGCCCCACAGGTCGCTGGACTTCCAGGTCCCGTCCAGCACCGCCTGCGCCGCGGCGACGTAGTGCCCGCCCCAGTGATGGGTCGCAGCGGTCAGGTGCGCCTTGGGGCCGTACTTGGACATGTCGGAGTGGTAACCGATGGCGTAGACGCCTTTGTCCTCGGCTGCTTGCACCGGCGCGGTCGAGTCCGTGTGCTGGGTGATCACGTCGGCGCCCTGGGCGATCAGGGTTTCGGCCGCCTCGCGTTCCTTGCCCGGGTCGTACCAGGAGCTGACCCAGATGACCCGCACCTCGGCCTCCGGGTTGACGCTGCGCAGGCCGCGGGTGAAGGCGTTGATGCCGCGCACCACCTCGGGAATCGGGAAGGCCGCGACGTAGCCCACGGTATTCGATTTGGTCACCTCGCCGGCGACGATGCCGGTCAGGTAGCGGCCTTCGTAGAAGCGCGCGAGGTAGGTGCCGACGTTCTTCGCCCGCTTGTAGCCGGTGGCGTGCTCGAAGGCGACATCGGGGAAGCGCTTGGCGACCTTGATGGTCGGGTTCATGTAGCCGAAGGACGTGGTGAAGACCAGCTTGTGGCCGCTCGCCGCGAATTCGCGGATCACCCGCTCGGCATCGGCGCCCTCGGGCACGCTCTCGACGTAGCTGGTCCTGACCTTGTCGCCCAAGGCCGCCTCCAGCGCCCGCCGGCCCAGCTCGTGCTGATAGGTCCAGCCGGCGTCGCCGATCGGGCTGACGTAGACGAAGCCGACCTTGAGCGGTTCGGCGGCGCCAGCGGCGCCCGGCAGAACGAGCCAGACGGCGGCCAGAACGGCGCCCGCCAGGCGGCACAGGTGTTTCGTGACGGTCATGTCGATTGTCTCCCCTGTTCCCTGGCTCGAAGTTTATGACAGTTGGTCGCGCGCGCCAATCGGTCTTAGCACTAAGCGTCCGGGTGGAACGGCTTGCCAAGCGAGGCCGGCGCGTTGAGGCGGATGCGGGTCGCGTCGCGCGAGATCAGCACCAGCACCACGATCGTCGCCAGATAGGGCAGGGTAGCCAGCAGGTGCGATGAGATGTCGACCCCGGCGCCCTGCAGGAACAGGCTGATGATCGTGATGAAGCCGAACAGATAGGCGCCGAGCAGCACCCGGGCCGGCCGCCAGGTGGCGAAGACCACCAACGCCAGGGCGATCCAGCCGCGCCCGGCGGTCATGTTCTCGCTCCACTGCGGGGTATAGACCAGCGACAGGTAGGCGCCGGCCAGGCCGGCCATGGCGCCGCCGAACAGCACCGCGAGATAACGGATGCCGATCACCGAGTAGCCGATGCCGTGCGCCGCCTGGTGGGACTCGCCGACCGCGCGCAGGATCAGCCCGGGCCTGGACTTGTAGAGGAACCAGGAGACCCCGGCGAACAGCGCCAGCGAGAGGTAGATCAGCGGATCGTGCCTGAACAGGACCGGCCCGAGGAGCGGGATCGCGCTCAGGAACGGGATCTCGATCGCCTGCAGGCCCTGGATCGGCGTGCCGATGTAGTCGAGCCCGACGAAGGCGCTGAGGCCGATGCCGAAGATCGTCAGCGCCAGGCCAGTGGCGACCTGGTTGGCCAGCAAGGTCAACGTTAGGAAGCCGAACAAGAGCGCCACCACCATGCCGGCCAGCATGGCGAAGAGTATGCCGAGCGGTAGGCTTCCGGTCGTCACGGTGGCGATGAAGCCGGCGACCGCGCCGACCAGCATCATGCCCTCGAGCCCCAGGTTGAGCACGCCCGACTTCTCGGTCACCAGTTCGCCCAGCGCGGCGAATACCAGCGGCGTGCCGGCGCGCATGGTGGCGACCAGGATGGCGACCACGGTCTCGACCTCGGGCGTCACGGCGCCGGCCTCGCCACCGCAGGGCCGAGCCGCACCCGGTAGCGGATCAAGACGTCGGCGGCCAGCACGAAGAACAGCAGCAGACCCTGGAACACGCCGGTGATCGCCAGCGGCAGGTTCAGGTTCATCTGCAGCGCTTCGCCGCCCAGGAACATCAGCGCCATGAGCAGGCTGGCGAGCAGCACGCCCAAAGGATTGAGGCGCCCGAGGAAGGCGCAGATGATCGCGGCGAAGCCGTAGCCGGGCGAGATCGTCGGGTTGAGCTGGCCCATGGGCCCGGCGACCTCGCCCAAGCCTGCGATCCCGGCCAGGCCGCCGCCGATCAGGAAGCTGAGCCAGATCACGCGGTTGCGGCTGAAGCCGGCGTAGCGGGCCGCCGCGTCGGCCTGGCCGCTGACCTTGATCTGGAAGCCCATGAAGCTGTGCGCCAGCAGCAGCCAGCCGAGCCCGACCGCGATCAGCGCCAGGAGCGCGCCGGCGTGCAGCCGCGTGCCCTCGAGCAGGAGCGGCAGCAGCGCGGCCTCGCCGAACAGCCGGGTCTCCGGGAAGTTGTAGCCCTCCGGGTCGCGCCACGGCCCGTGCACCAGATAGCCCAGCAGCTGGATCGCGACGTAGCTCAGCATCAGGCTGGTCAGGATCTCGTTGGCGTTGAAGCGGGTCTTGAGCAGCGCCGGGATCGCGCCCCAAGCCATGCCGCCGAGGCCGCCGACCAGCACCATCAGCGGCAGCAGCCACGGCCCCTCCTGGCCATGGAAGGCGAGCGCCAAGCCGCCGCCGCAGATCGCCCCCAGGGTCAGCTGCCCCTCGGCGCCGATGTTCCAGACGTTGCCGCGAAAGCCGATGGTGAGACCAATGGCGCAGAGCGTCAGCGGCGCCGCCTTGACGCCCAGCTCGGCCAGGCCATAGAGGCTGGAGATCGGCCGGATGAAGAAGGTATGGAGCGCGACCAGCGGGTCCTGACCCAGCGCGCCGAACAGCAGCAGCCCGCTCAGCAGCGTCAGCCCCAGCGCGATCAACGGCGAGCCGTAGCGCAGCAGCTGGGAGGCCTGCGGGCGTGGCACGAGTCTAAGCAACATTCTGCGGCGCCTCCGGGACGGCTTTGCCCGGCCGGCATTCCCGTGGCCGGGGCATCGGGTGAGCGACCCTTCTTCCTCCGGGAGAGTGACAGGGTGAGGGCAGGTTGGTTTCCTGGATCGAGGGCTGGTTCACATCAACCGAGTCCACTGCCGGCCGACACGCAGCAAAACCACGCACCCTCACCCTCCCGCTCCGCGGGCCCCTCTCTCTCCCAAGGGAGAGGGGAAACTGGCGGTCAATGCCGTCCTCGTCAATTGCATCATCATCGATGGCCTTCGCTTCCAGCGGCATCCCGCGGCGGCTCCACGGGGTCGAACATGCCGGCCATCCAGCGACCGACCTGCTCGACGTCGGTCGCGCCGGTCGGCTTGGCCGGCGACAGGCGGCCCTCGCTGATCACCGCGATGCGGTCGCTGATCTCGAACAGCTCCTCCAGCTCCTCGGAGACCAGGAGGACCGCGGTGCCGCCGTTGCGCAGCTCGATGACCGCCTGGCGGATCGCCGTGGCGGCGCCGACGTCGACGCCCCAGGTCGGATAGGCCAGGACCAGCACCTTCGGCACCAACAGCATCTCACGGCCGATGATGAACTTCTGGAGGTTGCCGCCGGACAGGCTGCGCGCCTCGGCGCCGGTTCCGCCGCACACCACTTTGAAGTCCTCGATGATCGCCCGGGCATGGGCCTCGGTGCGCTGGAAGCGGATCAGGCCGAGGCGCAGCATGTCTTTCTGGTGGCTGGTCAGAAGCGCGTTGTCGGCCAGGCTCATCTCGGGCACGGCGCCGCGGCCCAGGCGCTCCTCCGGCACGAAGGCCAGGCCGAGCGCGCGCCGCGCCCGCGGACCCAGGCGCCCGGCCGGCCGGCCGGCCAGGCGGACCTGACCGGCCTCGGGTGCCGGGCGCTCGCCGCTCAGCGCCTGCAGCAGCTCCTTCTGGCCGTTGCCGGTGACGCCGGCGATGCCGAAGATCTCGCCGGCGCGCAAGGTCAGGCGGATATCGCGCAGGTCGGTGCCGAAGGGATCGTCCGAGGCCAGCGTGAGGCCGGCCACGGCGAGGCGTTCCTCGCCGTCCGGCCGGGCTTCCGAATGGCGGCAGACCGGCAGCTCGCGGCCGATCATCATCTCGGCCAGGCTCTTGGGTGTCTCGCGGCGCGGGTCGCAGTTCGCGGTCACCCGGCCGCCGCGCAGCACCGTGGCCGCCTCGCAGAGCGCCCGGATCTCGTCGAGCTTGTGGCTGATGTAGAGGATGCTGCAGCCTTCCTGGCCCAGGCGCCGGAGCGTCGCGAACAGCTTGTCCACCTCCAGCGGTGTCAGCACCGAGGTCGGCTCGTCCATGATCAAGAGCTTGGGATTCTGCAGCAGGCAGCGGACGATCTCGACCCGCTGGCGCTCGCCGACCGAAAGGTGGTGGACGTGGCGCTTGGGGTCGATCGGCAGGCCGTAGCGTTCGGAGACGCGGACGATCTCCTCCGCCAGGGCCTTGAGGTCGCGCCGACCCTCGAGGCAGAGCGAGATGTTCTCGGCGACCGTCAGGGTGTCGAACAGGTTGAAGTGCTGGAACACCATGCCGATGCCCAGGTGGCGCGCCCGGGCCGGGTTGTGGATCGCCGCCGGCCGGCCTTCCCAGCTCAGCTCGCCGGCGTCCGCCTTGACCACGCCGTAGATGATCTTGACCAGCGTGCTCTTGCCCGCGCCGTTCTCGCCCAACAGCGCGTGCACCTCGCCGGGCCCGACCGCCAGGTCGATGCCGTCGTTGGCCAGGATGCCCGGATAGGCCTTGGTGATGCCGCGCAGTTCGAGGCGGGGGTGGGCGTCTTCTGCCATGGTCAGGTCAGAGACGTATGGCGATTGGACATTTGTACCCTGACACAAACCCAACACTTACCCTCTCGCCTCGGGAGAGAGAGGGCTCCGCGAAGCGGGAGGGCGAGGGCGGGTTGTTTTCCCTGGTTTGCCGTGGCGCCGGGGTGCAAGGCGAAAACCAACTCGCCCTCACCCTGGCCCTCTCCCGGTGGGAGGGGGGACACTGCACGAATGCCCTAGAGACTGAAACATCGGTCCGGGCTTGAGCCTCGCGGCGCCCCGCCATCAGTAAGGCACCTTGTCGGGCATGCGCGCCCACTCCTCGAAGATGGCGCGCGCGTCGTCGCCGAGCAGGCGTTCGGTCGGGATGCTGCGGCGGTCGAGCGGCCGCGCGACCTCGGCGTAGAGGAAGTCGTCGTCGAAGCCGATCTTGGCGGCATCGGCGCGGGTATTGGCGTAGTAGATGCGGTCGAGCCGGGCCCAGTAGATCGCGCTCAGACACATGGGGCAGGGCTCGCACGAGGTGAAAATCCGGCAGCCCTCCAGGCTGAAGCTGCCGAGCGCCCGGCAGGCCGCGCGGATCGCCACGACCTCGGCATGGGCGGTCGGGTCGATCGCCGTGGTCACCTGGTTGTGGCCCTCGGCGATGATCCGCCCCTCCTTGGCGATCACCGCACCGAACGGGCCGCCCTCGAGCGCGCGCATCTTCTCCGCCGAGAGCGCGATGGCGCGCCTCATGAAGTCCTGCTCGTCCATGGGCGACCCCGTGTCCTCCCCCTGGCTTGCCCGGCCGATCATACAGGACACAAATCCGCCGGTCACGGTACCTTGCAGTTCGTTCGCATGCGAACGAGATTCAATCAAGCAGTCCGGTGGGTTCCACAAGTGGAATCTACAAAGAGGAGTATAACGGCGTGTTCATGGTCGCCTATCGCCGCTTGCGAAGACTCGTTGGCCCGTTAGTGATCGCCGCCGCCCTGTCGGGGTGCGGCGCATCCTATCGCGAGCAAAGGTTTCAACCGATCGCCCCGGAAGGTGCACCGCCGCTCATTCGAACTCACATCACGGGCGTTCTGCAGTTCGACCTCGGCGGCGCAACGATGTCGATTTCGTCGGTGGTGCAGTCGGAACGGCTGGCCATCGTCTATGCCGCCGGCTTGCCGATTCCGACGCCGCTCAGCGAGGAGCAGACCAGGGACGAGCCGCTCCGGATCGCCGTTGACTTTCGGATCAGCCGCGGCAGCATAAGAATTGATCCTCATCACGTGACGGTCGTGGACCAGGGCACCGGCCGAGAGCTACGACCGGTGTCGACGGCGCTTCAATCGAGATACTGGACGGGATCGAATTGGAACCCGGTAACGCAGGCCGTTTCGGCGGAACTCGAGCTAAAGGCACGGGACCGAAGCTGGGATTTCCTGATATTCACCTATGACATCGCCGTGCGGGATTTGAAGCCGTTCACGCTGCAAATCGGCCGCCTCGACTACAATGGTGAAGCGGTTCGAATTCCGCCAATCCCATTCAAGCTCAAGACGGCCTTGACCTCCAGCTGAAGCGGGTCAAGCGGGGTCGGGCTTCCATCGTTGCGTTAATGAGCGATGCATTGATCGCCGCCCAGACGACTTCCTGGCGCGCTCTGAACAGCGCGCGGCGCTGGCCCGAACCGCTGCGCCCTGCGTGAAAATCGAGATCAGCGCAGGCCCGACTTCGCACTGAGCAGCCGGGCGAAAACCATGAAGTGCGTCACCAGCGGCGCGGGGACGATGAAGGTCGGAATATACCAGGCGGCGCCCAAGTCCTCCTAGGCGCCGACGCTGAGGCCCCGAGCGACGGCGTAGAGCAAATCCGCGGTGCCGAAGAGGTTGAAGAGCCAGACCAGCGGCAGTGCCGCCTGCCAACCGCCGCGCAGGGCGACCAGCGCCAGGATGGCCAGTACGGCGGCCGCGGCTCGGCGACCACGGCGGGCATGAGAAAGGCCAGCCCGATGTGCCGGAACGCGTGGGGCAGGATCAGCGGCACCAGCGCTTGTTCGAGCGGCTTTGCCGCGAGCCAGGGCGCCATGTACCACTTGGCGATCAGCGCGTGAAGTCCGACAGGCCTCTTACCCAAAGAACAGTTGCGAACGTTCGCGCCTGTTCGTTTGACGGCCTGTGTACAGCTAAGATAGGAGTCCAGGCTAAGTCACGGTTGGTGTGCCTAAGAAGGGCGTCGCCGGCCCACCCGCCCGGCAAACCGCGGCGGGCTTTTTTGTGTCACGGCGTTGCAGCGAGTCCGGCCGGCAATGCGACTATCAGGGCCTGACCCCGGCTACGAGCGTAACGCTATGATGAACGAGGCCGCGGCCGCGAGCGATGCCAGGGTTCTGACGTGGTTCCAGGCGGTCCAGGCGGAGAGGTACCTGCGCCACAGTTCGCGGCCCTCGGCGCTGTTCGGTTCGACCGCGGCCAGCTTTTTGTTCAGCGGCACATTGAAACCGAGCGTGACCCCGATGCAGCCGAGCAGGTAGAGCAGAGCGCCGGACAGCAGGGTGATGGCGCCGGGTCGGCTCCAGTCGAGCACGGCGAGCACCGCGAGGAGGGCGCAGACCGCGGCGGTTCCGAAGAACGCGGCTAAGAACCAGGGATTGAGCACCGCGACGTTGATCGACTGCATGGCGCCGATGCCCTGCTCCGGCCGCAGTCGGCTAAGGGCCGTCATCACGAAGGCCGAGAACGCGAAGAAGATGCCCGCGACCAGCCCGGCGCCAAGCGCCGCGAGATAGCTCAGGGCGACGAGGAAAGTTTCGATCATTGCGGTGCGTCCAGGCTCCGGGATTCGTATCGGGGGGTCAGTATATCGCTTCTCGCAGTCCCGCCTATCGGCGCGAGGTCTTCGCTTCGAGCTCCCGCAAGCGCCGCGCGTCGTCGCCGGCCTCGGCGAGCAGCCAGTCGCGGAAGGTGGCGATCTTGGGAAGCTGCGCCGTCGCCTTCGGGCAGACGATCCAATAGGCATAGGAGACCGGCAGCGCCAGCGCGAAGGGCCGCACCAGACGGCCGCCGATAAGATCGTGCGCCGCGAGCGCCGTTCGCGCCAGCGCCACGCCTTGGCCGTCGACCGCGGCATCGATCACCATGCTCGCCTGGTTTAGGACCGGGCCGCGCGACAGGTCGGCGTCTTCGACACCGGCCGCGTCGAGCCACTTGGACCAGTCCCGCCGATTGTCGAGATGCAGCAGCGTGTGGCCGGCCAGGTCGGCCGGCCGGCGCAACGCGTTCCGGCCAAGCAGGAGCGCCGGGCTGCACACGGGGAACAGCGCCTCGGTCAACAGCCGCGTGACGTCGAGCCCAGGCGCGGTGCCGTCGCCATGCCGGACCGCGACGTCGATGTCCTCGCGCGCGAAGTCGACATGGTGCAGCGTGGCGCTGACCCGGAGGTCGATGGTCGGGTGAGCCTCGGCAAAGCGGCCGAGACGATGCACGAGCCACTTCGACGCGAAGTTGGGCGAGGTCGAGACGGTGAGCACCCCCGCGCTCTGCCGCTGCAAGAGCCGCTCCGTTCCCGTCGAGATGCGGTCCAGGGCGTCGCGCACCACGGCCAGATAGTCACGGCCCGCCTCGGTGATGACCAGCCGCTGCGGCTCGCGGTTGAACAGCTTGAGGCCGAGCTCCGCCTCGAGCGCTTTCACCTGATGACTGACGGCACCTTGGGTGACGCACAGCTCCTCGGCGGCGCGCGTGAAGCTCTCGTGCCGGGCGGCGGCCTCGAAGGCCTTGAGCGCGTTCAGGGGCGGTAGTCGTCGGGCCATGGCGGAATCTAGCCTGAGAATTTCTCAGACAAGCTAGAGAAACGATGCTTTGCGGGCAAGGCTCCTCAAGCCCTATCTGAAGAGCACCAACCAGGGCGCACGGTCCGAACCTGCACGAAGGAGCATGAGAAATGATGATGAACCTACAGTTGGTCTCCGAGCTTTTCCACCGGTCCATCCCGACGCAGTTCGGGCGGAGCTGGCGGCAAATCGTCGGCACGTGGAGCGAGCGGCGGCGTCAACGCATGGCCCTGGCCGAGCTCGACGACCGGCTGCTCAGCGACATCGGCGTCACGCGCCGCGAGGCGGCGCGCGAGTCCGCCAAGCCCTTCTGGCGGCTATGACGGCAACGCAGGCCGTGACGGATCGCGCCCCGTCACGGCCTGGACCCGGCTTCGGCCGTGTCGCGCAGGTCGTTCGGTCCCGACGACCGTTACTGTGCCGGGGCCTCGGCCTGCTCCTCGTGCATGATCGGCGGGCCCAATTCCGACAGGTGAAACAGTCGGAACGCGCGCTCGCCGTCGAAATCCAGGACCCGCAGATCGTCAGTCTCGCGCAGGTCGCGTTTGACGACCTGGAAATGCCCACCGTATCGCGTCTCCGCCAGCTCGGCCGAGATCTCGTAGGCGATGAACTTGTCGATTCCCTTGGCTCTCAGTTTCTCCAGTAGGGACGGGTCGGTAACCGAGCCATGGGACGTAAGGACCACCAGCGGCCCGCTGCCGGCAAATATCATGAGCGCTTTCATGATCGCTCCTTTCCCGACCGGAACGGACAAACCCCGTCCGCCCGGTCAGATAGCAGGGCTCCCGACCACAAGACCTGAGAACTTCCCCTCGCGGTGCGGCCCGGGAAGCTCCGAGGCGGCGTCCGCATGCGCGGACGTCGCGGCCCGGCCCCTTGGGCGCCCGCGTCAGTCGTGCAGGCTGAACTTGCCGTACCGCGCGTGCTCCATCAGGCTGCGGAACTGCGGCGCCGTCAGGTGCAGCAAGCTGGTATGATCGCCGCCTTCGACGTAGACATCGGCCTGCTCCGCCAAGGAGTCCTCCACGACCACCTCCAACCCATAGGCGGATCCGATCGCGGGAATCGCGCCGGGCTTACAGTCCGCGAACAGCTCGCTCGCCTCCTGCTCCGTCGCCAGGCCGACCGGCCGGTCGAGCAGGCGCGAGAGCTCGCGTAGCTGGATGTGGTGCGATGCCGGCAACACCGCGACCATGAAGTGATCTTCGTCTCTGACGACGACGGCTTTCGCCAGAAAGTCGCCGGGCACGTGACTCACTTCGGCGGTTTGCGAAGACGACACCGTGGGGCGGTGCGTCACCACGTCGTACGCGATGTCATGATCAGCCAGGTATCGCTGGAGAGTGACTGCTAAGGTCATGGCACACCTCCTCTTGCGATGAGCCTCGAATTCTCTCACCAACCTCCAGGCGACGGCAAGCGCCTTGGGATCAGGCCCGCTCCGCCAGAAATCCACCGGGAACGGCCGATCCAGCCGGTCGGTGGAAGGCCGCGATCAATCACAAGGCCGCGGGACGGTCGACAGGCCTGGCCGGGCGCGCTAAGTCTTAGCCGGGTCTAGAAAGTAGAACCCATGGGGCGGGAACGGAGGCGGGCCTAATGGACGGCTTGGCGGGCGGCCGCGGCGGCCTGAGGCAATGAGCGACAGCACGGAGCGAAGCGCCGGATCCGGGCGGCGCCGTATCGCCAAGGCGCAGACCCGGCGCCAAACCACGTCCAAGGCCCGCGTCGAGGTCAAGCACCTCAATCTCGCCCTGCAAGGCGGCGGCGCGCACGGCGCCTTTACCTGGGGCGTGCTCGACCGCCTGCTGGAGCAGGAAAATCTTCGCATCGAAGGCGTCTCCTGCACCAGCGCCGGGGCCATGAACGCGGCGGTCATGGCCTGCGGCCTGAGCAGCGGCGGACCGGCGGGCGCGCGCCGGAAGCTGGAGGATTTCTGGCGGCGGATCAGCGACGTCAGCCGCATGAGCCCATTGCAGCGAACGCCCTTCGACCGCATGTCCGGCAACTGGAATATGGACGACTCGCCACTTTATCTTACCTTCGACCTGATCTCGCGCGTCATGTCGCCCTATCTGCTGAACCCGCTCGGGCACAACCCGCTGCGCGACGTGTTGGACGAGGTGATCGACCTCGACTGTCTGCATCATTGCGTCGGGCCGAAGCTGTTCGTGACGGCGACCAACGTGCGCACCGGCAAGATCCGCGTCTTCGAGAATCCGGAGATCTCGATCGACGCGCTGCTCGCCTCGGCCTGCGTGCCGACCCTGTTCCAGGCGGTCGAGATCGACGGCGAACCCTATTGGGACGGCGGCTTCATGGGCAACCCGGCGCTCTATCCCCTGTTCTACAACTGCGACAGCGGCGATGTCGCGATCGTCCAGATCAATCCCATCGTCCGCGACAAGACACCGAAGACCGCGCGCGAGATTCTCGACCGGATCAACGAGATCAGCTTCAATTCCTCGCTCATGCGCGAGATGCGGGCGGTCGCCTTCGTCGGCCGCCTGATCGATCGCGGGCTGCTTGACGAGAAGGAATACAAGAAGGTCCGCATTCACCTGATCGAGGCCGAGGACGAGATGAACCGCCTGGGCTATTCCAGCAAGCTGGTGGCGGACTGGGAGTTCCTCACCCACCTGCGCGACCTCGGCCGGCGCACGGCGGATGCCTGGCTGGGTGCCAATTTCGAGCTTATCGGACTCGAGTCGAGCCTGGATATTCGCGCCAAGTTCCTGTGAACCAGGGGTAGGTTCGGGACCGACGAAAACAAGCTGCCGCCCCGGTGCTGCAAAGGATCCTGGTCACCATCGTCTGATGCCGGACTGGCGTAAGTCCGGTTGCAACAGGTTCGCGGTCGCGCAAGACTGGCAATCACAATACGGGATAAATTCGGGCCGAAGGAGTCGCCATGGCGGAGGTTGTGCGCGCACTGCGCAAGGAGCACATGGACATGGCGATCCTGCTGGACGTCATGGACCGACAGATCGCGGCTTTCCAGCGCGGCGCCACGCCCGATTTCAACATCGTGCGCGGCATCATCAACTACTTCCTGACCTACCCGGACCTCTACCATCACCCCAAGGAAGACCTGATCGTTCAGAAGCTGCGCGCGCGGGCGCCCGACAAGGCCGCCGCCCTGGAGCGGCTGCTCACCGGGCATCAAGAGCTGCCCAACCTGACCCGGCGGTTCGCCACCGCCGCGGTCGATCAGATGGTCCGCCCCGCGGAGGTGCCGCGCGCGTGGTTCGCCAGCCTGGCGCGCGCCTTCGTCGACACCAACCGGCGCCACATGGCGATGGAGGAGGAGCGGTTCTTCCCGACCGTGCTCGAGGCCCTGACCGAAGCGGACTGGGCCGACCTCGAGGCGCACGTCATAGGCGGCGCCGACCGCCTGTTCGGCGGACGGGCCGAGGCCCACTTCCAGGCCCTGCGCGACGCCATCCTGGACCTGGAGCGCGCCGGCGCCGCGGACTAACCGGTCCGCCACGCTGCCGAAAGCGAGAAGACCAAATAGCTTCCGCCCGCGAGCGCAAGACCGGCACCGGGCAACCGGGAAAAATCCCGGCTTTGCCGGTCTTCGAGCGGACAGGGAAAGAGCGATGCTGAGACAGCCATGACCAAGCCATCGACAGCTCGGCCGCCGCGCTTGGCTCCGGACCGGCCGTTGCCGCCCTATGCCTATCTACCGGGCCGCACGCCCCACCCGACGCGCGATGCCGAGGGACACAGCTACGGCGTGAAGCACGATGTGCCGGAGCCGCCGGAACCGCGGGCCTGGCGGGCCTGCGGCGACTACCTCTACGGTATCGATCTGTTCAACCACCGCTTCTATTGGGAGGCGCACGAGGCCTGGGAAGGGCTGTGGGTCGCCAGCGGCCGGCGCGGCCTGACCGCGACCTACCTGCAGGCGCTGATCAACCTGGCCGCCGCCGGCTTCAAGGCGCAATGGGGCAGCGCGCCCGGCATGCGCGCCAATGCCGAGACCGCGCTGCGCCTGTTCAGGTCGACCCTG
>JBFJPL010000069.1:0-21990 GCA_041617155.1 Kiloniellales bacterium
GCTCAGAAAGGCCTGTGGCGGTCATAGGATCATATCCAAGCCCCAAAACCGGCAAACACCCAAATCACTGCCTGGGTCCACCACCGGATTGGTCCAATCATGCCCGGGCCGACGTTTCCACACAGCCAAGACCCTAAGCTGCCGTGCAAGACAGCATCATCATGATGTATCCGAGGCACCATGAATTCCGTATGGGGGGCCTCGTGCACGATGATCAAAACACCGTTGCAGCGAGGAGCGCAAGACAGCTTGGTCCGACTACCGCATTGCGATCCGAGGCCGCAGCGCTTTTTTTGCTTCGAAGCACAACAGGTAGACAAAGGCGCCTCCGATCGGCCAGGTCCAATGCTCGGGGCGCATCGGCTCGAAGCCGAACCAGAGTCCGATTGCGGGGACCGTGACGATGACCGCCACCACGGCCAAAGAGATCGATAGGGCGAACCACAATTGACGGTTGGCGAACAACTGGCGCCCGAACACCGACCCCGACGTGCGCCGCGACAGGATATTGACATACTGAGTCAATATGATGCCGGTAAAGGCGGCGGCCTGCGCCATGCCCGTCGATCCGCCGGTGAGGTGAACCATGTAGAAAGACGCATAACCGCTGAGGCCCATCAGCACGCCGAAGACGGCAAGCTCCGAGAGCCGACGGCGGTCGATGATGTGAGCGCCCAATTTGCGCGGCGGGTTACGCATCAGTTCGCGCTCCGGCGGGTCGAAGGTAAGCGCCATCAAAGGCAGCATCTCGCCGATCAAGTCGATGGAAAGGATCTGAACCGCGGTGATCGGGATCGGCAAACCGAACGCGACTCCGGCGAAGCCGAGGCATACGCAGCCGAGCTCGCCGATGTTGGACGTGATCGAAGAAAGGATCACGCTCTTGAGGTTCTGAAATATCGTCCGGCCTTCGCGAACCGCGTTCACCAAGGTGGTAAAGTCGTCGTCGACAAGCACGATCTCGGCCGCTTCCTTCGCCACGTCCGAGCCCAGCTTGCCCATGGCAACACCGATATGGGCCTCCTTGAGCGACAAGGTGTCGTTGACGCCGTCGCCGGTGACCGCGACGACCTGACCCAGCTGTTTGAGAAGTTTAACGATACGATACTTATCGGTGGGCGAAACCCGCGAGAATATGAGCGATCGCTCGTCCAGCAACGCCTTCAGCTCCGCATCGGACATCGCGCGGAGCTCGTCGCCGGTCACCACAGGACCGTCCGGCATGCCAATGCGCTCGGCAATCGCATCGGCCGTTATCGGGTCGTCACCGGTTATCATGAAGACCCGGACATGGGCCGCGCACACTTCTGATAGCGCCTTGCGTACGCCCGGGCGCGGCGGATCGAGCATCGCGACCAATCCGGCGAAGACGAAATCGCGTTCGGTCGCGTCGGGCGGGAAGTCATTCTGTGCCGCCGGGAAATCCCTGTAGGCCAAGGCAATCACCCGCAGCGAGTCCTTGCTGTAGTCTGCTACCTGGGCGGCTATGGCATCCCGCGTCTTGCCGTCGAGCGGCACCGCCTTGCCGCCACTATGGTACGCATTGCACGCTGCGAGCACGCTCTCTGCCGTGCCCTTCATGTAGCCGATCGTGCGCCCCTTATGTTGCCGCACCATGGTCATGCGCTTACGCCGGCTATCGAAGGGCAGCTCGTGCGCCAGCGGGAAAGCTTCGATTCTCTCCTCCGGGTCGAGGCCGGCTTTGATCGCGAACGGCATGAAGGCCGCTTCCGTCGGGTCGCCCACGGCGTACCAGGTGGGGTGTTGATCGTCCGGGGGATGGGTGCGGCCATTACTGGCCAGAAGCCCGTGCTGAAAAAACTGCTTGATGGCGTCCAGCTCGCCCGGCGGAACCGCCGTCCCGTCTTCCAGGATCTCTCCCCGCGGGTCATAGCCTTCTCCGGTCACCTCGAATGAGCGTCCGTCGGCCCAGCCCCGCACGATGGTCATCTCGTTCGCGGTGACGGTCCCGGTCTTATCGGTGCAGATCACGGTCGTGCAGCCCAGCGTCTCTACCGCCGACAGGCGTTTGACGACCGCGCGTTCGCGCGCCAAGCGGGCAACGCCGAGCGAGAGCGCCACCGTTATCTGCGCGGGCAGACCTTGCGGCACACAAGCGGCCGCCACGCCGATGGCGAAAAGCAGGCTCGCGTTGATCAGAGTTTGGGTATCGGGAAAAACATCGGCGCGAAGCAGTACGTTGGCCGCGAAGAGCATCAGAACTATGACGCCCGCCAATTTGGTCAGCGTTCGAGCCAGCGTGTTGATTTCCAGCTTCAATGGCGAGGGATCCTGGCGAATGGTTTGGCTGACATGGGCGATGCCGCCGATCGCGGTCGCCATGCCGGTCGCAAACACCACGCCGGTGGCATTTCCTCTCGCTACGGTCGTTCCGAAGAATGCCAGGTTGTTCTGGTCGCTGAGCGGGCATTCCCGGTCGATCACGACCTCGGCGTCCTTGTCTTGAGGTAGGGATTCGCCGGTCAGTGTAAAATCGTTGGTGGCGAATCCATATGTCTCGATCAAGCGAAGGTCGGCCGGCACCGCGGCGCCGGCCTCCAGCATCACGATATCGCCAGGCACCAAACCAGATTCGTCAACTTCCGTGGGAGCGCCGTCGCGCACCACCGTCGCCCGCGTCAGGACCAGAGTTCTCAAACGTTCAAGGAGCCGCTCCGCCTTGTATTCCTGAGTGAGGCCGATGGCCGCATTGATGAGGATTATGGCAGTCAGGATCGACGCGCCGCGCAGATCGTCGAGGAAATAGGCGAGCGCTGCCGCGACGATGAGGACAGCGATCAAGAGGTCCTGGAACTGACGCAAGAAAAGCACATAGATCGGCCGATGGCCGTGTTCCTCAAGCGCGTTTGCGCCATAGCGCCGCCGCAACCGCACAACCTCGGATTCAGTCAACCCTTCTTCGGGATCGGTCTGCAGCTGCTCCAAGACCGCCGCAACCGGCAGCTGGTAGGCAGGCGCGCTCAGCGCCGGTTTGTCGTCGCGTAGATCCGATCTAGGCAGCATGAAACCGATTCAATCCCGCAGCTGGTCAAACCGCGAAGGCGGCCGGTCGGCATCCGCGATCCACTGACCGGAACCTACCGTTGGTAGGAAGTTATTGCAGTTTGTCAAATTTCTTGAACCTGTCCTGTTGCTGCTGTCTGGGGGCACGATCCGAAGGCGAGCGGACAATTCGATCTTCGCATCAGTAAGCCGAAGTCCAGCCAATCCGGATGGCAACCCAATCTCATTTCGGCACATCTCTGACATTCACGGGTCTGGTCGGCTGGTCCGGCCCACCCGCTAACGCGGAAATGTTCGACGCCACGGCTCGACATCAGGCCCTTGGCGGGCGGTCCGCTTGAGGCGGGAGCCGGGTTCCGGCGTTGCCAGGCGTGGCTTGCGGGGGGTAGTGTCCGCGCCATGAGCAGTGGTCAGGAACCGGGCAGCGCGCCCTATGCCTCGCGGCCGGAGGACAGCCGTGGTCGTCTGGTCGCCGAGCCGGAAAGCGCGACCCGCTCGTGCTTTCAGCGCGACCGCGACCGGATCATCCATTGCGGCGCGTTCCGGCGGCTCAAGTACAAGACCCAGGTGTTCGTCTACCACGAGGGCGACTACTACCGCACACGCCTCAGCCACTCGATCGAGGTCGCCCAGATCGCCCGTTCGATCAGCCGCGTCCTCGGACTGAACGAGGACCTGGCCGAGGCCCTGGCCCTGGCCCACGACCTGGGCCACACGCCGTTCGGCCACGCCGGCGAAGACGCCTTGCAGGCGGTCATGGCGCCCTACGGCGGCTTCGACCACAACGAGCAGACCTTCCGCGTCCTGACTCTGCTGGAACAACGCTATGCCGAGTTCGATGGGCTCAACCTCACCTGGGAGACCCTGGAGGGAACGGTCAAGCACAACGGACCGCTAACCGGCGCTGGCGCCACCGACCGGCCGGTGCCGGAAACCATCGCGAACTATTGCGAGAGCTTCGATCTCGAGCTCGCCAGCCACGCCGGTGCCGAGGCCCAGGTCGCGGCCCTGTCGGACGACATCGCCTACAACAACCATGACATCGACGACGGCCTGCGCGCCGGCCTGTTCGACGTCGAGGACCTGAAGCAGGTGCCGCTGGTCGGCCCGGTGGTGGCACAGCTGCTAGGCAGCTATCCGGGTATCGAGCGGGGCCGGCTGATCCACGAGACCGTGCGCCGGGTGATCGGCCTGATGGTCGATGACCTTTTGGCCGAGACGCGCGGTAATCTGGCCGAGGCGGCGCCGCGCGATGCCGCCGCGCTGCGGGCCCTTGGTCGGCCGGTGGTTGCCTTTTCCGCGGCGATGCGCGACAACGACCGCGCCCTCAAGGACTTCTTGTTCGCGCGCATGTACCGCCACTACCGGGTCAACCGCATGACCTCCAAGGTCGGCCGCGTGGTGCGGGAGTTGTTCGAGCACTATCTGGCGGAGCCGAAATGCCTGCCGGACGAATGGCGGGCTCAGGCCGAGGGCGCCGGCGAAGCGGCCGTCGCGCGTCTGGTGGCAGACTATCTCGCCGGCATGACCGACCGCTATGCGCTCGCCGAGCACCGGAAATTGTTCGACCCCTACGCCAAGACATAATGAATATTTTCAGCTACTTCCTAGGCATTGTTACCAAGGAACTGGAGGAAATGGGTGAGGCCGGCGCGCTGCCGCCGGAGCTGGATCTCGGCCGGGTCACGGTCGAGCCGCCGCGCGACCCGTCACACGGCGATATGGCCACCAACGCGGCGTTGGTGTTGGCCAAGGCGGCCGGCCGGAAGCCGCGGGACCTGGCCGAGGCCCTGGCCGCCCGGCTGGCGGAAGTCGCGGAGGTCAGCGACGTTTCCGTAGCCGGTCCCGGTTTCATCAACCTGACTCTGGACGAAGCCATCTGGCGGCGCTGCTTGGCCGATGTCCTGCGCACCGGCCCGGACTACGGCGCCTCGGATTTGGGCGGCGGCCGCAAGGTCAATGTCGAGTATGTCTCGACCAATCCGACCGGGCCGCTCACCGTCGGCCACGCGCGCGGCGCGGTGTTTGGCGACGCCTTGGCATCCCTGCTGGAAAAGGTCGGCTACGACGTCACCCGGGAATACTACATCAACGACGCTGGCGCCCAGGTGGACACCCTAGCGCGCTCCACCCACCTGCGTTACCGCGAGGCCTTGGGCCAGGACATCGGCGACATCCCCGAAGGACTCTACCCCGGTGAATACCTGAAGGACGTCGGCCGGGCTCTGGCCGAGCGGGACGGCGACAAGTGGCTCGACAAGCCCGAGTCCGAGTGGCTGGGCGAAGTCCGACACTTCGCGATCGACGCCATGATGGATCTGATCCGCGACGACCTTGCGGCGCTCGGCGTGCGTCAGGACGTGTTCTCCTCGGAACGCGCGCTGGTCGAGGCCGGCGGGGTCGAGGCCGTGCTGGAGACCCTGGCGGCGCGCGACCTGGTCTACACCGGGGTTCTCGAACCGCCCAAGGGCAAGAAGTCGGACGATTGGGAAGCCCGTCCACAGCTGCTGTTCCGGGCGACACGGTTCGGTGACGACGAGGATCGGCCGCTCCAAAAATCCGACGGCAGCTGGAGCTACCTCGCTCCGGACATGGCCTACCATCTGGACAAGTACCGCCGCGGGGCCGAGATCATGATCGACGTCGTCGGAGCCGACCACGGCGGCTATGTCAAACGGATGAAAGCCGCCGTCGCGGCCTTGACCGAGGGCAAGGGGCATCTGGAGATGCTGCTCTGCCAACTGGTCAAGCTGATGCGCCACGGTGAACCGGTGAAGATGTCGAAGCGCGCCGGCACCTTCGTCACCTTGAAGGAAGTGATCGACGAGGTCGGCAAGGATGTCGTGCGGTTCATCATGCTGACCCGCAAGAACGATGCGCCGCTCGATTTCGACCTGGAGAAGGTGCTCGAAAAGACTCGCGACAACCCGGTGTTCTATGTTCAATACGCCCACGCGCGGGCGCGTTCGGTCCTGCGCCTGGCCGCCGCGGACATGACGGACCTGCCGAGCGGCGCGAAAGCCCTGGCCACGGCGCCGCTCAATCTCTTGACCGACTCGGACGAGATTGGTCTGATGAAACAGATGGCCGAATGGCCGCGGCTGTTGGAAAGTGCCGCCGAAGCCTACGAACCGCATCGTGTTGCATTCTTTCTTTACGATTTCGCGGCAGCTTTTCATGGCTTGTGGACTCGGGGTAAGGATGAAGCGGCGCTGCGGTTTCTCCTTCCTGACGAACCGGAACTCACCACGGCGCGACTGGCGCTGGTTCAAGCCGTTGCCTTTGTCATCGCCTCGGGCTTGCAGATCTTCGGTGTGGAGCCGGTCGAGGAGATGAGATGAAAGCTGACGAAAAATGGCCGGAATTCATGCGCGGCGACTCGGAGCCGACGCTCGCTGCTCCCACAGACGAGGCCGATCAAGATGAGCTACACTTGGATCTGGATTCACTCACCGTGGACGACCTGAGCCCGCCGGCCGGCCGGCGCCGTAGCCCGCAGTCGCTCAACAGACGCGGCAAGCGCGCCAGAAAATCCCGGCGTATCCTGCCGATCGCCTTGGGTTTGCTCGCCCTTGCCGTGCTCGGCGTGGGCGGCGCCTTGGGCTACTTCTGGTTGTTCGGCGGCAAGTCGGATCGAACCGCGCCGCTGGTCCAGGCACTGGATGACCCGGTGAAGGTGAAACCGGCAAGCCCCGGCGGCCTGGAAGTGCCTTATCAGGACCAATTGGTGTTGAACAAGCCGGACGGCGAGGCCGCCGAGCAGCCGACGGTGGAACATCTGCTCCCGCCCCCGGAAACACCGAAGCCGCCCGTACGTGAACCGGAAGCCGCGGCGACACCGTCGCAAGATACCGCGACGGCGGCGGGTAGCCAGGGCGCCGTCGTTGCGCCGACCCCGCCGGCCTCGGCGGTCGTCGAGGCGCCCGTCCCGAGCGAAAGCCCGGTGATCGAGATCCCCGAGGCCAAGACAACGTCACCGGCCGCAGCCGTTCAGACCGCGGCCGCGGGTACATATCTGCTTCAGCTCGGGTCCTTTGGCTCAGCGGCCAGCGCCGAAGGAGCCTGGGCCAAGCTGCAGAAATCGTTCCCGAACCTGCTCGGCGATATGTCGCTTTTCATTCAGCAAGCTTCGGTGAACGAGAAGACCTATCACCGGGTGCAGGCCGGGCCCTTCCCAAATCGGGCGACCGCCCTCGATCTCTGCGCCCAGCTCAAGGCCGAGAAACAGGATTGCCTGGTCGTTCGCCGCTAGGGCCAGTGGTTCGATGTTGACATGTAAATCCCGGGACCCTGGGCATCCCTTGCCCTTGCCATGCTCGGGCTTGACCCGGGCAACCGCGGTTGCAGGGCTGTCCCTGGATTGCCGGGCTGCGGTAGCAGGGCGCGAAGCGAGGCCCGGCAATGACAGCCGTGGAATTTCAAGTGTCGGAGTCAAACCATTCGGGCCGTTCTTCAGATCCGGGCAGGGCTAGGCGCTTGGCCTCGCGTGCGGTCATCTTTGGCTGCGAGGGCCTGGAGCTGACGTCCTGGGAGCGGGACTTCTTTGCCGACAGCGATCCGCTGGGCTTCATTCTCTTTGCCCGGAACTGCGACTCGCCGGGCCAGGTAAAGGCGCTCGCAGGGTCTTTGCGCGCCAGCATCGGTCGCGACGACGCGCCGGTCCTGATCGATCAGGAAGGCGGCCGCGTGCAGCGCATGAGACCGCCCCATTGGCGCCGCGTTCCGCCGCCCGGCCGGTTCGGCGACATGGCCCTGACCGACCGCGTCCGGGCACTCGATGCGGTCGAGGTGAACGCGACCCTGCTGGCAAGCGAGCTGTTGGCCTGCGGTATCACCGTCGACTGCCTGCCGCTGCTCGACCTCAGGATGCCGGATGCCCACGAGATCATAGGCGACCGCAGTTTCGGGTCCGACCCGGCCCTGGTGGCGGACCTCGGCCGGGCATGCTGCGACGGACTGACGGCCGGCGGGGTCGTGCCGGTGATCAAGCATATCCCCGGCCACGGACGGGCCCTGGTCGACAGTCACGCCGAGCTGCCGCGCGTCGACACTTCCCTGGCGGAACTCGAGCGGACCGATTTCGCGCCGTTTCGCGCGCTGGCCGATATGCCTTGGGCAATGACCGCCCATGTCGTCTACAGCGCGATCGACCCCGAGCAACCGGCAACGACCTCGCCGATGGTCATCGATCAGGTGATTCGCGGCGCCATCGGGTTCGACGGCCTGTTGGTCTCCGACGACCTCTCCATGGAAGCTCTCGAGGGCGATGTCGGCGCGCGAGCGGCGGCGGCGCTCGCGGCCGGCTGCGACGTGGCCCTTCATTGCAACGGCAAGGCCGACGAGATGCGCGCCGTCGCCGCGGCCAGCGGGCCGCTGGCCGCCGAGGCCGAGCGCCGGCTGGCGGCCGGTGCAGCGCTTGTCGCCGCGCCAACCCGGGTCGACAGCGCGGCGCTGGCCGCGCGGCTCGATAGTCTGCTGGCCGACGCATGATCGACGATCCCTCGAAACTGCTCTATACGGTGTCGGTCTGGGTTCTACCGGTCCTGCTGGCGATCACGCTGCACGAAGCGGCGCACGGTTACGTGGCCTGGCGCTTGGGTGACGACACGGCCTACCGGCAGGGCCGGGTCAGCTTCAACCCCTTGCGCCATATCGACGGCTTCGGCACGGTCCTGTTGCCGGCCATTCTGCTGTTCTTGCGGGCGCCCTTTCTGTTCGGCTGGGCCAAGCCCGTGCCGGTCGCGTTTCATCGTCTGCGCCGGCCGCGGCGCGACATGGTGCTGGTCGCGGCGGCCGGGCCGGCGACGAATTTCGCCTTGGCGACGGTTTCGGCGCTGCTGTTGAACATGGTGCCCTGGCTGCCCTTGCCGGCGGCCTCCTGGCTCGGCCAGAACCTCGTCAACGCGATTCTGATCAACCTGGTACTGGCGATTTTCAACATGCTGCCGCTACCGCCGCTCGACGGCGGGCGGGTCGCCGTCGGCCTTTTGCCAAGAGTGCTGGCGCTGCCGCTTGCCCGACTCGAGCGTTATGGCATGTTAATCATCATCGGCGTGGTGTTTCTGCTGCCGTACATTGGCAATCGGCTTGGCCTCGACCTGCATGTGTTCTATTGGGTCGTCGGCAAGCCGCTGCAATGGCTGTGGCCCCTGTTCTCCAGGTTGTCGGGAGGTGTGGTGTGAGCGAGCCGACTTTGTTTGAAGACGACAGCCCGCCGGAAGGCGCCGGCGAGAGTGTGCTGCTGCTCGACCTGGAAGGTTATGACGGGCCGATCGACGTCCTGCTGCAGCTGGCGCGCGACCAAATGGTCGACCTGACCAAGATATCGATCCTGGCACTTGCCGACCAGTACCTGGAGTTCGTTCGTGCGGCGCGCCGCTTGCACCTGGAGTTGGCCGCCGACTACCTGGTCATGGCCGCTTGGCTGGCCTACCTCAAGTCGCGCCTGCTGCTGCCGGAACCGGGCGGCGACGAGGAGCCGAGCGGCGCCGAGATGGCGGCCGCGCTGCGCTATCGGCTGCAGCGGCTCGAGGCGATGAAGAACGCCGGCCAGCGGCTCTTGGCGCGGCCGCTCTTGGACCGCGATGTCTTTCCCCGTGGCGCGCCCGACGTTCTGCGCGTGGTGACCGACGCCACCTACCAGGCGAGCCTCTACGAACTGCTCAAGGCCTATGCCGCGATCAAGGGGCGGGAGAGCTTTTCCAGCCTGCGAATAGCCGCAAGCGAGCTTTATTCGGTCGAGGAGGCGCTACTGCGGCTGAACCGCCTGCTCGGCGAGACGCCGGGCTGGCGGACGCTCTCGGCGTTTCTGCCCGCCGAGCTGCTCGACGGCCTGGTCCTGCGCTCGGCCCTGGCCGCGACCTTGGCGGCCAGTCTGGAGATGTGCCGCGAGGGCAAGCTTCAAATCCGCCAGGACGGCGCCTTCGGGCCGATCTACCTGCGCGGCAAGGAGACGCCGGCATGAGCGACCGCTTCGAACAGCTGCGCCTGCTCGAGGCGATTCTCTTTGCCTCCGCCGAACCGCTCGGTGCGGCACAGCTCGGCCGGCATCTGCCGGAAGACACCGATCTGGCCTCCTTGATGCAGGAACTCGCCGCGCTTTATGCCAATCGTGGGGTCAATCTGGTTCAGGCCGGCGACCGCTGGGCGTTTCGAACGGCAAGCGACCTGGCCCCGTTGATGCAGGTCGAGCACAAGGTGGTGCGCAAGCTGTCTCGTGCCGCCCTGGAAACGCTCGCGGTCA
This sequence comes from Kiloniellales bacterium, assembly GCA_041617155.1. GTDB lineage: Bacteria > Pseudomonadota > Alphaproteobacteria > Kiloniellales > JAKSDN01 > CAMYKD01. Next base: position 10,268 of record JBFJPL010000069.1, read on the forward strand.
TTGCCTACCATCAGCCTGTGACCCGCGGCGAGATCGAGGAGGTGCGCGGCGTCGCTCTCTCCAAGGGTACGCTCGACACGCTGCTGGAGGCCGGCTGGGTCAAACCCAAGGGACGCAGGCGGACCCCCGGCCGGCCGGTCACCTGGGCCACCACTGCCGATTTCCTGGATCATTTCGGCCTCGAGGGGCTTGACGCGCTGCCCGGTCTGGCGGAACTGAAGGCGGCCGGCCTGCTCGACGCCCGCCCGGCGATCTCCGCCATGGGCGAGCGGGGCGGCCTGGTGGACAACGAAGACGCGAGCCCGCCAGCGCGCGACGATGACGAGCCGGAAGAGGGCGGTCCTTGGGACCTGCTTGCCGCCGAATTCGGCGAGGAACTCCTGGCCGATCGTCCGAACAATAGCGCCGAAGAGCCGATTTCCGAGGATGCGGCGTTGGCCGAACCCGCCGATCGAGACGAAGACCCGATCTGAGAGTTCTTGCAACTGCAACTCACTCTCAATACCTTGATTGAAGCGCAGGCCTCGTCCCTCCGGGCCCGTGGCGCGGTACGGGAGTTTTTTCAGCAACTGACATGGATGCCCTTCGCCTAGAAAACGTCAGCCACGCCTTCGGCGCTCTTCTGGCGGTTGACGACGTCAGCTTGTCGGTGGCGCCGGGTGAGCTGGTGTGCCTGCTCGGGCCGTCGGGCTGCGGCAAGACCACGGTATTGCGCATCGCCGCCGGGCTCGAGGCCTTGCAGCGGGGCCGAGTGATCATGTCCGGCACGCCGGTCGCCGGGCAGGGCCGGGCCGTGCCGCCGGAACAGCGCGGCGTCGGGCTGGTGTTCCAGGACTACGCGCTGTTTCCCCATCTGTCGGTCCTGGACAACGTGGCCTTCGGGCTCAGCGGTCTGCCGGCCAGGGAGCGGCGCGGCCGGGCGCTGGAGACGCTCGGTCAGGTCGGCATGGCGGAGTCCGCCGAGGTCTTTCCCCATACCCTTTCGGGCGGACAACAGCAACGTGTGGCCCTGGCCCGGGCGCTGGCGCCAAAGCCCAAGGTGATGTTGCTCGACGAGCCCTTTTCGGGCCTGGACGCGCGTCTGCGCAACCAAGTCCGGGACGAGACGCTGCATCTCCTGAAACACAGCGGTACGGCGACCTTGATGGTCACCCACGACCCGGAGGAGGCGATGTTCATGGCCGACAAGGTCGCCTTGATGCGCGCCGGACGCCTGGTCCAGCTGGGCCGCCCGACCGACCTCTATTTCGCGCCCCTCGATGCCTTCGTGGCTAGCTTTTTCGGTGAGATCAACCATTTGCGGGGCGTCATCCGGGACGGCCGTGTGACCACGCCGTTCGGAGAGGTGATTGCGCCGCAGGTGGCGGAAGGCACCGCGGTGGAGATCCTGATCCGGCCCGAGGCCCTGCGCTTACAGCCGCTTGGCAGCGATTTGGGGTCCGATCTCGGCACCGCCCGGGTGATGGCCGCGCGCATGCTCGGACGCAGCAGCCTCGTGCACCTCAGCGTCAACCGCGCCGATGGCGGTGATCTGCATCTCCACGCTCGGATACCCGGGCGCTTCCTGCCGGCCGAAGACGAGGTGCTGGCGGTCCATCTGGACCGCTCCCAGGCCTTTGTCTTTCCGCTTAACGACGCCACATAACGTTAAGAGTAACGGGCTAATTTGACCGGGAGTCATTGCGGGGCTGGGGCGTTTTTGCCATAGTCCGGCCTCTGAGGACACAGTTTCACTGAGATAAGTCGGAGAACCCTTAAGATGGGTACATTTAGTATTTGGCATTGGCTGATCGTGCTGGTCGTCGTTCTGGTGTTGTTCGGCGGCGGCGGCAAGATCCCCAAGCTGATGCGCGATATGGGCAAGGGCATTAACGCCTTCAAGAAGGGCCTCAAGGAAAAGGACGAAGGCGGCGCTGAAGCCCAGGACCATACGCCGATTGAGGAGCAAGGCGCCACGGTGTCCAGTTCCGTCAAGCGGGAGAAGGACAAGACGGCGGCTGAGGGCTGACCTTGGGTCGGTCTTCCTGCGAAGGCCAGATTTGTTTTTCAACCTGAAGGCGCGGTCATGTTCGACATCGGCTGGTCGGAAATGGCGGTGGTGGCGCTCCTGGCGCTGATCGTCATCGGCCCGAAAGATCTACCTCGCGTGATGCGGGCGGCATCCCATTGGGTCCGCAAGGCAAGGGCGCTCGGCCGCGAATTCCAGTCCGGAATCGACGAGATGATTCGCGAGGCCGATCTGGACGACGCCAAGAACGCGATCGAGAGCACCCGCAACCTGGACATCGACAAGGTGGTGCAGGACACCTTGGACCCGACCGGCTCGGTCGCGGACGAGGTCGAGCGCCTGGAAGCCGAGACCCGCGCCGAGACGGCCGACGGCGCAGACCGAGATGACGGCGACGGCGAGGACACCGCGGCCGGGGCCACGATCGTCAAGCATCCGGTGCAGATCGCGCCGCCGCACTCCCTGACACCGCCGCCGACCGAAGAGGAAGCCGCCTCGACGCCGGACGACGACACCTCGAAGAAACGGGCATGAGCGCGGTGGCCGAGAGCGGCGACGGCGGCAAGATGCCGCTGCTCGATCACCTGATCGAGCTCAGGTCCCGTCTTCTGAAGAGCGTGGTCGGCCTGTTGATTGCCTTTCTGATCTGCTTCTTCTTCGCCGAGAACATCTTCGAGTATCTCCAGCGGCCCTTGGCTGAGGCGCTGATTGCCAAGGGCGTCGACGGCCGGGTGTTGCGCATCATCTTCACCGGCCCGGCGGAGGTCTTCATCACCTATGTGAAGATGGCCTTCTTCGCCGCCGCCTTCATTTCCTGTCCGCTGTTCCTGACCCAGATCTGGCTGTTCGTCGCGCCAGGCCTCTACAAGAACGAGAAATCCGCATTCGCGCCGTTCCTGGTCGCGACCCCGGTGCTGTTCTTCATCGGCGGGGCACTGGTCTACTACGTGATCTACCCGCTGGCGCTCCGCTTCTTCCTGAGCTTCGAGACGCCGGGCGGCGAGGGCACCCTGCCGATCGAGCTGGAGGCCCGCGTCAGCGAATACTTCTCGCTGCTGATGAAGCTGATTTTCGCCTTCGGGTTGTGCTTCCAACTGCCGGTGATCATGACGCTCCTGGCGCGCGTCGGCCTGGCCACCTCGAAGGGCATGGCGGCCAAGCGCAAGTACGCCATCGTCGGCGTTTTCATCGTCGCGGCGATCTTCACGCCGCCCGATCCGCTGAGCCAGATCTCCTTGGCCATACCGATCGTGCTGCTCTACGAGGTCTCGATCTACATGGCCAAGCTGGTCGAGAAAAAGCGCGCCAAGGACGAGTACGACGATGACGACGACGCGGAAGACGACGCGGATGGCGAGGGTGAGGTCAAGCCGACTTAGTCTGCGAGCCTTCTACGCCATGGACAGCCATACGCGCGAGCCCCTATAAGGGCCGGCACCCGCAAACCCTGGTCCTCGATTCGCCCGGCAGGCATGTTCGATCTCAAGTGGATACGCGAATCCCCGGAGGCTTTCGACGAAGGCCTGCGCCGGCGTGGTCTCGGGCCGCTATCCGCCAAGGTGATTGCGCTCGACCAAGAGCGGCGCCAGGCCGTGACCGCCTTGCAGGAGATGCAGGCGCGCCGCAACGAGGCTTCGAAAGCGATCGGCGCGGCCAAGCGCAAGGGCGCGGGCGCCGACGATCTGATGGCCGAGGTCGCGGTGCTGAAAGACCAGATGGCGGCGAGCGAGGAGCGCCAGCGCAAGCTCGAGCAGGACTTGGAAGAACTGCTCGCCGGCCTGCCCAACACGCCGGCGGCCGATGTACCGGAAGGGCTCGACGAGACCGCTAACCGCGAGGAGCGGACGCACGGCGAGAAACCCGCCTTGGATGCCCCGGCCAGGCAGCACTTCGAGCTTGGCGAAGCGCTCGGCCTGATGGACTTCGAGGCGGCGGCCAAGTTGTCCGGCGCGCGTTTCGTCGTGCTCCGCGGCAAGCTTGCACGGCTGCACCGGGCGCTGGCCCAGTTCATGATCGACCGTCACACCGAGGAGAATGGCTATACCGAGGTAAACCCGCCGCTGTTGGTGCGCGACCACGTGCTCTACGGCACCAGCCAGCTGCCGAAGTTCGCCGACCAGCAGTTTCGGACCGAAGAGGGGTTCTGGCTGATTCCGACCTCGGAGGTGCCGCTGACCAATCTGGCGGCCGGCGAGATCCTCGATGAGCAGCAGCTGCCGCTCCGCATGACCGCGCTGACGCCGTGTTTCCGCTCGGAAGCCGGGTCGGCCGGCAAGGACACCCGCGGCATGCTGCGCCAGCACCAGTTCGAGAAGGTCGAGCTGGTGTCGGTCGCGCATCCGGAGCGCTCCGACGCCGAGCTGGAGCGCATGGTCGGCTGCGCCGAGGGCGTCCTGCAGGCGCTCGGCCTGCATTACCGGGTGGTGACCCTGTCGTGCGGCGACATGGGCTTTGCCGCGCGCAAGACCTATGACATCGAGGTCTGGCTGCCCGGTCAGGATGCCTACCGGGAGATCTCCAGCTGCTCGAACTGCGGCGACTTCCAGGCCCGGCGCATGAAGGCGCGTTTTCGCCCGGCGGGCGAGAAGGGCACGCGCTTCGTGCATACCCTGAACGGCTCGGGCGTCGCGGTCGGGCGCGCCCTGATCGCGGTCATGGAGAACTACCAGCGGGCCGACGGCTCGATCGAAATTCCGGCCGTGCTGCGCCCCTACATGGGTCGGATGAAGGTTGTCGGGCCAAATGGCTAAAGCAGGGATAGACCTCTCCGCCGCGCGGATTCTGGTGACCAACGACGACGGTGTCCACGCCCCGGGGCTCAAGGTCCTGACCCGTATCGCCAAGAGCCTTTCCAAGGACGTCTGGGTGGTGGCGCCGGACACCGAGCAAAGCGCGGCGAGCCACTCGCTCACCCTGCGGCGTCCCCTGCGCGTGCGGCGATTCGGGCCGCGGCGCTTTTCGGTTGACGGAACGCCAACCGATTGCGTGCTGGTTGCCCTGCACAGGCTCATGGCGGACAGCCCGACGACGCTGGTCCTGTCGGGTATCAACCACGGCGCCAACCTGGGCGAGGACGTCACCTATTCGGGCACCATCGCCGCGGCGATGGAAGGCGCCCTGCTAGGCGTACCTTCGATCGCGTTCAGCCAAATGCGCGACGACGAAGGCCTGATCCATTGGGCGACGGCCGAACGTCACGGTCCCGACATCATCCGGAAGCTCGCCTCTTTTGCCTGGGCGCCGGAGCTTCTGGTCAACGTCAACTTTCCGCCCCGGCCGCCCGACCGGGTGGCCGGCGTGCGGATCTGCCGGCAAGGCCGCCGCGACACGGCGACCGAGGTGGTCGAGGGACGCGACCCGGCGGGCCGGGAATACCTTTGGATCGGCGACTTCCTGAATGACGAGACGTCCGATCCCGACACCGATCTGGCGGCCGTCATGGACGGCGCCATTTCGATTACGCCCTTGCACCTGGACTTGACCCACTCGGCGACACTCGAGCGGCTGGACGGCTTGTTCCCGTGAGCACCGCCGCGCGCAAGATAAGGCTGATCATGGAGCTGCGCCGCGCCGGCATCTCGGACACTGGGGTGCTGTCCGCCATCGAACGCATCCCCCGCGAGGCCTTCGTTCCCGGGCCATTCCAGGACCAGGCCTACGAAAACCGCAGCTTGCCGATCGGCCACGGCCAGACCCTGAGTCAGCCCCAGGTGGTCGCCCTGATGACCCAAGCGCTCGGGGCCGGGCCGCGCAGCAAGGTGCTCGAGATCGGCACCGGCTCGGGCTACCAAAGCGCAGTTCTGTCCCGCTTATGCCGCCGGGTCTACACGATCGAACGCTATCGCGAGCTGCTGCGCGAGGCCGAAAGCCGTTTCGCCGCGTTGCGCCTGCACAACATCACGACACGCCGCGGCGACGGATCGCGGGGTTGGCCGGCGCAGGCGCCGTTCGAGCGCATCATCGTCACCGCGGCGGCCGCCGATGTCCCGGGCGAACTGCTCGATCAGCTGGCGGTCGGCGGCATCATGGTTTTGCCGATCGGCCAACGCGGCCGGGAGCAGGTCTTGCTGCGGGTGCGGCGGGACGGATCCGGTATCGTCGAGGAACCGCTCGGCCCCGTGCGATTTGTCCCTCTGGTCGGCGGTGCGCCGCCTGAGGATGAGCAAGGCCAGCGTGGCGCAAAGGCTGCCGGCTAGGAGCCTGGGAACTGGACCGGGCGGCGCGACTCTGGCATGAATGGACCATTGGATTTGCCGGATGCGGACTCGGGCGTCGATCCGGCGCATCCGCTTGGATCGAGGAGCTGCTTCGGCCGTCATGAAGACCCGCTTCGGTAAAGCTCTCGGCATCTGGGTACTACTGGCAGCTGCGTTGTCGCTGGCCGCCTGTAGCTTCCCGTTTCCGCGCGCCAAGAGCCCGCCACGCGCCACGACGGCCAAGGCCCAACCGGTCCCAAGGTACGCGCCGGTGCGGCAAACCGCGTCCAATGCCCCGGTTCAAACGGCGGTGGCCACCCCGACAACATCGGTTGCCAAGGCTGCGATGGCGGGGCCGCGCCCGGCCGACAAGGCCGCCGATATCTCCTCGGCCTACGTCGTGCGCAAAGGCGACACCGTCTACGCCATCTCGCGCCGTTTCGACGTGCCGGTGCGACAGATCATCGCCCACAACAGACTCAAACCGCCCTATGCACTCAGCATCGGGCAAAGGCTGTCGGTGCCCGCGCCGCGCCAGCACACCGTTGCCAGGAAGGAAACGGTCTATGGCATATCGCGTCTCTACCGCGTGCCGGTCCGTAGCGTGATCGATCGCAACGGCCTGGCACCGCCCTATGCCCTGAAGATCGGCCAGACGCTGACGATTCCGGATTTGCGCGAGTATACCGTGGACAAGGGCGATACGGTCTACGGCATCTCCCGGCGCTACGAGGTCGACCAGACCGAATTGGTCCGGCTCAACGGCATCGGGCCGCCCTACACGATCAAGCAGCGGCAAAGGCTGTTGCTGCCCAACTCGCGACAGGCCGCCCCGCCGCCGCATCCGGCCAGCACCGATTTGGCGGTGGCCGTTCCAGCCCGTCCGGCGCCGATAGCCATACCGAATCCGCCGCCCCGCGCCGGCAGCAAGTTTCTCTGGCCGGTACAAGGCAAGGTCATCCTCGGCTTCGGGCCCAAATCGAACGGCCTGCATAACGACGGCATCAACATCGAGGCGCCCCGGGGCGCGCCGGTCAAGGCAGCCGAGAACGGCGTCGTGGCCTATGCGGGCAACGAGTTGCGCGGCTTCGGCAACCTTCTGCTGATCAAGCATGCGGGGGGCTGGGTCACGGCCTATGCCCACACCGAGAAAGTCCTGGTCCGGCGCGGCGACAAGGTGCGACGCGGCCAGACGGTTGGCCGGGTCGGCAGCACCGGCAACGTGGCCAGCCCGCAGCTTCACTTCGAGGTGCGCAAGGGCACGCGCGCGGTCAATCCCGCCCAGGTACTGGGCCCGCAGACCGCGCGGCTGTCGCAATGATTCTTGCCTTCGGGCCGCTCAATCGAGCTTTTTGCCGAGCCGGCCCGCGAGATCCTGAATGTACTGCCAGGCGACCCGGCCGGAACGGCCGCCACGGGTGATCGACCACTCCTTGGCCTCGGCATGGAGGGCGTCGGGCGCCAGTTTCAAGCCATAGTGTTTGGCGTAGCCTTCGACCATGGCGAAGTAAGTGTCCTGGTCGCAGTTGTGGAAGCCGAGCCAGAGCCCGAAGCGGTCGGACAGGCTGACCTTCTCCTCGACCGCCTCGGAGGCGTGGATCGCGGTCGAGCGCTCGTTCTCGATCATGTCCCGCGGCATCAGGTGGCGCCGGTTCGAGGTGGCATAGAAGATGACGTTGGCTGGGCGCCCCTCGATACCGCCCTCCAGAACCGCCTTCAGCGACTTGTAGCTGGTGTCGGCGGTGTCGAAGCTGAGGTCGTCGCAGAACAGGATGCAGCGCCGGGTCTCGCCGCGCAGGCTCTGCAGCAAACGGGGTAGGGAGGGGATGTCCTCCCGGTGAATCTCAACCAGGGCGAGCGCGGCATGGCCGTTCTTCTTGGCGTCCCGGTTGACCTGGGCGTGCACGGCCTTGACCAGCGACGACTTGCCCATGCCCCGGGAACCCCACAGCAACGCGTTGTTGGCGGGTAGGCCGCGGGCGAAGCGCAAGGTGTTGTCGAGCAGCGTCTCGCGCTGCCGGGCGATACCCTGCAGCAGCGCCAGATCGACCCGATTGACGCTCTCGATCGGCTCCAGGGCGTCGCGCTCGGCTTGCCAGACGAAGGCCTCGGCGCTGTCCAGCGCGACGGAGGACGGCGCCGCCGGACCCAGGCGCTCCAGGGCCGTCGCGATTCGCTCCAGAAGCGGCTTGAAATCTTGTTTCGGCGGGCTGCTCATGGCGGCTCCTAGCGTGGCCGGGAGGCCACCGGGGCGCCGAGCCTAGCCAGCGTATCGGGCGGCGTCAATCCGAGCAAAACGGGATTTCGGCCGGGTTCCGCGCGGCGTTGCAATTCGCGGACGGGCGGGTATAGTCCGCCGGTTCGAGACGCCTACGGGGAAGGATTGTTATATGTTCATTTCGCCAGCCTATGCCCAGGCTGCGGCTGACGGCGCGTCGACCCTGACGTCGTTGCTGCCGTTGGTGCTGATCTTCGTGGTTTTCTACCTGCTGCTGATCCGTCCGCAGCAGAAGAAGATGAAGCAGCATAGAACCATGGTCGCGGCGCTCAGGCGGGGCGACCGGGTGGTGACCGCCGGCGGTGTCGTCGGCACCGTTTCCAAGGTGGTCAGCGACACCGAGCTGCAGGTCGAGATCGCCGAGGGCGTCAAGGTGCGGGTGGTGCGCGGTACGATCAGCGAGGTGCTGAGCAAGACCGAGCCGGGCCCGGACAAAGGCGGCAAAAGCGAGGCCAAGCCCGGCCAAGCGGCCAACGACAGCGGCGGCGGTGGCGCCTTGGGCAAGCTATTCGGTGTCGGCGGCAAGAAGAATTAGGCGACATGGCTCCCAGTCACTGATATCGACAAGACATGGTCCATATACCCAGGTGGCAAATCGGTTTGATCCTGTTCCTGCTCGTGGCGGGACTGATCTTTGCCGCGCCAAACGCGCTCGACCGCCAGACCAGCGAGGATCTGCCCAGCTGGCTGCCGAACAAGCAGATCAATCTGGGCCTGGACCTGCGCGGCGGATCTTACCTGCTGCTCGAGGCCGAGCTCGAGAGCGTCATCGAGGAGCACCTGGAAAACCTGGCCGACAGCCTGCGCCGGGAGCTGCGCCGGGCCAAGCTCGATCACGGCGCGATCACCGTTCAGGGCCAGTCCTTGAGGTTGACGCTCAGTGACCCGAACGCACGGGACCAGCTGCGTACGATCGTCGGTCAGCTATCGAACGAATTTCAGGTCAGCACCACGGACGACGGCAAAGCCGAGCTGGTCTTCACCGATCCGGCGCTGGCCGCGTTGCGCAGCAACATCATGGAGCAGGCGATCGAGATCGTCCGCATCCGGCTGGATGAGACCGGCACGCGGGAGCCGACGATCCAGCGCCAGGGCGAACGCCGGATTCTGGTGCAGTTGCCCGGCGTGGACGATCCCGAACGGATCAAGGAGATTCTCGGCCAGACCGCCAAGCTGACTTTTCGCTTTGTTCTGAGGAATGTCGTGCCGGGCCGCGATCCGATTCCCAGAGGCGCGGAAGTCCTGCCGTCGAAAGAGGGTGATCTTGCCGGTAGACCGGTTTCCTACGCGGTCAAGAAGCGGGTCATGGTGAGCGGCGAGAACCTGGTCGACGCCCAGGCGACCTTCCAGGACAACCAGCCGGTGGTGAGCTTCCGCTTCGATTCGGTCGGCGCCAAGCGCTTCGCCGACGCCACCCAGAAGAACGTCGGCGAGCTCTTCGCCATCGTTCTGGACGACGAGGTCATCAGTGCGCCGGTGATCCGCGAGCCGATCCTCGGCGGCAGCGGAATCATCAGCGGCAGCTTTACCGTGCAGGAGGTGCAGGACTTGGCCCTGCTGCTCAGGGCCGGCGCCCTGCCGGCGCCTCTGACCATTCTCGAGGAACGTACCGTCGGCCCGGGCCTGGGCGCCGATTCGATTCGCGCCGGCGAGATCGCCAGCGTGCTCGGCCTGATCTTCGTGATCATCTTCATGGCTGCCTGCTACGGCGTTTTCGGCGTCGTCGCCGATATCGCGCTGATAGCCAACCTGGTGCTGCTGGTGGCCGCGCTGTCCGCCCTGCAGGCGACCCTGACTCTGCCGGGTATCGCCGGCATCGTGCTGACCATCGGCATGGCGGTCGACGCCAACGTGCTGATCTTCGAGCGGATCCGCGAGGAAATGCGAATCGGCCGCGGCCCGGTGACCGCGATCGACGTCGGCTACCGACGGGCGATCACGACGATCCTGGACTCCAACCTGACCACGCTGATCGCCGCGGTGCTGCTGTTCTACTTCGGCTCCGGGCCGGTCAAGGGCTTCGCGGTCACCCTTTCGCTCGGCATCATGACGTCGATGTTCACGGCCATCATGGTCACGCGACTGATGCTGGTCACTTGGCTGCGGCGCCTGCGGCCGCAAACCTTACCGATTTGACAATGAAAGGCCGGTCATGGCGCTGATCCGACGTCTTCCGGTCGAACCGACGCTCGACTTCATGTCGAAGCGCGGTCTGTTCCTGATCTTTTCGGCCGCCCTGGTGGCGGCTTCGATCGCGCTCTTCCTGGTCAAGGGCCTGAATTTCGGCGTCGACTTCAGGGGCGGTATCCTGATCGAGGCGCGCACCGACGGCCCGGCCAATTTGTCCGTCCTGAGATCACGGCTCGGCGGCCTGGGATTGGGCGAGATCACCCTGCAGACCTTCGGCCAGCCGAACGACATCCTGATCAACGTCGAGCGTCAGTCCGGCGACGAGGCCGAGCAGGCGGCGGCCATCGTGGCGGTCAAGGATGCGCTCGGCGATTCGGTCGTGGAGTACCGCCGGACCGAGTTCGTCGGCCCCAAGGTCGGCGGCGAACTGAAACGGGCCGGCATCCTGGCCACCTTGCTGTCGCTGATCGGCATCGGCCTGTACATCTGGTTTCGCTTCGAGTGGCAGTTCAGCCTGGCGGCGCTGGCCGCGCTGGCCCACGACATCATCACGACGATCGGCTTCTATTCCCTGACCCAGGTCGAGTTCAACCTGGCCACCCTGGCGGCGGTGCTCACCATCGCCGGCTATTCGATCAACGATACGGTGGTGCTGTTCGACCGGGTGCGCGAAACCCTCCGCAAGTACAAGAAGCTCCACATCCATGCCCTGCTCAACATGGCGATCAACCGCACCTTGTCGCGCACCGTGCTGACCAGCGTCACCACGCTGCTGGCGTTGTTCGCGCTCTTTCTGTTCGGCGGCCAGGTGATCCGCGGCTTCACCATGGGCCTGATCTGGGGCGTGGTGATCGGCACCTATTCCTCGATTGCGCTCGCCGTGCCGCTGCTCGCCAGGATGCACCTGCGCGCCCCGGTGGCGACGGCTGCGACGGCGGAGGAAGGGGAAACGGCGACCTGAGTCCGGGAATAGTCTCCTAGGAGCCTGTCCGAGTATTGGTCATGGACTGCATCGGCCGGACAGACGCGCGTGTTAGGAGCGGAGGCGCGGGCGATGCCGTGTGCATCGGCAAGCCTTCGCGACGCGGCACTCGCGTCTGTCCGGCCGACC
>JBFJPL010000070.1:0-21478 GCA_041617155.1 Kiloniellales bacterium
TCTCGGCAGCCGCGGCAAAGATCTCCTGCTCGACCAGTTTGCGTCCCTTCTGGATCGGCACCAGTGACCCAATGTCCTGCTCCCGTTCCGTGTCGGTCAGGAGGACGTCGCGCAGCGGCACGCGATCCTTGGTGGTGCGGATGATTTCGATCAGCTCATGCTTGGCAACAGCGTTGCGGGTCTCGCTGCCTAGAATATCGTCCAGGCGGGACTGCGCACTGCGTTCATCGCGCAGCCGCAAAAAGTACTGGAGGGGATCCGTGATCCGCCAGCGGGCGAAGAGGTCGACCGAGATGTAGAGCTTGTCCTTGGTCGGCATATCCGACGGACTGCCGTCCCACTCGAGAACCCGCTTGTCGATCGGATTGACGTCCTGGATGAAGGGCACCTTGAGCTTCAGACCCGCGGACGTCACGGGAGCGCCGACAGGCTTGCCGAACTGGGTGATAATCATTTGCTCGACTTCGCTCACCGTATAGATCGAACTCATCGACACGTACGTCCCGATGCCCAAAACCACCAGGATCGCTATCTGCATGATCCTGTTCATGGCCGATCTCCCTTCTGGGAGTCGAGATTCAGCAATGGCAGGATGCTGCGCGTCTGTTCATCGACAATGATCTTCGAGCGTATGCCCGGCATGACGTCCTGCAGGGTTTCGATATAGATGCGTCGGCGCGTGACCTCTGGGGCTTTGCTGTATTCCGCCAACAGGGCGCTGAACCGAGCGACATCCCCTTCTGCTTCGTTGATTCTCTTGAGCCGGTAGCCGTCGGCTTCGCGGATCCGCTGATCCTTCTCGCCCTCGGCCAGCGGGATCACTTTGTTGTAATCGCGCCGGGCTTCGTTGATCAGCTTCTCTTTCTCCTGCTGGGCCTGGTTGACCTCGTTGAACGATTCCTGCACAGGCTGGGGCGGATTGATGTTCTTCAATTGCACCTGGTCGATGCTGATCCCCATCGCGTATTTTGTTGAGAGCGCCTGCATCTTGGTCAGCGCTTCCGATTCGATTTCCTGTCGGCCGATGGTAATCACCTCGTCCACGGTGCGGTCACCGACCACTTCCCGCATGACGGATTCGGAAACATAGCGGAGGGTTTCAGTCGGTTCCCGAACCTCGAAAAGGAATTTCACGGGATTCGAGATGCGGTATTGGACCACCCATTCCACCAATGCGGCGTTCAGGTCACCAGTCACCATCTCCGTTTCCCGCCTTGTTTCCCGCATTCCGTCGCGAGGACTTTGGTACGGGTCTCTGGCGCCCGGAGTCGTGAACCCGAATTCCTGCTTCAACTGCCGTTTGACGGGAACGATTGTCGCCGCATCAATGCCCAGCGGCAGCTTGAAATGGAGTCCCGGCGGAACTTCCTTGAGATATTTACCGAAACGTTGCACGACAGCGACGGAGTCGCTCGGCACCGTGTAATAGGCCGTCCATGCGCCCAGGGCGGCGAGAGCGAGGACGGCTAGGACGATTACCGCGCGCCAGCTGCCACCCGGCATGATCTGCTTGAGCCAATTCTGGCCCTGCTGGACCAGATCCTCAATATCGGAACCGGGTTTGGCCCCGCGAGCCCAGGGGCCGCCGCCCCGCCGCTTTTGTCGTTCTTCCATGGCACTGGAATGCTCCTTCTTGTAAACGCTTGAGCTCACGCTCAGTGTCTTTGCATTGCATTGAGGGGTGACGGAGGAAGACCAAGCCCCCTCCGTTCCGTTTGCTACGACTTGGGCGTGGGCGTGACTTCGGCCGGCGCCTTGCCAGGTTGTGTGGCCGGCTTATTGACTGCCGGCGCGGCCTTGGACTTGTCGTCGGACTTGTCGTTGCTCGAAGCGTCTTGCGCTGAGGACCATTTCTTGAAAGACATGTAGTATTACTTTCATTATTGCAGCAATGGTTTGCTGCTCGTAAAGATGTGGTGCTCGTAGTAATATTTTACAATGGCTTATATGATATATTTTTTGATAATATTTGTTTGAGGCAAAGCACTTGACGATATAGTGCATAGTTTTCTTTTTGTTTTTTTGAAAGTAAAGAATTTTTTATTTGGAGTACGACCTAAGTATTTACGCGAGTCTGTGCTCAGATGCAAAGCTGCGAACCTGAGCGGAACCATGGCGAGGCAGTTTAGACTGTCCGTATCCGCGGGTGGGTGGGTGAATTATGGCTCGTGCGTTTGGCTATCCAGGCCGCGCATGACGCCACCCTTTTGATTGGCCATAGCTACTGGACCATCGGCAGCGTGGATTGGCACATTGTAGGTGCCCTACTGCTCGGGTCCATACCAGGCATCTACATTGGTAGCCACCTTGCGACCCGCCGCATTGCCGATCGCTTCATGCTCCCAGCCCTAGCCGGTATGTTGATGCTGATGGGCCTGCAGCTCATCGCCCCATGAAGCCTTTCGGGGAGAAGGCCGATCGTCTTGAGCCGTTGAGGCAGAACAGGTCTGATCCTTGTTCAAGCTTTTCGCGAGAAGGATCATCACAAAGGCCCCGTCTCGTCGCCCATTGATCTCTTGAGATTATCACGAATGAACACAGAGCGAAGATCGCAAGAAATCAGGCCGCTTCATCTTTATCATGAGGCCAGGACGCAGTATTCGCGAAGACGTGCAAGCAAGAGTAGGAGGGGGAGTCCGAGAATCGAGAGGTAGTCACCTTCAATACGATCGAAGAGTTGAATTCCGAGCCCGTCGAGTTGATAGGCGCCGACCGACTGATAGACTTGAGGGCCGGCGGCAGCAAGGTATCGGCCGAGGAACTGTGAGGAGAACAGCCGCATCGTCAGATGGGCTGTCTCGATGTGGGTCCAGGTGACTTGCCCTTCTTCGGCGAGCGCTACTGCCGAATGGAGTTGATGCGTCTTGCCTCGCAGCGCGAACAGAGTGTCGCGGGCGGCGTCGGGATCCTCCGGCCTGTGGAGTATCTTTCCGTTGAGTGAGACTACCTGATCGGCCCCGATGACAAGCGCTCCGGGGAACCGCGCGCTTATCTCCTCGGCCTTCGCCCGCGCGAGCAGCTCGGCGACATCGCCCGGATCCAGCTCCCCGTTGTCCTTAAGGAACGCTTTCTGGATTGCCAGCTCGTCCACGTCCGGTACGACGATGCGAAACGCAAGCCCCGCAGCTGTGAGCAGCTTCCGCCGGCTCTCCGTCTCGGATGCGAGCACCACGTCTCGTTGGCTCAAAGCCTCGATTGCAGCAATTTCCACCATCAGGGGGCCCTGCATGTTCTGGTTCTATGCAAAATACGGTCACCGCCCTCGAGCATCTGCCGTAGCGACTCGGCTGCCGCCGTCACCACTATCGCGTGGCTCTCGGACAGTGAAAATGACAGTGGCTCGTGCGGCATTAGCCGCTGAAATCACCGCAGCATATTAGTGCTTGCATCGTTCTGGCCGGTATTTCATCTGGCAGGAGTGGGATTTGATCCGATCCTCCACCAAAGGCGGAAGTCTCAGAAGCTGCTCCATGCCCACTAGAGCTCGCCAGCTGGAGTTTGACGGGTACGCCGGCGGCGCTCACTCCGAGTCCCGCCCGTCATCTTTATGTCTGTGAAGAAAGCGCGCGATTTGCTCCTTCAGTTGCGCCGTTTGGCCTGCCTCACCCATGAAAATGGCGTGTTCGAAAAGTTGCCGCTGGATGGAAGTAGGCAGATCATTCCACTGCAAGAGTATTGCCGCTCCAAGGCACTGCAAGATACCCTCCTCTCCCTCCGAGAGGGCGCGGGCTTGTCGCGACCCGGTTCCGATGCCGGGCCAACGAGCACCTCCTTCGCTCTCCCATCTGGCAAGGGCGCTGGCCAGCGCTTTGTTCGGCTTTCGTTTTTTTGGCATCTTGGCGATCATGAATGCAATATGGCATGCTGACGAGCCCGCCGCCACTGGGAACGTGGCACCACACAGAGAGCGACCGGGCGAAGGAGTATCGAGTTCGGGGGACAGAGTCCGGGGAACAGTTTAGCTATCCAATCACCTTCCCACCTCCCCTTGGCACCTTGTTAAGGGCCGGGGTCTATCACTAGCGCTCCGGCGTTCCAGGGGAGAGATCGGCCATGGCGAAATTCGACCATCTGGTTTGTGTCGACGAGGCCGTGCGGGAGCTCTTGATCTACCGGATCGATGCCGAGGGCGAGCGCAGCCTCACCACCAAGGTCCCCCTGCCGGAGACGGCGGGCTGGTCGCCGAGCTGGAGGCCTTCGCCCGCCAACTGGGCGAGAACCTCTTGATCGATTCGCTGGTCGCGCGACGGCTTCTCGAGCTATGAGTGGAAAAGGTGTCTGACACCTTTTGCCGACTTCACGTCGCCCTGGTGGCCGAGGTGCTGGAGCGTATGGCCGAAGCTCATAGCCAGTAAGCCCGAACCGACCCTAAGGGGCCGTCTCGAATTGGCAACAAGCTGGATTGCAGCTTGATTTAGGTATCGGGATTTGGATTTGACCACTCATGCCGCCGCATCGAATGGCCGCACGCTGTCCTGGGAGAATAGAGAAAGAATCTCGACCGGTAGGTTCCGGTGGTTGCGGGCCCGCGATTTGAACCTGCACCCGGTCCGACGAAGCGTCGGCTCGTGGCTCGTTTCGTGCAGCGCGCCAGTCTTGTCATAATGGTCCGCTCTTTTCTCTCTTAGCGGACATGTTGCACGCCGGTCGCAAGAGTCAGGGCCTGGCCAAACCGCGACATGCACGGGCTTAGCTGGCTTGCCGAGAACACCCGCCAAAAACGGAAATGTGAGACGCCGCGGCTCAAGCATGGTTCATGAGTACAGGCTCCTAGCCGGTAATTTACCAAAGGGCGTCGATAATGACCTTTGGTATTGGCCCTGGATTCATAGAATGGCGACATGACGAAGAAACCCGACGGCCCGCTGCGCCGGGGCTGGACCACCGGGGCCTGCGCCACGGCGGCGACGCGGGCCGCCTATAGCGCGCTCTTGACCGGCCGCTTTCCCGACCCGGTGACCATCACCCTGCCGAAAGGCGAGCGGCCGAGTTTCGCCCTGGCGCGCGAGGAACTCGGCGACGGCTATGCGCTTGCGGGCATCGTCAAGGACGCCGGCGACGATCCGGACGTGACCCACCTGGCGGAGATCATTGTCACGGTGCGCAAGGCGGCGCCCGGGGCCGGTGTGGTTTTCAAGGCCGGCGAAGGGGTCGGCACGGTGACCAAGGCGGGCTTGCCGCTGGAGGTCGGCGAACCGGCGATCAACCGAGCGCCGCGCGAGATGATGCGCCAGGCGGTGGCCGACGTGGCGCGCGAGCACGGCGACGCCGGCGACCTGGAGATCGAGATCTCGGTGCCCGGCGGCGCGGCGCTGGCGGGCAAAACCTGGAATCCGCGCCTCGGCATCCTGGGCGGCCTCTCGATCCTGGGCACCACCGGAGTCGTCGTGCCCTATTCCTGCTCGGCCTGGATCCATTCGATCCATCGCGGCATCGACGTGGCGCGCGCGGCCGGCCTGCGCCACGCCGCGGGCTGCACCGGCGCGATCTCGGAACAGGCGGTGCAGAGGCTTTACGGCCTGCCCGACATGGCCCTGCTCGACATGGGCGACTTCGCCGGCGGCCTGCTCAAGTACCTGCGGCGCCATCCCCTGCCGCGCCTCACCATTGGCGGCGGCTTCGGCAAGATCTCGAAACTGGCGGCCGGCCACCTCGACCTGCACTCCGGCCGCAGCCAGGTCGATCAGGACTGGCTGGCGCGGCTGGCGCGCGACCTGGGCGGCCGGGAATCGCTGATCGAGCAGATCCGCACGGCCAACACCGCCAACCAGGTTCTGACGCTTTCCCGGCAGGCCCGCTTGCCGCTGGCCGATGCGGTCGCCGCCCGCGCGCGCGAGACGGCACTCGGCGTTCTGGACGGCGAGACCGAGATCGAGGTCCTGATCTTCGATCGCCAGAGCCAGCTGGTCGGCCGTGCCGATGGCTGATCCGAGCCGCCTGCTGATCCTCGGCGGCACCCGCGAGGCGCTCGAGCTGGCGCGCCGCGCGTCGGCCGAGCCACGGTTCCATGTGATCACCTCGCTGGCCGGCCGCACGCGGGCGCCGACGGCCATACCCGGCGAGCTGCGGGTCGGCGGCTTCGGCGGCGCCGAGGGGCTCGTCCGCTACTTACGCGAGGCCGCGATCGACTTGGTGATCGATGCCACTCATCCCTTCGCCGCGAGCATGGCAGGAAACGCGGCCGTGGCCTGCGCAGCAGCCGAGGTGCCGCGCGTCAAGCTGCTGCGCCCGCCATGGGGTGCGGTCGAGGGCGACCGCTGGGTCGAGGTGCCGGACAGCGCCGCCGCGGCCGGGGCGCTGCAAGGCCTCGGCAAACGCGCCTTCCTGACCACCGGCCATCGGGATCTGGCCGCCTTCGCGGGCCTGGAGGACACCTGGTTCCTGGTGCGCCTGATCGAGCCGCCTGAGGAACCGGTACCACTCACGCAGCACCAGATACTCTTGGCCCGCGGCCCCTTTGCCGAAGACGATGAGATCGCCCTGCTCAACGAACACCGTATCGAAGCCGTGGTCACCAAGAACAGCGGCGGCCCTTTGACCTACGCCAAGATCGCGGCGGCGCGCCACCGCGGCTTGCCGGTCGTCATGATCGGGCGACCGGCACCTCCGGCGGGCGAGCTGGTGGACGACGTCACGGCGGCGCACGCCTGGATCGGCAACGCCCTGTCGTAGCCCCGCCGGCGGCGGTTCATTCGTAAAGCGCCTCGACGATCGGGCAGTCGGGCCGGCTGCCGCCGTCGCAGCGCGCGGCGATGCCGCTCAAGACCCTCTCCAGCTTCGCCAGATCGGCGCGTTTGCGACGGATCTCGTCGAGGTGGTCGAGGGTGACAGCCTTGATCTGGCCGCAGGAGTAGGCCTCGCTGTCGACCAGCGCCAGCAGGCCGCGCACCTCCTTCAGGCTGAAGCCCAGCTGCCGGCTACGGCGGATGAAGCCGAGCCGCCGCAGGTCGTCGTCCCGGTACAGGCGGTGGCCGCCGGCACTGCGCGGCGGCGCCAGCAACAGCCCGACGCGCTCGTAGTAGCGGATCGTCTCGACCTTGCAGCCGGTGCGCTTCGACAGCAACCCGATGGTCAAGGACTGCCCTTTCGGCGGCGTGTCGGGAACCATGCGGATTTTCCTTGAACCTGTAGTTACTACAGGTGCGAGATTAGCACCGCGAGGGACGCAAGACACCGTCTTTTCAAGGATTACGACGGAGGTCCGATTGATGACTCCCCCCAAGCTGTTCGGCACCGGGCTCGCCGGCACGGCGGTGTTCGCGGTCTGCTGCTTCACCCCGGCCCTGGTGATCCTGCTCGGCGCCGTCGGCCTCTCGGCCTGGCTGGCCTGGCTTGACTACGTCCTGATCCCGGGGTTGGTTCTGTTCGCCGGACTCACGCTGTTCGGCCTGACGCTGTGGCTGCGCCAGCGCCGCGCCGCCGATGCGACGCCGGAGCCATGAAGGACATGCCCCGCCTGCAGCTGGTCTCCACCCTGACCTGCCCCGCCTGCGGCCACCAGAAGGCCGACCGAATGCCCAGGGATTCCTGCCTGTACTTCTACGAATGCGCCGGCTGCGGCGCCCTGCTGAAGCCCAAGGCCGGCGACTGCTGCGTCTTCTGCTCCTACGGCAGCCACCCCTGCCCGCCCAAGCAGACTGGTGGCAACGGCGGGTGCGGCGCATGAACGGCGAGCCGTGGACGCGCTATGACCGGGCTCGTCTGTCACGCCCGCCGTTTGGGCCGCAGGACGTGGACGTGGCCCGGGTCGTAGAGCTTGCTGTCGGGAAAGCCGGTTTCGTCCAGCACCCGGCCGACCAGAATGAGCGCGGTGCGGGTGATCTTGGCGGCGCGGACCTTGGCGCGGATGTCGGCCAGGGTGCCACGGATCACCTGCTGGTCGGGCCAGCTCGCGCGGTAGACCACGGCGACCGGACAGTCGTCCCCATAGCAGGGAGCAAGCGTTTCGGTCACGTGCTTCAGGTTGCGCGCCGACAGGTGGATCGCCAGCGTGGCGCCGGTCGCGCCGAGGGTCGCCAGATCCTCGCCCGCGGGCATCGGCGTGGACTTCATGGCGGTGCGGGTCAGGACCACGGTCTGGCTGACCTCCGGCAGGGTCAGCTCGCCGCCGAGCGCCGCCGCCGCCGCCGCGAAGGCCGGCACCCCGGGCGTGATGTCGTAGGCGATGCCCAAAGACTTCAGCCTGCGGATCTGCTCGGCGATCGCGCCGTACAGCGAGGGGTCGCCGGAATGGACTCGCGCGACGTCCTCGCCCGCGGCATCGGCCCGGGCGATCTCATCGATGATCTCGTCCAGGGTCATGGGCGCGGTGTCGACCACCCGCGCGTCGCGCCGCGCGCCGGCCAGCACCGCGCGCGGCACCAGCGAACCGGCGTAGAGCACCAGGGCCGCGCGCGCTATCAAAGCCTGGCCGCGCACGGTGATGAGGTCCGGCGCGCCCGGCCCGGCGCCGATGAAGTGGACCGTCATGCCGCGTCCTCGGAGTTCTTGCCGGCCTTGGCGGCATAGCCGCGCGGCGTATAGACCCAACAGCCGGCCACGCCGCGCGCGACCCGGCAGGTGGTCGAGGACCCGACCAGCACGACGGTCAACATGTCGACCCGCTCTGGGACCAGCTCAGCCAGGTCGATCACCGTGACCGCCTCGCCCGGGCGGCCCAGATTGCACGCCAAAACCACCGGCGTGTCGCCCGCGCGCCGGCCGCGCAGGATCTCCACCGCCGCTTGGAGCTGGTGGCGGCGGCGCTTGGACACCGGGTTGTAGAGCGCGACCACGAAGTCGCCCTGCGCCGCCGCGCGCAGGCGGCCTTCGATCACCGGCCAGGGCGTCAAGAGGTCGGACAGCGAGATGGCGCAGAAGTCGTGACCGAGCGGCGCGCCGATCCGGGCGGCGGCGGCCTGCAGGGCGGAGAGGCCGGGCACGACGGTGATCGCCGCGCGATCCCAGTCCGGCCGGCCGCCGCGATCCAAAAGCTCGAAGACCAGGCTCGCCATGGCGTAGATGCCGGGATCGCCGGATGAGACCAGCGCCACCGAACGCCCCGCCGCGGCCAGGTCGAGCGCGGCGCGCACCCGCAGCTCCTCCTCGCCCAACTCGTACCCGTGACGCGCCTTGCCCGCGGCCAGCGGTCCGAGCAGATCGAGATAGAGGCCGTAGCCGACCAGGTCGGTCGCGCCCAGCACCGCCGCCTCGGCCTCCGGCGTGCGCCAGGCCGCGTCGCCGGGTCCGATGCCGACCACGGCCAGACGGCCGCGCGGCCGGCCGACCGCGCCGATCGGCGCCGGCGCCCGGGCGATCGCACAGGTCGCGCGTTTCGACTTGGTCTTGGCCACGATCAATGCGCCGTCGGGGCCGGCGGCGGCCAAGGCCGCGCCCTCCGCCACGCCGTGGCAACCGACCTCGCGGAACACCAGGTCCGAGGGCCTGGCAAGGCGCGGCGTCTCGGCCTCCAGGGCCGCGGCATCGAAGAAGCGGGCGGACACCCCAAGCGTTCCGGCAAGGGCATGAACCGCCGCCTCGTCCGCCTTGACGTCGATCGAATAGACCCCGGCGACGGCGCCCGCCGCGAGCCCGTGTTCGGCCAGCGTCGCGGACACCAGCGCCTCGAGTTCGCCCGCTTCGGCGCCGCGCTCGCAGCCGACGCCAAGCGCCAGGACCGCCGGGTGGTAGACCAGGCTGGTCGCGCCGCCGATCACGGCCCGCTCGGTCGCATGGATCACCAGTTCGCCCTGCGCCGCAAACGGCAGCCGGCTTCGGGCGAGCCAGCCCGCCGCACCCTCCAGCCTCAGCCCGGCGCCGGCGAGCAGGCGCGCGGCGAAAGCCTTGGTGTGTTCCGGGTTGGCGAGGCGCCAGCCATCCGGCGGTGCATCGAGCGCCACGCCGAAGCGCTGGTCCCCCGCCGTGGTCACGGCCGGCGCGACGCCCAGCGCTTCGCCGATCCGCCGGGCCAGGTCGTTCGCCCCGCGATGGCCGCCCAGGAGCGGCACGACCGCGCTGCCGTCCTCGGCCACCGCCAGGACCGGCGGCTCTTGTCGCTTGTCGGCGAGCAGGGGCGCCAGCGCGCGGATCAGTATGCCGGCGGCGCAGATGCCGACCACCGGCCGGCCCGAGGCGAACAGAATTTGCAGCTGCGCCGGCACCGCCTCGAAGACGACATCGGCGCCCGCGACCCGGCCGGCCAGCCCGTGAACCTCGGCGCCGGGAAGCAGCGGCGCGAGCCGGCGCGCCAGCACGAGGCCGCTTTCGGTCAGGACCACGAGGGCGGCGCGCGCGCTCACGTCCAGGCCTCGCCCCGCTTGTGCAGCAGGATCATCGAGAAGTACGGCACCTGCTCCGGCGCGACCGAGTCGAGCGGCAGGATGCGCTGGCTCGCCATGGTCGCGTGTTCGATGTAGCGCGCCTTCTCCGAGAGCCCGAGCTCTTCGATCACCCGGCGCACCTTTTCGAAATGGCGGCCGACCTTGATGATCGCCGTGGCGTCGCCGGATGCCAGCCTTGCCTTGAGCGCCGCCTCCGCCAAGGGCGCCGGCACCACGGTCAGGACATCGTTGCGCGCGGCCAAGGGCGCGCCCAGCGCCGCGGCGCAGCCGGTCAGCGAGGAGACGCCGGGCACCACCTCGACCGGATAGTCTTCCGCCATGCGCGCGAAAAGATACATGAAGGAGCCGTAGAAGAAGGGATCGCCCTCGCAAAGCACGGCGACATCCCGGCCCGCCGCCAGGTGTGCGCCCAGCTCCACCGCCGCCCGGTCGTAGACCTCCTGTGCGGGAAAGCGCGCGGGCACCATCGGCATGCGGATTGCCACCTCGGTCTGGCCGCCGGGCAACAGATCCGCCGCGATCGCCCGCGCCAGGCTTTCGCCGCTTTCCGGCGCCGGATAGGCCAGCACCGGCGCGGCCCGAAGCAGGCGCAGCGCCTTCACGGTGATCAGCTCGGGATCGCCGGGCCCGATACCGAGGCCGAAGAGCGTGCCGGTCATCGCGCGACCTCTCCCACGCGTTCCAATGGTTTGACTCTAGAACCCGGTATCCCGCGACCGTCATTGCCGGGCTTGACCCGGCAATCCAGGGGCGGCCGGCAACCCTGGATGCTCGGGTCAAGCCCGAGCATGACAAGGTGAGTGTTGTTCAAGGCCTTGCGATTCATTTGTCCGCACCAAACAACTACGCGGCCTACCATCGCTGCCCGTAGTCCATAAGCAGCAGATCGAACAGGCGCCGTTCCAGAGCTTCGCCTTCGTAGGGCAAGCTTTCGAGCATGGTGGGCTTGGCCGCTTCGTCGAGCGCGCGGGCGAGCCGCGGGCGCAGCGCGGTGAAGCAATGGAGCGCGGCCTCCTCGAAACCGACGTACTCCCGATGGAGCGCATCGACGTAGTAGGGCAGGTAGCGATCGACATATTTCTGGTTGATGTCCGGCTCGAAGCTGGGCGGGATGGAGATGTACTTCGGACCGTCGCCGGCCACGGCGAACTGAATCTGCATCAAGCCTTTGCGGGCAAACTTGTCGTACAGCATGGTCGAGCCCGGAAAGACGAAGAACAGGAACTTGGACGATAGCGAGATGAAGTTCTTTTGCCGAAAGTCGCCCTCGATCGCGGTGTGCGCCAGAACCCCCAGCAGTTCCTTCATGTAGGCCCGCGTGTCGTGTTGGACTTCATGCCGCCGGCCGACGTAGAAATCGAGCACGATCTGCGCCACCGCCTCCTCGTCTCTTTTCGTGAGACCTTGGAAGGCATAATAGCGCCGCAGCTGTGCCCTGACCCGCTCACTGGCGTCCGGGGCGTAGGGTTTGTCGCGAAAGTAAAGCACGTCCCGGTCGTTTTCGGCGAGCCCGCCCAGGCGGACTAGCGCCGCCGGCAAGCGGCTTTCCATGTCGGTCCCGAAGGCTGCGTCCAACATAAGCTCTGCTTCCCGCTCAAATCGCCTTTTGCGCCCGGTACTGCGTCACCGGCATGAATGTTCGCCAGCCGGTGAAAGGCCCGACCGGCTCGGCGCGCGAAACCGCAATGCGCGCCAGGTCGCCGCCGACCTGACCGCGCCAGGCGACCAGCGCCTGCTCGCCCTCCAGAGTAACCGCGTTTGCCACCAGCCGGCCACCGGGTTGGAGCGCCGACCAGCAGGCCTCGAACAGGCCCTCGGCCGTGGCCCCGCCGCCGATGAAAATGGCGTCGGGCGGCGCCAGCCCCGCGAGCGCGGCCGGCGCTTCGCCGGACACGATCTCCAGCCTCGGCGTGCCGAGCGCCGCGGCATTGGCGGCGATCATGGCGACCCTGTCCGCGTTGCGCTCGAAGGCGACGGCCTCGGTGCGTGGCGCGGCGCGCATCCATTCGACGGCGATCGAGCCGCAGCCGGCGCCGACGTCCCACAGCCGCTGCCCGGGGACCGGGGCCAGCGCCGCCAGGGTCGCGGCCCGCACCTCGCGCTTGGTCATCTGGCCGTCGTGAACAAAGGCCTCGTCGGGCAAGCCGGGCGACCGCGGCAGGAGCCTTGCGTCGGGGCCGGCGACACAGGAAACCGCGATCGTATTGAGCTCGGCGGTTTCGCGCGTGCCCCAGGTGGCCGCCGTGCCCTCGATCAGCTCTTCGCGCGGGCCGCCCATGTGTTCGAGCACGGTCAGCCGACTGTCACCGTAGCCGCGCTGGCACAGCAGTTCCGCCACCAGGCCCGGCGTCTTGCCGTTCTCGCTCAGGAGCAAAAGTTTGGCGCCAGGCTGCAGGTAGGGCTGCAGCAACGCCAGAGGCCGGCCGTGGAGCGTCAGAAGATCGCTGTCGCTCAGGCTCCAGCCGAGCCGCGCGGCGGCGAGCGAGAAGGCCGAGGGCGCGGGCAGGATGGTGATCTCGTCCCGCGCAACCCGCTTGGCCAGCGTCACGCCGATGCCGTAGGCCATGGGGTCGCCGGTCGCCAGCACGCAAATCCGCTGGCCGCGCCGACGCTCGATATCCTCGACCAGTTGCATCAAGGGGTTGGTCCAGGTCAGGCGTTCGCGGCCGTCCGGCGGCACCATGGCAAGGTGGCGCTCGCCGCCGACCAGCACCTCCGCGCCCTCGACCAGGGTGCGCGCCGCCGGGCTCAGGCCCGCCAAGCCGTCCTCGCCCAGACCGACGATGGCAAGCCAAGGCTTCATGACTCGGCCTTGGCCAGGGCGTTGACCGCGGCGGCGGCCAATGCGCTGCCGCCGCGCCGGCCGCGCAGGGTGAGATAGGGCACCTCGAGCGCGGCGTCGATCAGCGCCTGCTTGGACTCCGCCGCGCCGACGAAACCGACCGGAAAGGCGAGTATCGCCGCCGGCGGCGCGACGTCGTCGTCGAGCAATTCGAGCAGGCGGAACAGCGCGGTCGGCGCATTGCCGATGGCCACCACGGCGCCGTCGAGGTTAGGGCACCAGAGATCGACCGCCGCCGCGGAACGGGTCGTGCCCTCCTGGCGCGCGAGCTCTAGCACCATGGGGTCGTCCAGCGGACAGAGCACCTCGTTCTCCGCCGGCAGGCGGGCGCGGGTCACGCCCTCGGCCACCATGCGGCAGTCGGCGATCACTGGGGCGCCGGCGCCGAACGCCGCGCGCGCGGACCCGACCAGGTCACCGCCCCAGGCCAGTTCCGCGACGATGTCCGGCATGCCGCAGGCGTGCACCAAGCGCAACGCCACGTCGGCCAAGTCCTCCGGGATGCCGGACAGATCGGTCTCCGCCCGGACGATCTCGAAGGACCGCCGGGTGATCGCCTCGGGGTCGTGCAGGTAGTCGTAGCTGGCCGTCACCGGTGTGATTCTCCTAGGAGCTCTTGGCCCGTTGCTTCTTCATGCTGCGCGGGCCCAGCGGATGGTCCGCGTGCGGGTAGGGATGGTGGTGGTGCGTGTGGCCGTGGCCGTGGGAATGACCGTGGTCATAGCTGTGGCCGTGCTCGTGGTCATGTCCGTGATCGTGGCCACGGCCCTTGGCCTTGTCCTGGTCGGTGCCAATGCCCTCGACGTGGTGATGGTGGCTTTGCTGCGCCTGGCCGACCTCCGCCTCGAAGCCGAGGATCTGCTCCCGGTACTTGCAGAGCTTGCAGTTCATGTTGTTCTCGCCGGCCAAGATCTCCTCGACCCGCTCGGCGAAAGAGTCGAGCACCAGGGGGTGATCCGACAGATAGGGCGCCTTGACGAACTGGATCTCCGGGTGGCGTGCCGCGACCGTGTCCGTGGCGTCGTAGATCCGCTTCACCAGAATGCCGGTGAACAGAAAATAGGGGAACACGACGATGCGCCGGTAGCCGAGCTTGGCGGCATGCTCCAGGCCCGGCTCGACCAGCGGGAAGGTGACGCCGGAATAGCAGGTCTCGCCCCAGCCGAAGCCGAAGCCTTCCCACAGCATGCGCATGACCTTGGCGACGTTGGAGTTGGCATCCGGATCGGAGGCACCGCGCCCGACCACCATCAGCAGCGTCTCGTGCAGGGGCACATCGCTCGCCGCGGCGTCCAGCGCCTGCCGGATGCGAGCCCCGGCGGCGCCCAGCAGCTTGCCGTCGATCGCCAGCTCGCGGCCATAGCGGATCTCCATCGCCGGGTGCTGCGCCTGATATCTGTTGAGTACCGAGGGAATGTCGTTCTTGGCATGTCCCGCGGCGAACAGCATCCCGGGCACGGCCAGCACCCGGTCGTGGCCGCTCGCGCGCAGGCGGTCGAGGCCGTCCCGGATGATCGGCGTCGCGAACTCCAGGAAGCCGCTTTCGACCTGGTAGTGCGGCAGACGCTCGCGGATACCGCGCGCCACCGAATCGAACTCGCCGACCGCTTCGGCATCGCGGCTCCCGTGACCGCACACCATGACTCCGGTTTTCATCTTTGCCCTTCCCTTCCGACTTGCAGCAACGGAACGCCACCTGGGGCGTTGACCCAGAACCGTCGCCGACCCATGCTCCGGCCATGCTGTCCGCCTGGCTGACCGGCGCCGCGCCGGCCGACCCTTTTCTGGTTCTGCTGCTGGCGCTGCTGCTCGACGCGGCGCTCGGCGACCCGCCCTGGCTGTACCGCGCCGTGCCGCACCCGGTCGCCATGATCGGCAAGCTGATCGAGTGGGGCGAGCGCTGGCTGAACGACCTCGAAGGCGCCGAGGCGGACCGCGTCCTGCGCGGCGCGTTGCTGGTCCTGGCGGTCACGCTGCTGGCCGCGGCGGTCGGCTGGGTGCTGGCCGCGGCGCTTCAGGGCCTGCCCGGCGGCATGCTCGTCGAGGCGCTTTTGGCCAGCACGATGATCGCCTTTCGCGGCCTCTACGACCACGCCGGCGCCGTGGCTGGCGGCCTGGTGGTTGGCCTGGAGGAAGGCCGCGCGGCGGTCGCGGCGATTGTTGGCCGCGACCCGGAAAGCCTGGACCAAGCCGGCGTGGCGCGCGCCACCGTCGAAAGCATCGCGGAAAATTTCTCCGACGGCGTGGTGGCGCCGACTTTCTGGTTCGCCCTCTTGGGCCTGCCCGGGCTCTGCGCCTATAAGGCGATCAACACACTGGACTCCATGATCGGCCACAGGAACGACCGCTACCGGGCGTTCGGCCGCGTGGCGGCGCGGCTCGACGATGCCGCGAACTTCCTGCCGGCGCGTCTGGCCGGCGGCTTGATCGTGCTGGCCGCCCTGCTGCTGCCGGGGACGAGCGGCTGGGCCGCCTGGCGCGCCATGTGGCGGGATGCCGCCAAACACCGCTCGCCCAACGCCGGCTGGCAAGAAGCCGCCTTCGCCGGCGCCCTGGGCTTGGCACTCGCCGGGCCGCGCCGCTACGGCCGCATGGTGGTCGAGGATCCGTGGATGGGCGACGGCCGGGAAGACCTGCGCACGACCGATATTCGCGCGGCCCTCAGGCTTTACATCGCGGCCGGCTTGCTTCTGGCCGGCGCGGTGCTCGGCCTGCACCTGACGCTGCGCTAGATTACGACGCACGGGCCACCTCCAGCAGGCGGTCGAGTTTCACATGCGCTTCCAGATGGTCGGCCAAGCCGTCCAGTGCCTTTTCGACCTCGGCCTCGTAGGCCAAGCCCGAACTCTGGCGCTGGCGGATCCGCTCGAGGAAGGCGTGGCGGAAACCATCCGCCGCAAAGAGGCCGTGCAGGTAGCAGCCGAAAACCCGGCCGTCCGCCGAAACGGCGCCCTCCGGCCGGCCGGCCAGCTCGAGCATGGGCCGGGCATCGCCGCGCCGCGCGGTGACGCCGACATGCATCTCGTAGCCGGTGACCGGCGCGCCGCTCGCCAGCTCGACGCCGCGGGTTTGGGTCAACGTCTTGTCGGGGGCCAGTTCGGTATCGACCTCCAGCAACCCCAAACCCTCGGCCTCGCCGGGCGGGCCCTCGATACCACGCGGGTCGGCGAGCCGGCGGCCCAGCATCTGATAGCCGCCGCAGAGCCCCAGCACCAGGCCGCCGCGCCTGAGGTGCGCCCGGATATCCAGGTCCCAGCCTTCAGCGCGCAAGTACACAAGATCCGCGAGCGTGGCCTTGGAACCCGGCAGCACGACCAGATCGGTGTCACCCGGAATGGCGCTGCCCGGCTCGACGAAGACGACCGCCACGTCCGGCTCCGCGATCAAGGGGTCGAGATCGTCGAAGTTGGCAATGCGCGACAACACCGGCACGGCGACCTTGAGAGCACCGGCGCCGTTCGAGGCCCGGTAGCTCTCGACCGCCAGCGCATCTTCCGCCGGCAGTCGCCGGGCGTCGGCAAAGAACGGCACCACACCGAAGGATTCCATGTTGGTCCGGCGGGTGATGATATCGAGGCCGCCGTCGAACAGGCTGATATCGCCGCGGAACTTGTTGACGATGTAGCCGGCGAGGCGCGCGCGCTCGACCTCGCCGAGCAGGACGTGGGTCCCAACGATGCTGGCGATCACCCCACCGCGGTCGATGTCGCCGACCAGCACCACCGGCACGCCGGCCGCCTCGGCAAAGCCCATGTTGGCGATATCGCCGGCGCGCAGGTTGACCTCGGCCGCGCTGCCGGCGCCCTCGACGACGATCAGGTCGGCCTCGGCCGAGAGGTGTCGGAAGCTCTCCAGCACCTTGGGCAGCAACTTCGTCTTCAGGGCTTGGTAGTCACGCGCCTTGGCGTTACCCCAGACCTTGCCTTGGATCACCACCTGCGCGCCGATCTCGCTCTGCGGCTTGAGCAGGACCGGGTTCATGTCGGTCGTCGGTGCGACGCCGCAGGCCCGCGCCTGCAGCGCCTGGGCCCGGCCGATCTCGCCGCCGTCGGCGGTGACCGCCGCGTTGTTCGACATGTTCTGAGGCTTGAAGGGGCGTACCTCGAGTCCACGCCGGCTGTAGGCCCGGCCGAGGCCGGCGGCCAGCAACGACTTGCCGACGTCGGAGCCGGTACCCTGCAGCATGATGGCGGCGGCGCTCAAAACTCGATGCCTTTCTGCGCCTTGACGCCCTGCTCCCGGAAGGGATGCTTGACCAAGGTCATCTCGGTCACCAGGTCGGCGATCTCGATCAGCGCCGGCTTGGCGTTGCGCCCCGTGACCACCAGGTGCAGGTCCCGCGGCTTGTCGCGCAGGACGGCGAGCACCTCGTCGAGCGGTAGGTAGTCGTAGCGCAGCACGATGTTGAGTTCGTCGAGCACGATCAGGTCGTATTTCGGCGGCGCAGCGCGGCACGCCTCAATCATCTCTTTCGAGGCTTCCCAGGCCGCCTTGGCCGCCGCGATGTCGCGGGCGCGGTCCTGGGTGTCCCAGGTGAAGCCCTCGCCCATGGTTCGAATCTCGACCTGCTCGGGAAAGCGCTCCAGCACCAGACGCTCGCCGGTCTGCCACTTGCCCTTGACGAACTGCACCACGCCGACCTTCATGGCGTTGCCGATGGCGCGCACGGCGAGGCCGAAGGCGGCAGTCGACTTGCCCTTGCCCTTGCCGGTGTGGACGATCAAGAGGCCCTTTTCCTTGGTCTTGTCGGCCAGCATCCGGTCGCGCGCGGCCTTGCGCTTCCTCGCCTTCTCGTTGGCCCGCCGGTTGATTTCCTGTTCGCTCGAATCGGCGCTCATGACAGCTCCTCCAGCAGCCCGCCGGTCAGCGCCGCGAGCCGCGCGTGGGCCGAGTTGGAGCGCGGCTTCCACAGGCCGCGCTCGCGCGCCTCGACCAGGCGCTCGGCCATTTCCTTGAGCGCGGCCGGGTTGTTGGTGGCCAGGAAGTCGCGCACCTCCTGGTCTTCGAGATAGGCCTCGAAGACGGCGTCGAAGTGGTGGTCGGCCACGGCGTGCGCAGTCGCCGCGAAGGCGAAGAGGTAGTCGACCGTGGCCGCCATCTCGAACCCACCCTTGTAGCCGTGGCGCATGACCCCGGCGATCCATTTGGGGTTGACCACGCGGGCCCGCACGACACGGGCGATCTCTTCTTCCAGGGTGCGGATCTTCGGGCTTTCCGGACGCGAATGATCGTTGTGGTAGACCGCCGGCTGGCTGCCCGAGAGGAGGCGCACCGCCGCGGTCATGCCGCCCTCGAACTGGTAGTAGTCGTCGGAATCGAGCAGGTCGTGCTCGCGGTTGTCCTGGTTGTGGATCACGCCCTCGACGCCCCGGAGCCGCGACCGGAACAGGCCGTGCGCCGCGGTACCGGCCGCGCCGTCACCATAGGCGTAACCGCCCCAGGCGATGTAGGCGCGGGCCAGGTCGCCCTCGTCGTGCCAGCCGCGTTCGTCGATCAGCGCCTGCAGACCGGCGCCGTAGGCGCCCGGTTTCGACCCGAAGACCCGGAAGCCGGCGCGGCGCCTAGCGGTCTTTTCGTCCAGGCCCTCGGCGCGCAATGCCTCGGTTTCGGCGCGCACCCGCGCGGCCAACGGGTTGGAGACCATCGGCTCGTCGAGCGCGGCGACCGCGCGCACGGCGGAGTCGAAGAGATCGACTTGGGCCGGAAAGGCGTCACGGAAGAAGCCGGAGATGCGCAGGGTCACATCGACCCGCGGCCGATCGAGGACGCCGAGCGGCAATACCTCGAAGCCAGTGACCCGGCGCGAGGCGACCTCCCAGGTCGGCCGCACGCCGATCAGCGCGAGCGCCTGGGCGATGTCGTCGCCGCCGGTGCGCATGTTGGCCGTGCCCCAAGCCGAGAGTGCCAGGGTTCGGGGCCAGGCGCCCCGGTCCTGGCGGTATTGTTCGATCAGCCGGCAGGCCGACTTCCAGCCCAGGTGCCAGGCCGCCGGCGTCGGCACGGTGCGGGTGTCGACCGAATAGAAGTTGCGCCCGGTCGGCAGCACGTCCGGGCGCCCCCGGGTCGGCGCGCCCGACGGGCCGGGTTGGACGAAGCGACCGTCGAGGCCGGCCAGGAGGCCGGCCATCTCCGCCGCGCCGCAGGCCTCGACCGACGGGCGCAGCTGCCGTTCGATCGACTCGAGCACGGCGCGGGTCGCGGTCCAGGCGGGATCGGCGTCGCAGGCACCCTCCACCAGGTCGCGCGCCAGAAGCTCCAGCCGCTCGACCGTGTCGCCCTGCGTCCGCCAGGGCGCAGCGCCGGTTAGCGCGTCGGGCCGGGGCCCCTGCCAGGGATCGCCCAGCGCACAATCGAGCGGATCGAAACCGGTCAATCCCAGATCGGCGGCCAGCGCGCGCAGAAGGGAGGCGTCGCCACCCGTGCCGTCGCCGCGCGGCAGCCGGGTCAGCGCGACCAGCAGGTCGGTCAGCTGGGCGCCCTTCGGCGACAGGCCGAAGACGTGCAGGCCGTCGCGGATCTGCATCTCCTTCAACTCGCAGAGATAGTTGTCGAGCTTGGCGAGCGCCTGGTCCGATTCCTCATCGCTGGCGATGCCGCAGTCCTTGTCCAGACCGATGCGCCCGGCCAGTTCGAGGATCTGGCCGCGCAGCACGACAAGACGGCGCGGGTCGACTCCGGCGGCCTCGTAGTACTCGTCGACCAGCTGCTCCAGGTCGGCGAGCGGACCGTAGGACTCGGCGCGGGTCAGGGGCGGCGTCAGGTGGTCGACGATGACGGCCTGGGCACGCCGCTTGGCCTGGGTGCCCTCGCCCGGATCGTTGACGATGAAGGGATAGAGGTGCGGCAGCGGGCCAAGCGCGGCCTCGGGAGTGCACGCTCGCGACAGCGCGAGCGCCTTGCCCGGCAGCCACTCCAGGTTCCCATGCTTGCCCATGTGGACGACGCCTTGGACCCGCACCTGATCGCGCAGCCAGGCATAGAAGGCGAGATAGCCGTGCGGCGGCACCAGATCGGGGTCGTGGTAGCTGCGTTGCGGATCGATGTTGTAGCCGCGCGCCGGCTGCAGCCCGACGACGACATTGCCGCAGCGCAAGGCGGCAACCGCGAAGCCGCCGCAGTCGGTCTCGCCGGGCCGGAAAAAGGGATCGCTTTCCGGCGCCCCCCAGCGCTCCAGGACCCGCTGTTGGACTTCGACCGGCAAGGAACCGAAGAAGATCTGATAGTCGGCGAAAGAGAATGTCTCACGCACGATCCGCCCGGCCAATCCGGCGTTGGTCGGTCCGCTTGTCAGACGTTCGACCAGCGCGTTGCCGTCGGCCGGCAGATCCTCGACCCTGTAGCCCGCGCGCTTCAGCGCGCACAGCACCCGAAGCGTCCCGGCCGGCGTGTCGAGCCCGACGCCGTTGCCGATCCGCCCATCGCGGTTGGGGTAGTTGGCCAGGATCACCGCGAGGCGTCGTTCGGCCGGCGGGGTCCGCCGCAGCGCCAGCCAGTTGGCCGCCAAATCGGCGACGAAATCGACCCGGTCCGGCACCGGCTGATAAGCCACCAACGAACATTGGGTCACTTCGTCGAAGCGGGCCTCGGACTTGAACGAGACGGCGCGGGAGAGAATCCGGCCGTCGACTTCCGGTAGGGCGACGTTCATGGCGATGTCGCGCGCCGAAAGGCCCTGCGTGCCCGCGGCCCAGGCGGCCTGGTTGCCGCCGGAAAAGACGACCTGAAGCACCGGTCCCGCGACCCCGTCGAACGGCGTCTCCTGGCGTTCCCGGCCGGGGCTGGAGACGGCGAAACCGGTCGAGTTGAGCACCAGGCCTGCGGCAGCCTCTGCGAGCAGACCGGCCACGATCTCGGCGGAAACCGGCTCCTTCAGGCTGGCACAAAAGATCGGCAGGGGATTGACCCCTTGGCGTCCAAGCGCCGCGATCAGCGCGTCGACCGGCGCCAGGTTGCTGGCCTGCAGCAGGGCGCGGTAGAAGACGATCGCCGCGACCGGCGCCCCCGCCCGCCATTCGCGGCGCAGATCCTCGAGAGCGGGCCGGTCCCGGCCCGGCCAGTAGAGGCCGGCGCGCAGCAGCGGCTTCGGCTCGACCCAGTCGCTGTCCGCGCCCAACAGCGAGGCGGCGAAGGCGAGGAAGTTGTGGGCGTTCTCCGGGCCGCCGTGCACGCCGTACTGCCACAGGCGGTGGCAGGCCTCTGGCGCGAGGCTGCAGAAAGCGGCCAGTTCCGCGTCCGGCTGATCGTCGCCCGGCAGCAGGGCCAGAGGGATACCGCGTTCGCGGCACAGACCGCGCAACTGCTCGACGCCATAGGGCCA